>CBEUNK010000053.1:0-16191 GCA_965544455.1 uncultured Thiogranum sp.
TGATGTCGATACGCATGACCAGTTTGTAACGGGTATGTCCGATCGTGAACTGGCGTTGGGTTCGGCTGCGCAGGGTTATCCGCGTCGCACCCGACTGCGCGGCGTTGCGTACCAGGTTGAGCATGGCCTGCACCAGCAGTTCCGAATCAGCCACGAATTCCGGAATACTGGGGTCATACTCCCGCTGCAGCTCCAGATCCGGGTAGCTTTCAGCGTCGACCAGGCTGCGTACGTGCTCGAGCACCTCGTGGATATTGATTTCACGCTTTTGCGGCACATTATTCGGCCCCAGCATCCGGTCGACAAGATTTCTCAGCCGGTCGGCCTCGCTGATAATTACCCGCGTGTATTCCTTATGATCGGAATCGCGCAATTCACTTTCCAGCAGCTGTGCCGCACCGCGAAGGCCACCCAGCGGATTCTTGATCTCGTGCGCGATACCGCGCATCAGGTCGCGCACGGCGTGTTGCTGCACCAGCAGGTGTTCCTCCTGTGCAATACGCAGATGCCGATCGACCTGGACGATTTCCAACAATAACTCCCCGTTAGTCATGGGTGTGACGGTACAGTCCACCGTCATGGGCTGGCCGAATGCGGTACGCAGTCCGAGTTCCCGTTCGGTAAACGGTTCCTGCGCCTGCGCTGCCGCGCCGAGCCGCTCGTTCAGCGATGCATCGGCCTGCATGATCTGCCGCCAGTCCTGCCCGCGCACCTGCCGCCGACTGATCTCGAAAAGATTTTCAGCCGCCGGGTTCAGGTAGATCAGCCGCAGGGAGGCGTCCAGCAATACGACCGCCGTATTGAGCGCTTCGAGCAGCTGACCGGGTGCTACCGGCTTTGGATCGTCGGGCAATGACATGTTCAACCGAGTGCAAAAACCAAACCAGTTTTCCTGCGGGCCATCTGTTACCCGGTGTACGCTGGCAGATTATCTTTAATGCTTTGAAATATCGGGGAAATATGACGCGCTTACAAATTCACTCGGGCATTCCCCGGGGCGGCCCATGCCCCGAAAAGGCGCATTCGCACAGAGCAGGAAAGCATATGCACTATTATAGTGCATATGGAAGAGGCTCGCACACGCGGCGCTCAGCGGGTACCCAGCGGCGTGGGGCTGCCCGGCCCCCGGGGGAAATTAATTGACTGGCGGTGCAGGTAGAAACGAACGTCGGAACTGCGTTTCAGCTCCTTGCCGTTGGCGTCAACCACCGCGACGACGACCGTATGTGCGCCGCGGTCGATGTTCGGAAACAGCATCTGCCCGGCGACGCTGGGCTCACCGTGTTTCTGCCCATCGAGAAAATACTGCAGGCGATGACCGGACGCCTTGTCCAGTTTCGGCCTGATGGAAACCCGGACAGTGACGTTGCCCGTGTTATCCCGGACCGTTTCATCCTGCGCCGGTGCCGCAATAGCGAGCTCTTCGTAGACCGCCGTGTCGGTGGCGGCATCCGACGCCTCCGTGGATAGCGGGGAAGACTGGTATTTCGGTGGTGGCACGGTGGAAAGCGGTGGCAACTTGACCGGCTCGCCATTACCCACCGGTTCATCGGTATAGACGACGTTGCCCTGTTCATCCACGGTTTTATACACGGCGGCACTTGCACCATTGGCGAGCAACAGACCGGCCATGACGATAATCAGCTTGTTTGGATACACGTGGCCACCCCCTTGATTATCCACTGTGTTTCACCTTACTGGCTGTGTAAACAGTGCGCAACAAAAAACGCCCCCGTTGGGGGCGTTTTTCGTACCGGTTATCGGTTTGTTTACAGGCTGTAGTACAGATCGAACTCGATCGGATGCGTACTCATTCGCAATTCCGTGACTTCTTCCATCTTCAGGTCGATGTAGCCGTCCAGCATGTCGTTGGTGAACACGCCACCGGCGGTCAGGAACTTGCGATCCTTGTCGAGTGCTTCCAGTGCCTGGTCGAAGGAATAGCACACCTGCGGAATCTTGGCTTCTTCTTCCGCGGGCAGGTCATACAGATCCTTGTCCATGGCGTCGCCCGGATGAATCTTGTTCTGGATACCATCGATACCGGCCATCAGCATGGCGGAGAAGGCCAGGTAGGGATTGGCGGTGGAATCCGGGAACCGCACTTCAACACGCGTTCCCTTGGGGTTGGACACGTATGGAATACGGATCGAGGCAGACCGGTTACGGGCCGAGTAAGCCAGCATGACCGGTGCTTCGAAGCCGGGCACCAGGCGTTTGTAGGAGTTGGTCGACGCGTTGGCGAAAGCATTCAGCGCGCGGGCGTGCTTGATAATGCCGCCAATGTAATACAGGGCAATGTCGGACAGTCCACCATACTTCTTGCCACTGAACAGGTTTTTGCCCGCCTTGGACAGCGACTGGTGAACGTGCATGCCGTTACCGTTATCGCCGACCAGCGGTTTGGGCATGAAGGTTGCCGTTTTGCCATAGCTGTGCGCGACATTCCAGACCGCGTACTTGAGAATCTGTACTTCGTCAGCCTTGCGCACCAGCGTGTTGAACGCAACGCCGATTTCGCACTGGCCGGCCGTGGCCACTTCGTGGTGGTGCACCTCAACCGGACAACCCATTTCCTCCAGCGCCAGGCACATGGCGGAACGCATGTCGTGCAGCGAATCAACCGGTGGCACGGGGAAGTAACCGCCCTTGACGCCCGGGCGGTGACCGATGTTGCCGTCTTCGTAGACACGCTCGGCGTTCCACGAGGCTTCCTCGGAATCCACTTTATAGAAGGCGCCGCTCATGTCCGAGCCCCAGCGCACATCGTCCAGCACAAAGAATTCGTTTTCCGGACCGAAGTAGGCGGTGTCGGCAATTTTGGTTGACTTCAGGTAGGCCTCGGCGCGCTTGGCCAGTGAACGCGGGTCACGCTCATAACCCTTCATGGTAGCCGGTTCGAGAATGTCGCAGCGCAGGTTCATGGTCGACTCGTCGGCGAAGGGATCGACAACCGCCGTGGTCGTGTCCGGCATCAGCACCATGTCGGATTCGTTGATGCCTTTCCAACCCGCGATACTGGAACCGTCGAACATCTTGCCGTCCTTGTAGAAACCGGCGTCGACCTCGCTGGCGGGCACGGTGACGTGCTGCTCCTTGCCGCGGGTGTCCGTGAAACGCAGGTCAACGAACTTGACGCCGTTGTCCTTCATCAGTTTGTTTACCTTAGCTGCGGTCATGTAGCTTCCTCCGAAATAAACTGGGTCAAATAAACTCGATCCCGGTATCGCAAAGAGCCGGTGACCGGGCAATCAAAATTAAGTGCTCAGTGAAAGAGCACGAATTATGCCACGGGCAAAAATGCTTGCAACACACAGACTTGTCGTCCTGTGTCGGTGATTTTGCACCCGTAAACGCGCCATTATAGTGCGGCAAGCCTTATAAATGCATTAAATTGGTGCGATCAGGCGTTAAAGGTGACCCGTACCGAATCGACTTCCGCCACCTTTTTTGCAGCCGTTTTCAGCTCGTTGATAAAGGCCCTGGCGTCGCCATGACGGTCGAGCACCGCCAGCGGCAGGCACAGGTCGATCTGCAGCTTGCCGCTCAGATAGTGCAGCGTGATCTGCCTGGCATCGACGTCCGTAATCCCGGCGGCCGCCAGCTGCTGTTCCAGCTGTTCAATCAGATCGTTGCGCAACGGCAACTGGTCGCAGGGAGAAACTTCCTCGTCGTCTTCCGGATCGATGTGCACGGTTACATCAGTGACCTCGTCGACACTTTCCAGCAGGTGCCGGCGTACCGTGTCGGCGATCTGGTGGCCCTCGGACACACTGATGTGCGGATCGACCTGCAGGTGCAGGTCTACCAGCGCATCACCGCCGCTGCGACGTGAACGCAGCATGTGAACGGCGCGCACGCCGTCGACACTGAAAACCTCATCGCGGATTTTATCGGTAACCTCGGGTTCAAGTGCCGTATCGATCAGCTCCTTGGTACTGTCACGCACCAGGTCGAAGCCGATCTTGGCGATCATGACCGCGACCACGATAGCGGCCACTGCATCAAGATAGGCATGGCCCATCATGGCGCCGCCGACACCGATCACAACCACGATGGAGGATATCGCATCGCTGCGGCTGTGCCAGGCATTCGCCATCAACAAGTTCGAACGCAAACGTTTGGCGGCATTGCGGGTGTACTGATAAATGGCTTCCTTGGAGATTACCGAAATGATCGCCACGCCAAGCGCCACGATACCCGGGTTCAGCAGCAGTTCCGGCTGATTCATGCGTTCCACGGCGTCGTAACCGATGCCAAAGCCGACGGCGATCAGCGCGATGCCCAGGCCGACGGTTGCCAGTGTTTCTATACGACCGTGACCATAGGGATGATCCTCGTCGGCTTTGCGGTGCGAATGTTTGGCGGCATACAGTACGATGAAATCCGTTGCCAGATCCGACAGCGAGTGCACGCCGTCGGCAATCAAGGCTTGTGAATGCGCCACCCAGCCTACCAGGATTTTGGCGATGCCCAGCAGCAGGTCGATCACCGAACCGATCAACGTGACCTTGCGGACTTCCAGGTAGCGCGGATTACTGAGGGTTTCGTCTACTGTCGTGGTCATAGTCGCTATTATAAAGTTATATCACCTGGCGCGTTTATACATTACGACGCATCGCAGACCCTGATGCGTATCGTGATTTCATCGTCCTGCTGTTCTATCTGCAGTACTTCATGGCCGTTTACCCGGCACCAGGCGGGAATATCATGAATGGCGCCGGGGTCCGTACAATACACGGTCAGCGTATCGCCAGCGACCAGTTGTTCGACTTTTTCCTGGGCGCGAATGACCGGCAGCGGGCACAGCAGGCGACGCGCGTCGAGCCGCGCCTCACTCACAGGTACCAGTCCCGCGGAATCTGCTCACCGGCCATGGGAGTGACCTGCTTGACGATGTTGTCTCCCTGCACGGGATGGATTTCCACGTCGACACGTTCGGCACCCCGGCCCTGGCTGAAGCGCGCCGTTATCCGTGCCGCCAGCTCCAGATCATCGGCCGAAGTCTCGCCGTCGATCAGCACCAGCGGACCCTTATGGCTGGTGGTGAACATGTGGGTGAACTGCTTGCGGTAACCTTCGAGAAATTTATTCTCCCCGTCTTCGCGGCCAACGATCATTTTAAAATGCGGGCGCGGACGCAGGTGGCGGCCAACCTTCAGCAACATGATGTCGTCGAGTTCGTAACGCCGGGTACCGCGCGCCTGCCACAGGTCGGCGAGCTTGTGCGAATACTGGGCGTCGGTGAGAAAGCAACAACCGCCGGCGGGTTGTGCATAGTCCTCGAAACCGAACTGCCTGGCCAGCGCCATTTGTGGCTTGCGGGAACGGCCCTCGAAATCGTAAAGCCCCTCGCGATCCACCCAGCCCTCGCGCTCCGGCCTGGTAAGCGGCAGATTCCTGGCACATAAAGGGCGCAGCAATAAGTCCTCGGCCCCCGACTCGTGCGCGATGACCGGCATGGTGTCCTTGCGTTGCGACTTGGGCCGCTGGCCGATGACTTCACCGGTAATAATGAAGTCAAAACCATGCGCCTCGATCCACTGCCTGGCCTTGTGCACCATGAAAATCTTGCAGTCCAGGCAGGGATTGAGATTGGCGCCATAACCGTGCTTCGGGTTGATGACGATGTCTTTGTATTCCTCGATGATATCGATGATGTGCAGTTTTATGCCCAGCTGTTCGGCGACCCACAAGGCATTATTGCGCTTGGGCCTGGCACGATCCTTTTTGCGGATAGCGTGCGTGTGCCCCTCGACGCAAAAGCCGGTAAAGAAATTGATGCCCTCGACATGGATACCCTGTTCCTGGATGACTTTGGCAGCCAACAGGGAATCCAGGCCCCCGGAAATCAGGGCCGCGGCTTTGCGTGGTTCGCTCATGACAGATTACGAATGAATACGGATAGACTGAGGGGAATTGTACCCCAGGCCAGCAGTTTCGATGCGCCGACAATTCAGCGGAATTTGTCCGGACATAATATCGGCGCCGGCGAACGCCGGGGTGGTCTAATGGTGCTGTTTGTTCCCGGCTACCGGGATACCCGCGCTGGCTTCACCCAGTGCCTGGTAGGCCACACGACCGCCGGTATCCGCCCAGAGTTCAGCCGCCGCCAGCGGGCTGAGCACCGGCACACCGGACAGGCCGCGCATGGCCTGCAGCACATCCATCACCGGCACGAAGGCCTCGGCCAGCTGGCCGTAAAGCCGGTCGGTTTCACGGTCGACCAGGGCGGCAAGCTGATGGTAGGCGGTACGCCCAAGACGGACGAAATAGCTGACCCGGACCAGGCGTTTTTCCGCCAATTGCGGGAAAAATCCGGAAAAGAGCAGGCATTTGTCGCCAACATCCCGCAAACGATCGGGTTGCTGGCTGCCTTCCGGTTGTGCTTCAAGAAATTCCAGGGCCATGGCCCGGGCTGCCAGATCCGGCCGCCCGGCAAACCGCATCAGCATAAAAACCAGGTAGGATTCAAGCGGTTCATCAAGATGGTGCCGGCAGGCCTGCTGAGCCTCAGCGACCAGCGCATGCCATTGGGCCGTGTCCGTGGGTTGCAGTACCAGTGATGTCATGGGCTTCCCCTTGATTGCCGCTCCCTTATCCGGTTTATCGGCCAATAAAACTTACTTCTTGATAAGTTAGACCTTTATATTGGTTCAAATTTCCGGTCACCGACCTACATCCGGCCCGCTGCGCAGGCTATACTGCGCGCCTTCGATCATTCCAAGCATAAACAGAACCGTTTTGACTGCCACCACCGCAAACAATATCTCGACCTTTCAGGGCCTGATACTGGCACTGCAGGACTACTGGTCACGCCAGGGCTGCGTATTGCTGCAACCCTACGACATGGAAGTGGGTGCCGGCACCTTTCACCCCGCCACCTTCCTGCGCGCCATCGGGCCGGAACCCTGGCGCACCGCCTATGTGCAGCCGTCGCGCCGACCAACCGACGGTCGTTACGGTGAAAATCCCAACCGCCTGCAACACTATTACCAGTTCCAGGTATTGCTGAAACCCAGCCCGGACGACATCCAGGACCTTTACCTCGGCTCCTTGCAGGAACTGGGCCTTGACCCGCTGGTCCACGACATCCGCTTTGTCGAGGATAACTGGGAATCACCCACGCTGGGCGCCTGGGGACTGGGCTGGGAAATCTGGCTGAACGGCATGGAAGTCACCCAGTTCACCTATTTCCAGCAGGTCGGTGGCCTGGACTGCAAACCGGTCAGCGGTGAAATCACCTATGGCCTCGAGCGCATCGCCATGTACCTGCAGGGCGTCGAGAGTGTGTTCGACCTGGTCTGGACAGAGGGCCCGCAGGGCAAGGTGCTGTATGGCGACGTGTTTCACCAGAACGAAGTCGAAATGTCGGCCTACAATTTCGAACACGCCAATACTGATGAACTGTTTCACTGGTTCGACGTGTGTGAAAAGGACAGTCAGGCTTTGATCGAGGCCGGCCTGCCGCTGCCGGCGTATGAACTTATGCTGAAAGCATCACACACCTTTAATCTGCTGGATGCCCGCAGCGCCATCTCCGTCACCGAGCGCCAGCGTTTCATCCTGCGGGTGCGCGCGCTGGCCCGGGCGGTGGCACAGGCCTATTTCGAGCGGCGCGAGTCGCTGGGCTTTCCGATGCTGCAGCAGGAGGCGCCCCGATGAGCGATGTCCGCGACCTGCTGATCGAAATCGGTACCGAGGAACTGCCGCCCAAGGCATTGCGCCGCCTGTCACTGGCTTTCGCCGATGAAATGGGCAAGGCACTGGAAGATGCCGGTCTGCGGCCCGCGAAAGTACACGTTTACGCAGCACCACGCCGGCTGGCGCTGTTGATCAAGTCATTGCCGGCGGCGCAGGCCGACCGTGAAAACGTGCGGCGGGGACCGGCGCTGTCGGCGGCATTTGACGACGAGGGCTGCCCCACGCAGGCCGCCGTTGGCTTTGCCAGATCCTGTGGCGTCGAGGTCGAAGCACTCGACCAGCTGGAAACCAAAAAAGGCAGCTGGCTGTCCTATCGTGTGCTGGAAAAAGGTCAGGCGACGGCACAACTGATACCGGACCTGCTACGCCAGTCACTCGCGGCCCTGCCGATTCCGAAGCGCATGCGCTGGGGCGACCGCGATGACGAATTTGTCCGGCCGGTGCACTGGGTCGTACTGTTATTCGGCGACGAGGTCATCGACACCGAAATCCTGGGGATCCGCAGCGATCGGCAGACGCGGGGACACCGCTTCCACCACCCGCAACCCATCTACCTGGCCGAACCGGAGAGTTACCTGCCGTTGCTGGAGACCGAAGGCTACGTGCTCGCCGATTACTCCGCGCGGCGCGAAGCCATTCGCGCCCAGGTGATCGAACAGGCGAGGGCGCTTGGTGGTGAAGCCTTGATCGATGATGACCTGCTGGATGAAGTTACCTCACTGGTGGAGTGGCCGGTGGCCATCTCCGGGCAGTTTGACGCCGACTTCCTGCAAGTGCCATCGGAAGCACTGATTTCAAGCATGCAGGATCACCAGAAATATTTTCCGGTGGTCGACAGCGACGGCAGGCTGCTGGCGCACTTTGTTACCGTAACCAACCTCGTCAGCAAGGACCCGGCGCAGATCAAGGCCGGTAATGAGCGCGTGATCCGGCCACGCCTTGCCGATGCAGCGTTTTTCTGGAACCAGGATCGCAAGCGGCCGCTCGCGGATCGTGCCGACAGTCTGCGCAGCATGGTGTTCCAGAAAAAACTGGGGACCCTGTTTGACAAGCAGGAACGGATGGCCGAACTTGCCGCCGGTATCGCCACACTGATTCATGCCGACACGGAACAGGCGCAACGCGCCGCGCGCTTGTGCAAGTGCGACCTGCTCACCAGCATGGTCTATGAGTTTCCCGAACTGCAGGGCATCATGGGGCGTTACTACGCGTTGCACGACGGTGAAGCGGCGGCCGTGGCCGACGCCATCGAGCAGCACTACCTGCCGCGCTTTGCCGGCGACACGCTGCCGTCCGACGGTGTCGGTCAGGCCGTTGCCCTGGCCGATCGTCTCGACAGCCTGATCGGCATCTTCGCTATCGGCCAGCAACCCAGCGGCGACAAGGATCCATTCGCCCTGCGCCGCGCGGCGCTGGGCGTGGTACGCATCTGTATCGAACAGGCACTGGACGTCGACCTGGAGAACCTGCTGAAAACCGCCGCCAATGCCTTCGACCGTTCGCTCGATACCGCGGCAGTCGTCGAACCGGTATTTGCTTACGTCATGGACCGCCTGCGGGGTTATTACCAGGAACAGGGGGTGGAGGTCGACCTGATCGATGCCGTGCTGGCGACGCGGCCCACCAATCTGCTGGATATTGACCGCCGTATCCAGGCCTGCCGTGCCTTCCGCCTGTTACCGGAAGCGGAAAGTCTTGCCGCCGCCAACAAGCGCATCAGTAACATATTGAAGAAAACCGACCAGGCCATCCCGGACCAGGTGGATGTCGCCCGTCTCACCGACGATGCCGAGAAACAACTCGCCAGCGAACTGGACAAAATGAATGCCGCCGTTGTGCCATTGCTGGATGCCGGTGATTACACCCCAGCGCTGGCCCGGCTTGCCGCCTTGCGCAACAGTGTGGATACTTTTTTTGACCAGGTCATGGTCATGGTGGATGACGATGACCTGCGCGCCAATCGCCTCGCCCTGCTGCAAAACCTGTCCGGCCTGTTCCTGCGCGTGGCGGATCTTTCACGACTGCAAAGCTGAGGTACGTCATGAACAAGCGTGATTCCTACCAGGCCATGCTGGATGCCGTACAGGCGTTTCACGACAAGCATGATTTCAAAAACACCGGTGGCGAGGAAATGACCTACCGGGTGGCGTTGATGGCCGAGGAGCTGGGCGAGATTTCCTCCTGCGTCACCAAGGGGAAAAACACGGAAATGCTGTCTGAGGAAGTCGCTGACCTGATGATTCTGATTATCGGCACGGCAATTGCCGCCGACTTTGACCTGCGTGACGCTTTCTGGAAAAAAATGGACAAGCTGATGCAGCGCGAATCGCGCATGGTCAACGGCCGGATCCGGGTGTCTGAATTCAGGGACATGTCCTGACCGGTTCGGAGATTTCCGCTTTTGACCAGCCCGGAACAACAACCTTCACTCGCCGTCCTCTACCTGCGGTCGTTTCTTTTCTGGATTGTCTTCGCACTCCTGATCGTGTTGTTTGCGAGTTTGCTGCTTCTTAGTTTCCCGTTTCCCCTGGAGAAACGCTTCCTGCTGACACGCGCCTGGTCGAAGCTTACCATCGCCTGGCTGCAGATTACCTGCAAGCTGCGTTATGAAGTAAAGGGCCTGGAAAACGTCGGCTCACAACCGGGTATCGTGTTTGCAAAACACCAGTCGACCTGGGAAACACTGACATTGAATTTCTGGTTTACGCCGCAATCCTGGGTAATCAAGCGGGAACTGCTGTGGGCACCGATCTTTGGCTGGGGCGCCTACATGATGGATCCCATCGCGCTTGATCGCGGTGCCGGCAAAAAGGCTGTCGATCAACTGGTGGAACAGGGGCGTAAACGCCTGGAAAAAGGCCGCTGGATAATCATCTTTCCGGAAGGCACGCGCATAGCCCCTGGCAGGAAAGGTCGCTATCGCATCGGTGGCGCGCTTCTGGCCGAGCGCACCGGTTACCCGGTAACGCCCGTGGCACACAACGCCGGTGAATTCTGGCCCAGGCGCAAGTTCATTAAAAAGCCGGGCGTTATACAGGTGCGCATCGGTGCGCCCATCGAAAGCAAGGGAAAAACCGCGCAGCAGATTCTTGCTGAAGCGGAGCAGTGGATCGAAGCCGAGATGGCGAAGATCACCACACTCGCGCATCACGAGTATGGCCAGTAATCCCTAGACGTCGAGATTTGAAACCGACAACGCGTTGAGTTCGATGAAATCACGCCGTGGTTCAACCTGGTCACCCATCAGGGTCGTAAAAATTTCATCCGCCGCAACGGCATCCTCGATTTTCACCTGCAGCATACGCCGTGTATCCGGGTTCATGGTTGTTTCCCATAATTGCTCGGGGTTCATTTCACCCAACCCTTTATAACGCTGGATGTGGTGACCACGCTTGGCTTCGTCCATTAACCAGTTCATCGCCTGCCGGAAACTTGAAACCGGCTGTTGTTTTTCTCCACGCTGAACATAGGCGCCATCACCCAGCAGGCCGTCCAGCTGTTCACCCAGCGCGACCATGCGGCCGTACTCGGCACTGGCAAAAAATTCACTGGGTATAGTCTGTTCACTCGACAGTATGCCGTGGGTGAGTCTGCGCACGTGGATGACAAAGCCTTCGTGTTCTTCGTCCGCTTCAACGGCGATCTCGAAGCGCTCACCGGCTTTCAGCTGGGTGTTGATACGCTGTCCCAGTTCGCTGCACCAGTTCTGAACCTTTGACAAGTCGTGTAAATCGACTTCAAGCAACGCCGGCATGTAAAGCATTTTCTCCAGCACGATAAAATTGTATCGCCGCTGCAGCCGCTGGATCGATGCCATCACCGCCATGTACTGCTGCGCCAGCGATTCCAGCCCCGGGCCGCTTAATGGCGGAGCATCGGCATTGACGAACAGGCTGGCTTTATCCAGCGCGGCCTGCATCAGGTATTCCTGCAATGCGCTATCGTCCTTGACGTACTGTTCCTGCTTGCCCTTTTTAGCCTTGTACAACGGCGGCTGGGCAATATACACATAACCTTTTTCAATCAGCTCTGGCATCTGGCGGTAGAAGAAGGTCAGCAGCAGGGTGCGAATGTGTGAACCGTCAACATCAGCGTCCGTCATGATGATGATGCGGTGATAGCGCAGCTTGTCGATATTGAATTCGTCGCGCCCGATACCGCAGCCCAGCGCCGTGATCAGCGTACCGACTTCCACCGAGGACAGCATTTTGTCGAAGCGTGCTTTTTCGACGTTGAGGATCTTGCCCTTCAGGGGCAGGATGGCCTGTGATTTACGATCCCTGCCCTGTTTGGCCGAACCACCGGCGGAATCACCCTCCACCAGGTAGAGCTCGCTCAATGCCGGATCACGCTCCTGGCAATCCGCCAGTTTGCCCGGCAGGCCGGCGATATCCAGCGCGCCCTTGCGACGCGTCATTTCACGTGCCTTGCGCGCCGCCTCACGTGCCATCGCGGCTTCCGCTATCTTTTGCGTGATGGATTTAGAATCTGTAGGGTTTTCAAGGAGATAGCTTTCCAGTTTCTCCGATACCGTGGACTCAACCACGCCTTTTACTTCCGATGAAACCAGTTTGTCCTTGGTCTGCGAAGAGAACTTTGGGTCAGGAACCTTGACTGACAATACCGCCACCAGGCCTTCGCGCATGTCGTCACCGGTGGTATTCACCTTGTTCTTCTTGGCGCCCTGCTTCTCCATGTAGTGATTGAGGGTTCGCGTCAGCGCCGCGCGAAAACCGGCGAGGTGGGTGCCACCGTCCAGCTGGGGAATGTTATTGGTGAAACAGAAAATATTTTCCTGGTACGAATCGTTCCACTGCATGGCGACTTCCACGCCCACACCGTCTTTCTGACCGGTGAAATAGAACACCGTCTGGTGCAACGGGGTTTTGTTTTTATTCAGGTGTTCGACAAAGGCGCGGATACCGCCCTGGTACTCGAACACGTCCTGTTTGTCGCTGCGCTCGTCGGTGATTTTGATGCGCACGCCAGAATTTAAAAAAGATAGTTCTCTCAGTCGCTTAGCAAGTATATCGTAATGAAATTCGGTGTCCGTAAAGATGCTGGTACTGGGTTTGAAGGTAACCTCGGTACCGGTCTGATCCGTGCTGCCGACAACCTTGAGGGGTTCCGTGGGCTCCCCATTCACGTATTCCTGGTAGTGCACCTTGCCGTCACGCTTGATGGTCAGTTTGAGAAATTCCGACAGGGCGTTGACCACGGAAATGCCGACACCGTGCAGTCCGCCCGACACCTTATAAGAGTTATCATCGAATTTGCCACCGGCATGCAGCACCGTCATGATCACCTCGGCAGCCGAACGCCCCTCTTCAGGATGGATATCCACCGGAATACCGCGGCCATCGTCCGCGATACTGACTGAATTGTCACTGTGCAGGGTGACACTGATCTCCGAGCAGTAATTGGCCAGCGCTTCGTCGATGGAATTGTCGACTACTTCAAAGACCATGTGGTGCAGGCCTGTGCCGTCGTCGGTATCACCGATATACATACCCGGCCGCTTTCTGACCGCGTCCAGGCCTTTCAGGACCTTGATATTCGAGGAGTCGTAACTGGGTTTATCGCTCATAGTGATCTATCCGTTTGCAATCGATCGATTATACCACTTCCGTGACAACGCCGTGTTTCACGTGAAACCGTTTGATGTCGGCATTTACATCCCCGGAAAGCAGGGGTTCCTCGATAGCCGTTACGAACACCTGGGCTTTTATCGTACCCAGCAAACCGAGAATAATATGCTGATTCGCTCTATCCAGTTCGGATCCGAGGTCATCAAAAAGAAACAGGCTGTTTTTTCCCGTCTGCCGGTAGAGAAGCGTCGACTGCGCCAGCTGCAGCGCCGTAATAAACACTTTCTGCTGCCCACGTGATAGCAGTTCGCTCGCCGGTTTGCCATCTATGCTGAATATCAATTCCGCTCGTTGCGGCCCCCCCTGGGTAAAACCCCGCTCCCGGTCTTTGCTGAAACTGTCTTTCAGTGCGGCCTGATAACTGCTGTTGGCCGCCCAGCCCCGCCGGTACGCGACACTGACCGGTGCATCCAGTGTGGTAAAACGTGGATTTACTGCCGCAAGTGCGGATAGCAGGTCTTCCAGGTAGTCGCGCCGATAGCCATCCAGTTTCTCTCCCGCCTCCGCGAGCTCCGGATCCCAGGCCTGTACCTCCTGGCCAGATGCACCCCGCCTGAGAGCGGCGTTTCGCTGTTTCAGGAGTTTTTGGAAACGTTTCCAGTGAGAGACATAATCTGGTTTCACGTGAAACAATCCCCAGTCGAGAAACTGCCTTCGATAAACAGGGCCGTCTTCAACCAGTGTATGGAGGTTCCCGCCTAACCACTGTACCGGGAACAGAGCAGCCAGTTGTGACAGGCGTTTTATCGGCCGCCCATCAATGCGACACTCCAGGCGCTTTTCACTGCGCCGCATACCCACGGGCAGTTGCCGGCCTTCCGGGGTATTCAGCCGGGCAACCAGTTGAAAATCCTCCTGGCCCGTTTGAATCAACTCATCGAGATGGCGTGCCCGAAAGGATCGCCCGCGGGCCAGCACGTACAGCGCTTCCAGCAAGCTGGTTTTACCTGCTGCGTTTTCTCCCACAAATAGATTCAGTTGAGGAGAGCAGCTGAGTTCTGTCTGTTGCAGGTTACGGAACCGGCTGATTGAGAATGATGCAATGAACATCCGGATAGATGGATCAGTTGAACCGACTTTGTGGGAATCAGCTCAACAACGAGCCGGCGCCAGCATGAACCGGCAAACTTCCACCCGGGACCTTGGTGGAAGGCGAAGAGGGATGGGCACCGCTACTACAGCCGCATCGGCATTACCACGTAGCGGTACTGCTCGGTGCCGGGTTCCCGCATCAGGCAACTGCTGTTGGAATCGCTGAGGTTTATCTCGATATTGTCGCTGCGCAGGGTTGAAAGGACATCCAGCAAGTAGGTCACATTAAACCCGATTTCCAGCCCGCCGCCTTTGTAATCAACCTCGAATTCTTCGTCAGCCTCTTCCTGTTCTGGGTTATGTGCTTGAATTTTAATAATATTTTTATCAAGATTCAACCGGATCCCGCGATACTTCTCGTTCGACAGAATCGAGGTGCGGGACAAGGCCTGGCGTAGCAGTTCACGGTCGGCGACCACCAGCTTGTCGCTGCCCTTGGGTACGACGCGGTCGTAATCCGGGAAACGGCCATCAACCAGTTTGGAGGTAAAGCGTATATCGGCATTGCTGATGCCGATGTGGTTACTGCCGACGTTGACCTGTACCGGTTCGTCATTGCTCTCGAGCAGGCGCTGCAATTCCTGGATACCCTTGCGCGGTACGATCACCTGGCGTGACTCACCTACCCTGATATCTACCGGCATGTCACACAAGGCCAGGCGGTGTCCGTCTGTCGCCACGGCGCGCAGTAGACCGTTACTGATTTCCAGCATCAGTCCGTTCAGGTAGTAACGCACGTCCTGTTGCGCCATCGAGAACTGGGTGCGTTCGATCAGTTCTTTCAACTTGTTCTGGGGAATCGTGAAGCTGCAATCGCCCTTGATCGATTCGACCAGGGGGAAATCCGCCGCCGGGAGTGTCGTCAGTGTAAACCGGCTCTTGCCGGAGCGTATCTGCGCTTTCTGGTCATTAATCGTGAACTGGATGCTGGCGTTTTCAGGCAACGCTTTGCAGATATCCACCAGCTTGCGTGCCGGCAGGGTAATTTCGCCGGGTTCGCTGATGTCGACATCAACCCGTGACTGAATCTCCACTTCCAGATCTGTGGCTGTTAATTTCAGCCCCTTGTCGCTGGCAACCATGAGCAGATTACCCAGCACAGGCAGTGTCTGGCGGCGTTCTACAACACCAATGACTTGCTGGAGAGGTTTTAACAAAGTCTCCCGGTCAATAGTGAATTTCATTAAATATATATCCTTTATATATCTTTAGTAGTTATAGTTAGGCCGACCTGTTGCTGTTGATAACACTTAAATTGTCATGTGATTTCATAAAGTAACAGCTACAAACCGCGGCTGGTAAACAGCCCCGGAAACTGTGGGCCACCTGTGGATAATATCGGAAAACCCGGACGCGGCAAGTTTATCCACCAGTTATCCACACTATGTAGTCAGTAATCTGCACAGGTTACTATAGTCCTCGGCGATACGTAGGTCGGATTCCTTCAATTCGTTGACCTTGCGACAGGCGTGCAGCACTGTGGTGTGATCGCGCCCGCCGAAGGATTCGCCGATCTCGGGCAGGCTGTGACTGGTCAGTTCCTTGGCCAGGGCCATCGCCACCTGCCTGGGCCGGGTGATGGAGCGTGTCCGGCGCGCCGACAGCAGGTCCGCGACGCGGATCTTGTAATACTCGGCCACGGTTTTCTGGATATTATCCACCGATACCAGCTTGTCCTGCAGAACGAGGAGATCGCGCAGGGCTTCCTTGGTGAACGGCAGGTCGATACTGCGGCCGGTGAAGCGGG
>CBEUNK010000054.1:0-16172 GCA_965544455.1 uncultured Thiogranum sp.
TGCCGCAGCGGCATGTCGGCCAGCGCCGACAGCAGCGCAAACAGTTCGGCGGCAGAAGCGCTGTCTCCCTCGACTTCACCATAGGACTGTTCGAACACCAGGCTGGCGGAAAGCGCCAGCGGCTGCTCCAGCACATAGCGGGAGCCGAGGAAAGCCGAAAGAATAAATACACCCTTGGAATGGATCGGACCGCCGAGCTCGACTTCCCGCTCGATGTCAACGACCTGGCTCTCGCCAACCCGGACACGCGCGGTGATGCGCGACGGCCGGCCGAACATGAAATTTCCCAGATCCAGCACCGACAGCCCGTTCACCCGGCCGGTGCTGCTGCCCACGGTATCGATCAGCAGTGTGCCGCGCCGGATTTCCTCCTGGATACGCTCGCGAATCCGGTCGACGCGGTAGATCTGTGTATCGATCGCCTGCTGGACATCCTCACGGCCGACCGTACCGGCCTGCCGTTGCTGCGCCCAGTAGTCGGCTTCCCGCAGCAGGTCGGCAAGGCCCCGCATGTGGATGGCCAGTTTATCGCGGTCCTCCAGCAGACGGGCACTGTGCTCGATGACGCGCCCGACCGCAGACCGGTCGAAGTGTATGAGGCCTTCCTTATTGACGATACTGGCTACGAGGCGCGCAAACAGCTGCTGTGACTGTTCGTTGTTTTCCATACGGTCGTCGAAATCCGCGGCCACCTTGAACAGCTCGCCGAAATCCGGATCCAGGTAGGAAAGCAGGTAATACAGGTGCCTCTCTCCCTTGAGAATCACCTTGACGTTCAGCGGAATCGCCTCCGGCTCGACCGACACTGTACTGATCAGGCTCGTCAGCTGGGCCAGCGACTCGATGCGGATCTCGCCGGCCTGCAGGGCACGCTTCAGGCCGTCCCAGGCGAAGGGTTCCATAAGGATTTTCAAGGCATCCAGGATGAGGTAACCGCCATTGGCACGATGCAGGGCACCGGACCGGATCATGGTGAAATCGGTGACCAGCGCGCCCAGTTGCGCCTGGTGTTCCACCCGGCCGATGAGGTTGTTGTAATTCGGGTGGTCCTCGTAGACAACCGGTGCCGCCCGGTCGTTTTCGTGGCTTACCAGAATATTCACGCGATAGCGGTTTTCCCAGGACAGGCGTTCGCTCGAGCGGGAGGGCACCAGACCGAAGCCCGGCGACTTGTGTTCCTCGTCCTGCAGAAAATGCTGGAAGTTGGCGATGACATCCTGGCGCACCTCGTCCAGGTAGGTACAGACCGCTTCCAGGCCGGCGTATTTTTTCCGCAGCAGCTCAACCAGGTGGGAGACCGTGGCATCGGCCATCTCCCGGTTCAGCCTGCCCATCCGGTCACGGCCTTCCTTGTGCCACCTGGGCGCCTCGTGCAGGGCCTTGCTGAGTTGCTGCTGGAGTTCGTCGGTGTCTTTCTCGATACGATCACGTTCTTCTTCCGGCAGGCGCTTGAACTCATCGAGACTCAGCGTCTCGCCCTTGCGTATGGGCGCCAGCGTGAAGCCGGTGGGGGTCTGGACGAGGGCGATGTTCTTTTTTTCCGCGTTTTGCTGAATTTCCTTCAGCACTTTTTCCTGCTGTTCGCTGATTTCCTCCTCGATGCTCTGTGCGCGGGTACGGTACTCGCTGCTTTCAAACACCGCGGGGATAGCGCCGTGCAGGTCGTCGATGAGTTGTTCCATGTCGTTCTGCAGCTCTACCCCTCGTCCGGCGGGCAACTGCAGCATATGCGGCTTGTGCGCCTGCTCGAAGTTGTTGATGTAACACCAGTCCGGCGGCAGGGGTTCGCTGGCGGCCCGCTCCGTGACATAACGCTGCACCAGCGAACGCTTGCCGCTGCCGGCAGGCCCCAGCGCGAACAGGTTGTAGCCCTCACGGCGTATCCCGATACCGAACCTGACGGCATCGACGGCGCGTGGCTGACCGATGATCTCGGTCAGTTTCTCCAGTTCGGCTGTGGTTTCAAAGTCGAATGCCTGCACATCGCAATGGCGGAACAGGGCGGCGGGCTCCAATGATTTGATGGCCATCAAAATTATCCTTCATTATTCGGTCAGATTGCTGCCCGAGCCGTCATTCCGGCGAATGAGACGAGGTAGTTCCAATAATAAACGAACTTGGCAACTTTCGTCAGTTTGAACAGCCGGATCCGCCTAGCGTGTGGCCGCCAGCAACTTGCGTAACCGCGACAGTGAGCGGGTATTGAGGACATCCTGCTTTTCCAGCCAGCCGCGCCGGGCCTGACCGATGCCGAAGCGCAGGTTGTCAAAATCGGCAATACTGTGCGCATCGGAGTTGATACTGATCAGCACACCTTCTTCACGGGCCTGTTGACAGTGGGTATCCAGCAGGTCCAGGCGTTCAGGATGGGCGTTCAGTTCCAGAAAGCAGCCGCGCTCACGCGCATGGCGGATGATCCTGGTCATGTCGACGTCGTAGGGCGCACGCCGATCGATAAGGCGGCCGCTGGGATGCGCCAGCAGGGTAAAACAGGGATTATCCATGGCACGCAGGATCCGGCGGGTCTGCCGTGCGCGTGACAGGTCGAAGCGACTGTGCACGGCGCCGATGACGATGTCGAGCCGGGCCAGGATCTCGTCCGGCAGGTCCAGGCTGCCGTCCTCCAGGATATCGACCTCGATGCCCCTGAGCAGGGTAATACCGTGATCGCCGGCGTTGAACGCATCGACCGATTCCAGCTGTGCCAGCAGGCGCTTGCTGTCCAGCCCGTGAGCGACCGTCAGGCGCTTGGAATGATCGGTAATGGCAAGGTACTCCAGGCCATGGCTTTTCGCCGCTGCGGCCATCGCCTGGATCGATTCGTGGCCGTCGCTGTCACGACTGTGCGCGTGCAGGTCACCGCGCAGGTCACCGGTTTCGATCAGGGTCGGCAGCAGGCCGGCATGAGCAGCCTCGATCTCGCCGCGGTTTTCCCGCAGTTCGGGGGGGATATAGGGCAGTCCAATCGAAGCGAATACCTCTTTCTCGGTCTTGCCGGCGATACGTTTATCGCCCCGGAAGACCCCGTACTCGTTGATTTTCAGGCCGCGCTGCCGGGCGATGCGGCGCGCGGCGATATTGTGTGCACGACTGCCGGTAAAGTAATACAGGGCTGCACCGTAACTGGCCGCCGCTACAACACGCACGTCGACCTGCAGGCCGCTGCGCAGGACAACAGAAGCCCGCGTGGTGCCACTGGACAGGACACTGTCGATTTCGTCGTAAGTGATGAAGTGCTCGATCACGCGCCGGCCCTGGCGCGCGATGACCAGGATATCCAGATCACCGACGGTTTCCCGGGCGCGCCGGTAACTGCCGGCGACTTCCACCTTTTTGACGCCAGTGGCGGTTTCAAGAAACGCCACCAGCGGTTCGGCATAGCGGCCGGCTACCGCCAGCTTGACGCGTTTACCGGTATCCGCGTGTGCCTGCAGCGCCTCGAGGATGCGCGCCTCGGTTTTGGCGCCGAAACCGGGCAACTGCTGTACCAGGCCATCGCGGGCGGCACGTTCCAGCTGCTCGTGGTTGTGGATGTCCAGTTCGTGGAACAGCGCATGCACGCGCTTGGGCCCCAGTCCCGGCAATTTCAGCAACTCGGTCAGGTCGGCGGGCAGTTGTCTGCGCAGTTTCTCGAGTGTCCGACAGCGGCCGGTATCGAGGATTTCGTGAATTTTGGCCGCCAGATTCTTGCCGATACCGGCAAGCCGGGTAATATCCTCGCCACCTTCAACGAGGGTGCGAATATCCCGGCCGAGTTCGCGCAGTGTCCGTGCGCCGTTGCGGTAGGCGCGGATACGAAACGGGTTATCGCCTTCAATCTCGAGCAGGTCCGCGATTTCGTCAAATACTGCGGCGATGTCTTCATTATGAACAGGCATGGAATCAACCGTCGGCAGCCGGGAATACAAACACAGCCACAGCATAGAGCATCAACGCCAGTACGATTACGACGAGGAAGCCGAAGTGAATGGCCAGCAGGGTTGCCAGCACCGCGCTGAGCACCGAGGCGCAGCCGTTGACACCCCAGGCCAGCGGAATCAGTCCGTGGGCCGGTTTTCCGAGGCTGCTGAGCGCCAATGGGAACGGTGCCCCCATGAAAAAGGCCAGCGGCGCGATCAGCAGGCTGCTGACCATCATTCTGGCCGCCAGTGGCCAGTCCGATAACCCGTCAAACAGGTGGTCCAGGAAAAACAGGTAAACCAGGCCCGTCACGACAACGCCGGCGGCCGCCCGGAGCATGCCGGCTCGCTGCCGCTCGACCTGGCTGTATCGCTGGGCTCGGAAACTGCCCAGGCCGGCAAAGATCAGGAATGAGGCCAGCACCACGGCGGCGGTAAAAACCGGCTGGTGAAGAAAACGCATGAACTTCTGGATAAAGGCGATTTCCAGGAACAGGAATGCCACGCCGATCGCGGCAAAATAGGCGATGACACGCCACCGGGCGACGCCGGGAGAGGCGCTCCTGCCGGCCTTTCTTCCGGCGAGCAGCACCGGCGCCAGCACCAGCAGCAGGCTCAGCAGTCCCGCTTGAAGCAGCGTCGCGACAATAACAGGGTAACCTGTCTCCAGGAGCGGCAGACCACCCTGTTCGCGCAGCCTGAGAATCTCGCCCAGGGTGGACCACTTGAAGTAGTTGTGAAAAAAAGGCCGGTCATCGGTGGCCGGACGGATATCGAATTTATAGTTAGCGAGGAAAAACTCCCGGTCGGCTCCCAGCAGGGCACGGGCCGCGTGATAAAAATAGGGCTCCCTGATCCGGTTGTAACGATTCGCCTCCGCCGCGCTCATCCCGGGATACCAGGCGGGGTCAAACGCGCGCGAACGACAGAACTGTTGCATGGCCTGGATCTCGTCATCCGTGAGACTGCCGTTTTTGACCAGCAGTGTGCTGGTCTGCCAACCGCGAATCAGCATCAGTTGCCGTCCCGGTTGCTCGACACCCGTGGCACGCAGCGCATCAATCGCTGTCGCCAACAGCTTCAGCGTGTCACGCGGCGGTAACTTTATCCACTGGGTAATCGCCAGATAGCCGCCTGTCTGCAGGATGGCAATGGTATCTTTGAAGGCTTCCGTCGTCAGCAGATAGTTCTCACTCAGCGCATAAAGCCCGGTCGTGGCGGATCCGGCGGCATCCTGCAGTGACAGCTGGATGAGCGCATAGCGGCTGTCCTGATTGCGTATAAAGCCTCGCGCCTCGCGGAGATGAACGGAGACCGCCGGACGGCGATAGAGATCGTTACTGAAATCGGCATAGGCCTCATTCATTAATTCGATAATCTGTGGATTGAGTTCTACGGCGTGAATCCGGGGTACGCTGAAGTAGCCGGCCTGCAATACACTCATACCGCCGCCGGCACCAATCACCAGTACATTGTCCGGCTGTTGCAGGTGGTAGGGCAGGGCCGATGTCAGCTGGTCGAGGAACTGCAGTGATTGCGGATCGCCGTCATCGCCGGTAATAGCGCCCAGGCTGTTACCGTCGCTGTACAGGCCAAGTTGCCGCGGCGGGCCGGTAGCGGCATTGAGGCTCATGCCCGGTGCGTAACGCCTGGGTATCACATCGTTCTCGACCACGTGCAGCATACCCAGCGGACTGTAACGCTGGTTGTCAATACGGGCGCCGGCGACGCGCAGATCCTGGCTCAGTGCCTTGTAAGGTGACAGCTCCAGGTGCTGTGAATAGCCGACTGCCGCTGATAACAGGACAAGGACCGCTGCCGTGATGCCGCTCCAGGCATATCCCGGCAGGCGCAACTCCCGGACCGCGACCGGCAGGCAGGCGGCTGCGACTGCGGACAGCAGCGCAAGCCCGGGCAACGGCGGCAGGATATAGAGCAGCAGCACCACGGCCAGGCTGCCGATGCCGGCACCGAGCAGATCTGCGGCATAAATGCGGGTGATAAGCCGGGGATAGCAGGCCAACGTCAATGCAATGGCGTTGGCGGCGAAGAAAAAGGGTACCGTCAGCAGCAGGTAGATCGCGACCAGGCGCAATGCCTGCCGCCAGTCCCAAAGCATCGCTTCGGGATTGAACTGAACATGCTGTGCCAGCAGAAAACACGGCAATGCCGCCAGGGCAAACAGGGCAATATTCACCGATAGCGCCAGGGGAAAACGCCGTAACAGAGGTTGCTGCGCAAAGCTCAGAAAGGTACCGCTGGCGCCATAACCCAGCAATGCCAGGCTGATGATCATGTAGGCAAAGTGGTGCCACTGAATGATGGAAAACAACCTGATCAGCAGGATTTCATAACCCAGCGCCGAGGCTGAAAGCAGTGCAATGGTCAGGACCGGTGGCCGACCGGACCTTGCCGGGGGAGTCTCAGTGCTCACCGGTCAGTGGAACGAAACGTACCGGCAGCAGCAGCCGGGTGGTTACGGCATCGGCGGTTTTTGTGACCAGAACCAGCTGCTGCACCATGAAACGACTGCCTACCGGTATCAGCATCCGTCCACCCGGTTTGAGCTGTTTGATCAGCGGCGGTGGCACGTGGTCGGCGGCCGCGGTAACCAGGATGGCATCAAATGGTGCGCCTTCCGGCCAGCCATAGTAACCATCGCCGATTCGGGTCCTGACTCCCTTGTAATCCAGGCGGTCCAGAACCGCGCGGGCCCGCTGAGCAAGGCCGTCGATGATTTCAATACTGTAGACCTGTTGCCCCAGCTCCGCGAGTACCGCTGCCTGGTAACCCGAGCCGGTACCGATTTCAAGCACCCGTTCTCCCGGCCTCAGATTCAGCAGGTCGGTCATGATGGCGACGATGTAGGGTTGCGATATGGTTTGCCCGTAGCCGATCGGCAGCGGCCGGTTTTCGTAGGCGTAGCGTCGTTGGGCGGCGGGGACAAACTCGTGGCGCGGCACCTTGCGCAGGGCCTGTATGACCCGCGGATTCAGCAGATCCTTGTCCAGATAGGTGCTGGTGTCACGGACGTTCTGCTCGATGGCCTGAATCAGCTGCGCGCGCTGCTGGCGGTAGTCATCGGCCGTGTCGGCCTGCGCCTGGCATCCGGCGAGCACGAAAATCAGAAAACAATATTGCGCCAGGCGCTTCATGGGCTTGTTTTACCGAGCCAGATAACTCGAACGATTAAATACTAGCACAGTGGACATGGCTTATCGAAGTCAGGCCGGGGAGGGCCCGAAACGCTCGTGCCGGCCGGTTTCGGCCGGTGATTCGCGGCGGCGCTTCAGGAAGTCCTTGCCTCCGAACACCACTTCGAGCTGGAAGGTGATACCGGCCTTGGGATCGAAATCCTCGTCATTGCGCATCGCCAGCTGGGGATTGATTTCATAAAACAGCCATTTGCGGAAAATATTACGCCGATAGCGGACCAGCAGTACCGTACTGTCCACACGGTGATTGGGCCTGGTTTTGAACAGCGTGTTCCACTGGTATTCAATCGCCTTCTTATTGGCCAGGCGTTGAATCAGGCTCGGGCGGATCTCGTAACGGTAGCCTTCGTCCTCCTCGCGCCAGCGCCCGTCCAGCGTCTGGCGGAAGAACAGCTGTTTACCGAGCAGGCGCTCGAAATCAAAACGGGTGGTGGCTTCCCAGCCCATGCTGCTGAACCAGCGAACGCGCTGGGTGAAGCGGAGCAGCCAGTTGTCCAGCTTGAAATTATAGCGGTAGCGCGGCCCGATAAAGAACTCGGTGCTCTCGAGTTTAATACCGGTGGTCAGGCTGAGATTCTGCCGGTCGGACGACTGCGCAAAGAACTGCACACCGGCGGCCGCCGTATCCTCACTGGTTTCCACGCGGTTGAATAACGTATCCGGGGTCTTGTCGGTATCATCTTCGCTGGCAATAAACACGCGGAGGCGGTTTTCAGTGCGGGGTATTTCGATCGACAGGTTGACACGCGTCTTGTATTCCGGACTGTCGCTGTATTCCAGAAATACCGACTGGCCGAAGCGCAGCTTGGTAGTGGCGTCTTCGGCAATATGACGTTCGTCATCGAAAAACGAATCGATCCACCGGGCGGCGGTGTTGATATTTTCAGAAATGCTCCCGTGCATGCGGTCGGCCGCATACTGGTCAGCCGACGGATACGCCTTGTCGTCCGGTTCACCGGTTTCGGCACTGACTATCCGCAAGGGCAGGGTCAGCAGGACAAACAGCCAGCAATAACGCAATATCATATTGAAGGAGTACTAGCCCTTGATACAAATCAGCGGTTTCAGTTCGGCCACCTTGCGTGCCAGGCCGGCGTGGTCGGCGGCATCCACCACGCTGGCAACATCCTTGTAGGCCCCGGGCGCCTCCTCGGCGACACCGCGCGACGATGGACTGCGAATGATAATGCCGCGTTCGCGCAGACTGTCGATCACCTGCCGTCCTTTCCACGTTTTGTAGGCACGGCGCCGGCTCATGGCCCGGCCGGCGCCGTGACAGGCGGAGGCGAAGGACAGTTTTTCGGATGACTTGTTACCACACAGGATATAGGAAGCCGTACCCATGGAACCGCCGATCAGTACCGGCTGACCGGTACCGCGAAAAACCGCGGGCAGGTCCGGGTGCCCGGGGCCGAAGGCACGAGTGGCGCCCTTGCGATGCACAAACAGCTGCCGTGTCTCGTCGCCTACCTGGTGGGTTTCGAGTTTACAGGTGTTGTGCGACACGTCGTAAAGCAGTGACAGCGACGAACCGGGAAAAATCCTGGCGAACACGTCGCGCACCAGCTGGGTGAGGATCTGGCGATTAGCCAGGGCGCAGTTGATGCCGGCGCGCATGGCGCCCAGGTAGGCGCGGCCGGTGTCCGAGTCGAGCGGCGCACAGGCCAGTTCGCGTTCGGGCAGGGCGATGCCGTGGCGTTGCGCGGCGAGCAGCATCAGCTTGAGGTATTCGGTACCGATCTGGTGTCCCAGCCCGCGCGAACCGCAGTGGATGCTGACCAGGATATCACCCACCTGCAGACCGAAAACCGCGGCCGTCTCCGGATCGAAAATACGGCTGACCGTCTGGACCTCCAGGTAATGATTACCCGAACCGAGTGTACCCATTTCATTGCGCTGGCGTTTTTTTGCCTGTGCCGACACGGCGGCGGGATCGGCGCCCGCCATGCAGCCGAGCTCCTCGATACGTTCCAGGTCCTGATGTTCACCCCAGCCGTTATCAACCGCCCAGCGCGCCCCGCCGGTCAGCATTGCTTCCATCGCGGCATCGTCCAGGTGGATATGACCGGTGCTGCCGATACCGGCCGGAATGGTGATAAAGAGTTCGTCGGCGAGCCGACTGGATTGTGCTTCGATCATGTCGCGCCGCAACCCGGTATGCAGGGCCCTCACCCCGCAGGAGATATCAAAACCGACTCCACCGGCGGACACCACGCCGCCCTGGCCGGGATCGAAGGCCGCCACGCCACCGATGGCGAAGCCGTAACCCCAGTGTGCATCCGGCATCGCGTACGATGCCTCGACAATCCCGGGCAGGGTGGCGACGTTGCACACCTGTTCGGCCACCTTGTCATCCATATCCTCGACCAGGGCACGACTGCCGAAAATAATGCCCGGTACACGCATGGCCCCGCGCGGCGGTAGGCGCCAGGCGTAGTCGGAAACCGCTTGCAGGTTTGCCGTGTCCATATTCCGTTCCGTCCCCGTTTATCGAGAGGGTTAAGTCTGGTACCAGGCGTCGGCAATCGGCGGCATTAAACGTCCACCACGCACTGCGCGCACCATTGTCCTTCTGCATCCCGTTTCACCGCGAGGGCGGTGTAGGTGGCACCCTTGACCTCGGCAGCCGGCTGATGCCGCCCGACATCGATGACCTCGCCCCAGGCAGTGGCGTCGAGCTGCCCGTCGCGAATCGCCACCTGAAACCGTGAAAACAGCATTTTACGCGTTGCTGTTTCGTACACCAGGGCGTTCAGCCAGTCGACCAGCAGCAGCTCGGTATCGGGCGCCTCGCAGTGCACCACGACCGGGCACTCGCCCCTGACGCTGTGCGGGTCGGTCATGACCGCCGTCAGCGCAAGGGCAACCTGCTCGAAAGCAGCCTCGACGCTTGTGCCGCAACCCCGCACACCGATATCGGCTTCATGATGAAAATGGGACCAAAAGCCCGAACGCTTCGTCTGCATATCTGAATGAAATCAACCGGCCCTGTCGACGGCGGACTCCTTGTCGGGTGGTAGCTGCTTGCCACTGATTGGTCTATAGTTACATCATGTAGCAAGATCGGGGGCAAGGGAAGCGGCGACAGCCAAAACCCGGAGCCCGTCATCCGTAAACGGAGGAATACGATGACCCTAGCAGCCACCCAACAACGGTACCTGGTTCAGCGCAACGCCGAATATGATCTTATGCTGCACCCGCATACCGGTTCCAGTCACGAAACTGCAGAAGCCGCCAATGTTGCCGAAGACCATATCGCCAAGGCGGTCGTCGTCAAGGATGCGGTCGGTTATGCCATCGTGGTCATTCCGGCCAGTCATCAACTCCGGCTGAACCATCTCCGCCACGAACTGAAGCGTGATTTTCAACTGGTGCCGGAAGACGAACTGGCCAGGCTGTTCGAGGACTGCGAGCCCGGTGCCGTGCCGCCACTGGGACCTGCCTACGGGATCGAGACCCTGCTGGACTATGCCCTGACGAGTCTCGGTGACGTCTATTTCGAGGCCGGTGACCACGAGCAGCTGGTACATCTGAGCGGCGATGAATTCCAATCACTGTTGAATGGCGCGCGGCGCGGTTACTTCAGCCGCGAAAGCCGGAGCATGTAAGCCGCATTCAGGTTTCGCAGCTGTATCCCATGGCGTCGAGGCCCTCGCGCAGATAGTCCGCCAGTTGTGGATGGGCAATGAGGTATTCGGCGGTGTTTTCGTTCCACTCGATGCGGGCTTCCGCCAGCGCGGCATCCCATTCCGAGGCACTGAACTCCTCTCGTCCCACCCACATCAGGGCCACTACCGTTTGCTGCTGGTCCGGTTCCAGGTCGTCGATGGTCGCCTTGAACTCCTGAAACACACTGTCATCGCCATGGTCGGCCAGGGCCTGCAGCGCCCAGTCTTCGGAGGGACTGTCCTGCGGGTCCGGTATCACGACATTTTCCTTGCTGTGAAAAACACGCGCCCTGGTAATCAGAAAACACACCGTGTCAGGATTGAGATTAATCATGTCAGCCCTCCTGGTCCGGCTGTCTGGTTATGACCTACATCACTACTATACTTTAAACAGGAGGCTTTCCTGTTGATATGTATCAATGACAGGTTCTGCACAATCAATTAATTGTAAAGCCGAAATGGATGGAAATACCCCATGACCGAGCGTGACCGTTATACCGTCGATACCAAATACTGGCACAAACTGGAGGACGGGCGGATCCAGTGTGACCTGTGTCCGCGGTTCTGCAAGCTGCACGCCGGCCAGCGCGGCCTGTGTTTTGTTCGTCAAAATC
Source organism: uncultured Thiogranum sp. (assembly GCA_965544455.1). Classification (GTDB taxonomy): domain Bacteria; phylum Pseudomonadota; class Gammaproteobacteria; order DSM-19610; family DSM-19610; genus Thiogranum. The sequence goes on from CBEUNK010000054.1 coordinate 11,397, forward strand.
TCGACGACAGCATCGTACTGACCACCTACGGCCGCTCCAGCGGCTACTGCATCGACCCGATCGAAAAGAAGCCACTGAATCATTTTCTGCCCGGTACGCCGGTACTGTCGTTCGGTACCGCGGGCTGCAACCTGGCCTGCAAGTTCTGCCAGAACTGGGACATCAGCAAGTCGCGGGAAATTCACACCCTGGCCGACGAGGCCTCGCCGGAGCTGATCGCCCGGGCGGCAGAGAAACTGGACTGCCGCAGCGTGGCCTACACCTATAACGACCCGGTTATTTTCCACGAGTACGCCATCGACGTTGCCAAAGCCTGCCGGGAAAAGGGGATTAAATCGGTGGCCGTCACGGCGGGCTACGTCTGCCCCGAACCGCGCCACGAATTTTACCAGTACATGGACGCCGCCAATGTCGACCTGAAGGCGTTTACCGAGGACTTTTACCACAAGATAACCGGTTCGCACCTGGCGCCCATACTGGAAACCCTGGAATACATCAAACACGAAACCGATGTCTGGCTGGAAACGACAACCCTGCTTATCCCGGGCAAAAACGATTCCGACAAGGAAATCGACGAAATGACCCGCTGGGTGGTGGACAAACTGGGCCCCGATGTGCCCATGCATTTTTCCGCCTTTCACCCCGACTGGAAGATGATGGACGTGCCGCCGACACCCCGGGAAACCCTGATACGTGCCCGCGAGATCGCCATGAAGAACGGGGTACGCTATGCCTACACGGGCAATGTACACAACGAGGCCGGCGACAGCACCTACTGTCACCACTGCGGTCACAAACTGATCGGCCGCGACTGGTACGTGCTGACGGACTGGCAACTGACGGCAGACGGGAAATGCACCGCCTGCGGCACGCCCTGTGCCGGTGTTTTCGAGGCAACCCATGGCAACTGGGGCGCCAAGCGGCAACCGGTCAGGTTGCATGACTTTGCAGCCTGAGCCGACGTCGGCTTGCCTCGCTATCATGACTGAACGCGGCGGGGGCTTTCATGAGCCAGGGTAATTTCGATATTCAGAATCCGGCACTGGCGGAAGCCGGTGTCAGGCGCATCGAGTGGGCCTGGCAGGAAATGCCGGTGCTGCGGGGGCTGCGGGCGCGTTTCAGCCAGGACCAGCCCCTGCAGGGACTGCGCCTGAGTGGCTGCCTGCATATCACCACGGAAACCGCCAACCTGGCCCGCACCCTTAAAGCCGCGGGCGCCGACGTCGTGCTCTGCGCCAGCAACCCGCTCAGTACCCAGGATGACGTGGCTGCCGCCCTGGTCGAACAGTATGGCATTCCCGTTTTCGCGGTTCGCGGTGAATCGACCGAGCGTTATTACCGGCATATCGACGCGGCGCTGGAGCACCGGCCGGTCATCACCATGGACGACGGCGCCGACCTCGTCAGCCGTATCCACCAGTCGCGTCCCGACCTGATCGACGGGATGAAGGGCGGTACCGAGGAGACCACCACCGGCGTCATCCGCCTGCGCGCCATGGCCGCGGAAGGCGCACTGCGCTTCCCGGTGATCGCGGTCAACGATGCCATGACCAAGCATCTGTTCGACAACCGCTACGGCACCGGCCAGAGCGCACTGGATGGTGTCATCCGCGCCACCAACATCCTGCTCGCCGGCAAAACCTTCACCGTGGTCGGCTACGGCTGGTGCGGCCGCGGCATCGCCATGCGCGCCCGGGGGCACGGGGCCCACGTGGTAATCACCGAGGTCGAACCGCTGCGGGCACTGGAAGCTGCCATGGACGGGTTCCGCGTCCTGCCGCTGCTGGACGCGGCCGCGCAGTCCGACTTCATCGTCACGGCCACGGGTGACAAGCACGTCGTCGACAAGGCCCACATGGAGGTCATGAAAGACGGTTGTGTGCTGGCGAACTCCGGGCATTTCAACGTCGAGATCAATATCCCGGCGCTGGAAGCGATGGCAAGCGGAAAACAGCGGCCACGCGCTTCCGTTGAGGAATACCGGCTTGCCGACGGGCGCCGCATCTGCCTGCTGGCGGAAGGCCGCCTGGTCAACCTGGCCGCCGCGGAAGGGCATCCCTCCGCCGTCATGGATATGAGCTTCGCCAACCAGGTCCTGTGCGCGGTGCATCTGGCGACGCGGACAGAGAAGCTGGACAACAGCGTTCACACCGTTCCGGTTGAACTGGACCAGGAAGTGGCGCACCTGAAACTGGCGGCCATGAACATGCGGATAGACCAGCTGACCGACGAACAGAGCCGTTATCTGTCGTCCTGGCAGGAAGGCACCTGACGTGAACAAAAACCGGCAGGACATGCTCGACGACATCGACGCGGAGGTGCGCTACACGCGCAGCCTGATCGGCAAGGATGCGCTCGACCCAAGGGTCATGGCGGCCATGGGCAAGGTGCCGCGCGAGGCGTTTGTGCCACCGAACATGAAATCCGCGGCTTTTGAAAACGGCCCGCTGCCGATCGGTTACGGCCAGACGATCTCGCAACCTTATATCGTGGCCCTGATGACCGATATGGTGGCACCCGAACCGGCGCACCGCATTCTCGAAGTCGGTACCGGGTCCGGCTACCAGTCGGCCATACTGGCGCAACTGTGTGACCAGGTGTATTCAATCGAAATGGTGCCCGAACTGAGTTCGGCCGCTGCCGAGCTGTTTAAAAAACTGGGCTATCACAACATAGAAACACGCGTCGGCAATGGCTACCACGGCTGGCCCGAGCACGCACCGTATGACGGCATACTCGTGACGGCGGCCGCCACGTATATTCCCGAAGCACTGGTCGAACAACTCAAGCCGGGCGGCCGCATGGCGATCCCCGTGGGGCTGCCCTACAGCCACCAGGAACTGATGCTGGTCAGAAAAGACGCAGCGGGCAAGACGTCAACCGAGAACGTGCTCGGCGTGGCCTTTGTGCCGCTGGTGGATGGTGACCCGGCTCATCGTCATTGACGGTGGGAAGCTTACGAGGCCGGTGTCGCCGGTTTATCCTGGTTGTTGGCCAGAATCAGCTGTTCGACCGTTTCGGTATCGAAATCGATGCCGACTTCCATATCCGGATTCAGCGAGATGGCAATGCCACTGCCGATGCGCTCCAGGATCCAGCTGAACTCCGTCAGCAGGCCACCCTGGTAGGCGGGGAAGTGCTCCAGGAACGGCTTGGCGCGTTCCGGGCTGGTAAACAGGATCAACACGCTCTGGCCGTCTTCCGATTCCAGCGTCAGCGGGTTGGCTTTTGCCGAGCGCTGAAATCCCTGGATCTCTGACGGTTCGTCCTCGACTGGCATGAATACCTGCTCGGCCAGCAGGGCCTGCATGAAAGACTGGCTGTCCAGCTCGCCCTGTTGGGCGGCAAGCAGTTTCTTTTCCAGTTCGTTATGGGCGGTGAAATCCTGATTCATGGGGGTAGCGTCCGGGTCTGATGATTTTGTCTGACAGGCACTATACCGTGTCATCACCCGGGGACGAAGATAAAAGGTGCTTTAAAACCCTCAATTGTTCGCTGATTTAGCGGGGACAGAATTGAAAAAACAAGGGCGGCAATGCCGCCCTTGTTTCCCCGTTTGACTGGCTTTGTGGCTCAGTCGCCAGACGTACTAGTCATCATGGTTTCCAATCCCGCTGAGACCACCGAAGAAGCGCGGCCCCATACCTTCCGGCGGCTGGATCAGCAGCGGATCGATCACCGAAACCGGCGACTGCACCGCGGCAGCCGGATTGCCGGGCTTGGTGGAATCCACCAATGTGATGCGATCGCTGTCGACCGTAGCGGCGGTGATTGTCCCACCGATGTGATCGAGGTAACGACGCAGCATGTGGACCGGGTGCAGGTAACGGTCGGGTGCCACCTGTTTGATGACCGGACCGTTGATAATGCCTGTGTCGTTAAGCGGCCCTGTCAGGGTGACCGCACTGCTGTAGTCGTCCGGGTCAGCCAGCTGGAAGAACTCGTGGCCATTACCGCCGTTGGTGCGGCAGACACGGTCCAGCGCATCGCCGTGCGGGAAACAGGACGCGAACGTATAGCGCTTGCTCGGATCCAGTTTCACGCCACCAATGGTGGTTTCAACAATCCGCCGGTCGGAACTGCTGTAGGGACGGTTTTCGAGGTCGATCTTCTGGGTCATGTTGGCCAGACCCACGTACCAGCCGCCACGCTGCAGGAAGGGATTGCGGTCGAATACCGCCGTCAGCACCCGTTCCAGGTCGTTCTCGATCACCCGGCCCGAGAATTCGGCGACCGCAGTACCCGGCGAAATCGGGAACTGGGTATACAGATCGCCCAGGGTGATGTCACCCGGCAGGATGGGGTTGCCGAAGCGGAAGCCGTTGGTCATGGACAAATCCACGTGACGGCTTTCGTTGGCGTACAACTCCGTGTCGGTGACGTAGTAAATCGCGTCGGCGATGAAGGTGTTGATTTCATCTTCCAGCACATTGTCACGATGCAGGGTCACCTCGGTCTGACCGACGACGGTATCCAGGCTCTCGACGAGCTGCAGACCACGCACGGTGGTGTCGCCACACTTCGCATCCAGCGTTGCCTGATCCGGAACCGGTCCGGGAGCACAGAAACCGCCGGGCATGAACGTATGCCGTTCCGTCGTATCACCGTAGAAGGGCGCAACAGCGGCGTTGACCATGGTCTGGGTAGGGCCATCCTCCAGGACATCGTCATCCACCGGAACGGCTTCCCAGATGAAGTCTGAGACACCGCCCTTGTCGACAACCAGGTCGAGGCGGCCGACGTACATATCCTCGGTGGTTTCCACGACCACGGTAT
>CBEUNK010000055.1:0-15873 GCA_965544455.1 uncultured Thiogranum sp.
GCCAGCGATATTACCGAGGCACATATTGTGCGCGGCCTGTTGCGGGCCCACGGATTGGATGCCCATGTGGGCGGGCATTATCTGCAGGGTGGTATTGGCGAGTTGGCCGCCCAGGGATTTGCGCGCGTGATGGTCGCGGAAGCCGAAGCGGCGGCAGCCCGCGAGCTGATCGAGGCCTATAACCGGGGCGATACACAGTTGTAACAGGTGTCCCGCCGATAGCTTATAACTCTATTAATATTCAGCTAATTATACCAATTCTCTCGTCGACCTGTCAGCCGAGGCGCCAATTCCTTGACATGATTGGGTGTGGGGTTTAAGTTTTAAGTACAGAAGGAAAATCTGTAGGGCCGGAATAGCTGCGACGGCGGGATCCTGAATCCCGATCCGGACAAGGCGGCGGGTTTCCGGCCAGGGGAAACTGAAAGGGACGCAACCACGTTGTCGTTACAGAATTATATTAAAGAGGTTGCCTCACATGTCTAAACACACCGATAACATGAATGATACCGGTCAGACCGGAAGAGAGGAATCCCGTCGGGCGTTTCTCAAGAAAGCTGGCAAGTTTGCCGTGTACACGCCGCCGACCGTGATGATGTTAATGAAGCCCAGCTATGGGCACATGAGCAAATCAGTGGATGGCCGGCCCTACTGTCACCGGGGTAACAACGGTATCGGTAATGGCTACGACCGCCAACCGCCGGGTAACCCGAAGCCCAATGACACCCGGGGCGTACACAAGGGGCATCGACCCGACACGGGAGAGCGCACCCGCTGGTTCCAGGCCCGGCACGGTGGCGGCCGTCATCACGACGACGATTAGTCCGTGCCGTGACTCGTAATTTGCGGCTTCGTTGACAACGCGCGGCCGGGCGGGTCGCTGCGCAAATAAAAGGTACGCTGTAATGGTGACAGCGCTTGGCAGCTGTCGCCGTTCTTTTTTGCCGACAATGGATAACAGCATAGCCCCCCTTCATGCAGCGCCCGGTGTCGAGAGTTATATCGTTGAAGACGAATGGCTGCTGTTTTCACCGGCCGCGCAGGCCATGTTCAGGTTGAATGACAGTGCCGCCTTCATCTGGGCCTGTATCGAGGAGGGGCTGGATTTTACCCAGCTGAAAACCGAGCTGGCCAGGACGTTTTTGCTTGAGGCCGATCAGGCGGAAAACGATTTGCGCGCTGCGATTGGCGAATGGAGACACCTGGGGCTGCTCGAGGGTGGCGGTGGCATGCCGGAAAATGCCGTCGTTAGCGATGACCGACAGCCGCCTCTGCCGGCACTCGCATCATTGTCCATCAATGAGGGTGCCTACAGCTGTCAGCGCTACTACCGGCTGCTGAACAGTGTTATCCGTATCAGGTTCCGGGACGTCGGCATACAGACTGCCATTGACACGGTGTTGATACCGTCGGGGCGGGTTGCGGAACAGTCGCATGATACCGGCATCGACATATGGCGGGATGGAAAGGATTTCTATGTGCTTGAGGATGGGCAGCTGATAGCACACTGCCGCGATGCGGAGTCGCTGCCGCCTGTACTGTTGTCGCAGACCGTTGCCGCGGCCTACCTCAGGGCGGACTGCCTGATTGGCCTGCACGCGGCAGCCGTCAGTCGCAACAACGATTGTATCCTGTTTCCGGCCGTGTCCGGCAGTGGAAAATCTACTTTGGCCGCGGCACTGGTAGCATCGGGTTATCAATATGGTACTGACGAACTGGTATTGATAAAGAGGGGTACGCACCAGCCGATGACCGCCCCGCTCGGTATAAGCCTGAAACCCGGCTCATGGCCGGTATTACGGCAATACTACCCGCTTCTCGAAAGCTTACCGGTTTTCCTGCGTCCGGACGGCAAACGGGTGCGCTATCTGTTGCCGCAGACTTCGTCGCCGCTGCCGGCTGGCGATAATGAGTGCCGGGTGCGTGCCGTCGTGTTTCCCCGTTATCAGCCGCAACAGACAGCGGGCATTAGCGCGATCAGTCCGGCAGAAGCGCTCTGTCGCCTGACAGAAGCCGGTTACGATGTCGCCGGTGGTCTGGACCATGAGTCCGTGGCGGAACTGGTTGCCTGGATAAGTGGGCAGGATTGCTACGAGTTACTGTTTGACGATTTGGGGGAAGCGGTGCTCAGAATCGGTGAATTACTGCCTTGAGCCTGTCTTGGTTTAATCGTCGTCCTTGTTCAGCTGCTGTTTCATGGATGCCACATCCAGTGATACCACGACTTCCGATTGAGGTTCGTCGACGAACCGGGGTCTGGCGCTGGTATCGCGGTTGAATGCTTTTGCCAGTTCCTGTTCACGGACCGTGATCATGATCAGGCACTCGCGGATATCGCGGATGGTCTGAGTTGACAGCGGGTGTTTGAGCCCGGGTTCCGTGGCGGTGTCCTTGGCGACGCTGGTCAGCACGTTTTTCATCATGCGCAGGACGCGTTCTTCGGTGGTCAGTTCGGGCTCGCTCATCGTGGTGTACCTCGGTTTGAGGATCTATTGTGCCACAGACAGGTCCGGTGGCCCCAATAAACGCGAGTTTCAGGCGGGTTTTAACTGTTCCAGCTCTTCCCAGCGCTGGTAAGCGCATCGCAGTTCCGACTCGGTGTCGGCCAGGCGGGCTTTTTCCGCCGAGATGTCGTCAGCGGGGAGCTGGTAGAAGTCCGGTTCCGCCATTCGCCGGTGCAGGGATTCGATGGCGGCTTCCAGTGCCTCGATTTTCTGCGGCAGCCGTTCCAGCTCACGCTGATCCTTGTAGCTGAGTTTTGCCGGCCGCGTGGCAGGTTTCGAGGGGGCCGGCGCCGGCCTGGCTGTCCTGTGGCTGTCTGCGGCCGGTTCAACCCGGCGTTGTCGCAGCCAGTCGCTGTAGCCGCCGACGTATTCGTTGACACGTGCCTGGCCCTCAAAGACCAGTGAGGCGGTCACTACCCGGTCGAGGAAGGCGCGATCGTGGCTGACAAGCAGCACGGTGCCGGCATAGTCCAGCAATCGTTCCTCCAGCAGGTCCAGCGTATCCATGTCCAGGTCGTTGGTGGGCTCGTCCAGCACCAGCAGGTTACTCGGCTTGCTGAACAGCTTGGCCAGTAACAGGCGGTTCCGTTCCCCGCCCGAAAGCGCCTTCACCGGTGTATGGCAACGCTCGGGTGCGAACAGGAAATCCTGCAGGTAACTGATGACATGGCGTTGCCGGCCCCCGAGTTCGATAAACTGGCGACCGTCAGCGAGGTTGTCGATCACCGACCGCTGTTCGTCCAGCTGGGCACGTCGCTGGTCGAAATAGGCGATTTCCAGGCCGGTACCGCGGCGGATGCTGCCCTCGTCGGGTTCCAGCTCACCCAGCAGCAGGCGCAGCAGGGTGGTTTTGCCGACTCCGTTGGGGCCGATAATGCCGACCTTGTCGCCGCGCAGAATCAGGGTGTCGAGATGGCGGATCAGCGGACGTCCGTCAATGCTGTAACCCGCGTCTTCGCATTCAACCACCAGCTTGCCGGATTGTGCGGCCTCCTGCACGTGCATCCTGGCCGTCCCCGTAAGTTGCCGCCGCTGGCGCCGTTGTTCGCGCAGCTTCTCCAGTGCCCGTACCCGGCCCTCGTTGCGGGTACGCCGGGCCTTGATACCTTGCCGTATCCAGCGTTCTTCATCGGCCAGCTTTTTGTCGAACGCGGCCTGGTGTCTGGCCTCGCTTTCCAGCCAGGCCTGCTTGCGCCGCAGGTAGGTAGGGTAGTCGCCCGGCCAGTCGGTGAGCAGGCCGCGGTCCAGATCGATAATGCGCGTCGCCAGCCGGGTGAGAAAACTGCGGTCGTGGGTGATGAACAGCAGGGTTCCCGGGAATTCCAGCAGAAAATTTTCCAGCCACTCGATGGATTCGATATCCAGGTGGTTGGTCGGTTCGTCGAGCAACAACAGGTCCGGACCTGCTACCAGGGCGCGCGCCAGCAGCACGCGTCGCTGAACACCACCGGATAGGGTCTCCACACGGACGTCGGCGTCCAGGTCCAGGCGCGAGAGTACCGTCTCTACCTGCTGTTCCAGGTTCCAGCCACCGCGTGTCTCGAGGGCGTGCTGGGTACTTTCCAGCTGTGCCAGCAGGTCTTCGCCGGGGTTTTCCGCCAGTTGCTGGCTGAGCCGGTGAAAACGACCGATCAAATCGCCCAGCCCCCCCAGGCCGGCGGCCACACAGTCGAAAACCGTGCCGTGCACGTTGGCGGGCAGCGCCTGTTCCAGGCTGGCGATGCGCAGACCCTGGCGGCACTCGACCCGCCCGTCATCGGGCGCGATTTTCCCTTCCAACACCTTCAAAAATGTGGATTTTCCGCTACCGTTACGGCCTACCAGGCAGACCCGTTCACCGGCGTCGATGGCGAAGTCGACACCGTCCAGTACGGGCTGGTTGCCGAAGCTCAGGTGCAGTTGGCGGGTGCGGAGCAGTGACATGGGCGCAGAGCATAGGGATGCGTGCCGGCCAGCTCAACTGATTTCGCTATCAGCCGCTAACGAGGTACAGGGCCAGGATGGTTTTGGATTTGTGAGCCCGGTCACACCGGGATTGTTACGATCGCGGCACACTTGACCGCCAGTACCGAAGCACAGAGACAATCGCCCATGTCAGAGCACGAGTTTTATGCCGACCCGACATTGTTTGACCACTGGCAAAGCAGTGCCGGTAACTGGTTGTGCGCGCGTGGCGAAAGAATCTGCCCCTACCTGTGGACCATCGCTTTTACCCTCGCCGGTACGGCGCTCCTGTCTGTCTCCCTGGTCCTCCTTGGCATGTCGGTGCACACCACGGCTGCGCAGCTGGCGCCTGCCTGGAACCAGTCACTGGCGCAGGGGGTCACCATCGTGATTGCCCTGGCGTTTGCGCAGGGCCTGTTCCGGCTGGCCCTGAATGCCTGGCCCGAGGGCCGCGGGCTTCCCGGATTGCTGCGCACGGCCGGTTGTTATGTCGGTTGGCAGCCGGCGACCCGCCACCGACCGGCAAACGTCATCCCTTTGAAAAAAGCCCGAGCAACGGCCGGCTCGACTGACCTTGCGACCGGGCGCGACGATGTGCAGGCGTTCTTCGGGGGTGTGCGCGCAGCAGGCGTCAACGTCTCCATCGCCAGGGCCTTGTTTGTCGCCGGCATACGCTCACCGCAACAGCTGCTGAACGCCAGCGACCGGCAGCTGACCGCGATCCGTGGTGTCGGGCCGGCCAGTGTGCATAAACTGCGGGTGCAGTTCGGCAAAAACACCTGAATCAGCGGCTGCACGCTGCCCTGTTCCCGGCCGGGTGTGGGTGACCCGCTTTGTAGCTGTGGTCGTTATGTGCCGTCATCCGTCAACAGGGTTACCACTGCTTCGGCTGTTGTCCTGTCGATGCAGAACTGGACCTCGCAGTATTCTCCATACTCCTCAACCGGTGTCGGATCGTCCGCGCAACCGCAACCGGGAATCATCCCGGTATAGAAAATACCCGCTTTTACGAGAATACTGTCCACCCCTTCGGTAACGCCGATGATGATCGCATTGAAGCTTTCGGTGCAGGCGTAGCTGCTCTGCGACAGACCCTGCTGCAGGGGCAGGTGGGCTGCATCCAGCTGCTGGATTTCCTCTTTCGCGATATCCCTGAAGGCCGGCGATGGCCAGGCGGCGAGGGCTCTAGGCAGCCGAATCATTGCCGTAGCCGGAATTCACGCCCTCATAGCACTCGGGCGTAAAGCGTGGTGAGCAAATGGCGTAGAATACAAGGTCGGTGTCGCCGTTGTTGGTGATGCGTTGCCGGATCCCTGCCGGGATGACGGCGACATCACCGGCAGAGACGCCGGTTGGCGGCAGATCGCCGATCTCCACGATGCCGCTGCCGGCCGTGATCAGATAGCGTTCCGCTACGTTCCGCAGGCGGTGCCAGCGGGTGCGAGCGCCGGCGGGCACGCGGGCCCGGGCGATGGAGATGTCCGGGTCGGCCGGGGTGTTGCCGATTTCCTGGATATGGCAGCCTTCCGCCTGGAACCAGGTTTCCTCCACCGAGGTGCTGTGTATGATTCTGGCGTGCATGGTATCGGGCGCCTGTCGGGGTTGTCATGCAGCCTTCATGGTATCAGGCTCACGGCAGGGCGGGGTAGGTGTCATATGGCGATTGCAGGGGATGGCGAAATGAATGACAGGCCAAGGTTTCATCTGGCTTTTCCGGTCGTGGACCTGGAGGCCACGCGACAGTTTTTCACCGCCCTGCTGGGATGCGGTGTCGGGCGTGAAGACGAACGCTGGATCGATTTTGATTTTTTCGGCCACCAGGTCACGGCCCACTTGTGCGAGCGTATGCCCGAGGCACCCTGTAACCTGGTTGACGGCAAACAGGTGCCGGCGAGTCATTTCGGCCTGGTGCTGGACTGGGACCAGTGGCAGCAGACAGCGCAACGCCTGCAGCAGCAGGGAGCGGCTTTTCTGATCGAACCCCACATCCGTTTCGAGGGGCAGGTGGGCGAGCAGGCGACGCTGTTTCTGCTCGACCCCAACGGTAACGGTATCGAATTGAAGGCATTCCGCGATCCCGCCGGCCTGTTTGCCCGCCAGCTTTTGCGTTAGCCACCGTTTTGCGGTCTTATAGGGGCCGGCGATTTTTAAAGAGGTTCCCCCCCATGTCCGATACCGCGCCGTTTGACATCCATGCCCTGGAGCTGGGGCCGATGGAGAATTTTGTCTATCTGATCGAAGACCGTGCCACCGGGCGGGCCGCGGTGGTCGACCCGGCCTGGGATGTGCCGGCGGTACTGGCGCTGGCAGAGCGGCACGGCGTGCGCATCACGGATATCCTGCTGACGCACAGTCATCACGATCATATCAACGGCATCGAGGAGGTATTGCGTCACCACGATGCACAACTGCACCTGCTCAAGGACGAGGCGCGTTTCTGGGGTTCGTACCTGGACCTGCCGACGCTGCACCATGGTGGTGACCATATCGCCCTGGGCGATACCGATATCGAGGTGCTGCACACGCCGGGCCATACACCGGGCTCGGCCTGTTACCGGCTGGCCGACCGCTTGATCACGGGTGATACGCTTTTTGTGTTCGGTTGCGGCCGCTGTGATCTGCGCGGTGGCGATCCGGAACAGATGTTTCATACGCTGAACGATATGCGTGAGAGGCTGCCCACCCGGACTGTGATTCTGCCCGGACACAACTATGCCGAGAAAACCACCTCGACCCTGGGTGAACAGATCGAGGGGAACCCGTTCATGCACTTCGACGACCTGAACCGCTTCACCCGCTACCGCATGCACTACCACGACAAGCACCGGCACGGCCCCTATGGTCCGGTGGCCAAAGGGCACGAGATGCCGGGCTAGTCGGATCGCACCTTTCGTTTGACCGGTTTGAAGACGCTGCCCGATTACCTGGCGCCCGGCTTGCGCCTGTTGTCCATTGGTCTGAATCCGTCACTGCCGTCGGTGGCGGCGGGGTTTTATTTCGCCAACCCGCGTAACCGTTTCTGGCGGGCATTGAATGCCAGCCGCCTGCTGAGTGCGCCGGTTGAGCCGGGACGTGCAGCCATGCAGCACCTGTTTGCGCACGAATCCATCGGCTTCACCGACCTGGTCAAGCGGCCTACCCGTGGGGCGTCTGATCTGCGCGCGGCCGATTATCGGGCCGGGGCGGTACGGCTGCAGAAGGTACTCGAAAAATACCAGCCGGCCTGTGCCTGGTTCCATGGCAAGCTGGCGTTCGGGCAATTTTCCCGGCGATCAGGACTGCCGTCCGATGGGGCTGCCTGGGGCCTGCAGCCCGTCCGGATCGGCGCCACCAGCATCTTTGTCACACCCAACTCCAGTCCGGCCAATGCCGCCTATTCCCTTGATGATCTGGTGGCCTGGTACAACGCGCTGGCTGACTACCTGGCTGTACAACGCTAACTACTTTTGCGACAATTGTTGAGTTAACTACTTGGTCTTTAACATGACTGATGCCACCCGGATTATGCGCGTTGCCGACAATTTCGCCATGAAACGTGGTGGTGTGCTGCCCGAAGTTCAGCTGGCCTACGAAACCTGGGGCGAACGCAACGCCCGGGACAATAACAGTATTCTCCTGTTTACCGGTCTCTCGCCCAGTGCTCATGCCGCGGCATCCCCTGAAGATCCTGCACCCGGCTGGTGGGAATGGATGGTCGGCCCGGGCAAGCCTGTCGATACCACTATCTATCACGTTATCTGTGTGAATCCGCTGGGCAGCTGTTACGGTTCGACCGGCCCGGCCTCGACAAATCCCGCCACCGGCCAACCTTACGGACCGGACTTCCCCGGGCTGTCGATCGAGGATATGTCGCGCAGTGCCCACGCGCTGGTGTCGCTGCTGGGTATCCGGCAGCTGCACACGGTAATGGGTGTGTCACTGGGGGGCATGACTGCACTGGCCTACGCCATTGAATTTGCCGACCATGTCGAGCAACTGGTCAGCATCTGTTCGGCCATGCGGGCGGAAGCCTCGGCAATTGCGATCCGTTCACTGCAGCGGGAAATCATTCGCAATGACCCGGCCTGGATGGGTGGCCGCTATACGCCCGATGCAGGTCCGGTTGAAGGTATGCGGCTGGCCCGCAAGCTCGGTATTATTTCCTACCGCTCGGCCCAGGAGTGGCGCGAGCGTTTCGGCCACGAACGGGTACCGCCCGCGAGTGACCGGGCAGAGGCCGTCGGTCCGGAATTCCAGGTGGAGTCCTACCTGGAGGCCAACGCGCGCAAGTTTGTCAGCCATTTCGACGCCAACTGCTATCTATCCCTGTCGCATTGCATGGACTGGTTTGACGTGGCGGATTTCGGTGGTACCGACGAAGCGGCGCTGGCGCACATTACCGCCCCCCGGGCCCTGATCATCGGCGTGGAATCCGACAGTCTTTACCCCCTGCATCAGCAGCGCGCGCTTGCCGACCTGTTGTGCGAACTGGGGCGCGACGTCGAATTCGTGGCCATGCCGTCCATCCAGGGTCACGATGCCTTCCTGGTCGACCGCGACCGTTTTGCACCGGTGCTGCGCGGCTTTTTCGGAGATGATTCCGCGCTGGCCGGAAAAGAACAGTACCAGGTCAGCCAGTGCGCGGCTGCGGGCTAGTCTGAGCCGGTACAGGGTTGGTCGGGCAGGGTAAAGTAAAAGCGGGCGCCATCACCGACCTCGCTCTCGGCCCAGATGTTTCCTGCGTGGCGATCAATGATGCGTTTGACGATCGCCAGTCCGGCGCCGATCCCGGCGAAGGCCTGTTGACCGTGCAGGCGCTGAAAAACTTCAAACAGTTTGTGCCCGTAGGCGGCGTTGAAACCGGCGCCGTTATCCTCGATGCAATAAACCGTTTGCCCGTCCTGTTGACTGGCAAGAAATTCAATACGGGTCTCGGTTTTCTGGCCGGTGAATTTCCAGGCATTGGCCAGCAAATGTTCCATAGCCAGGGTCAGCAGTTCGGGATCACCGCAGGCATGAATATCAGGCTGTATCCGAAAGCTGGCATGGCGTTGTGGCTCGCCATGCTGTAAATGTTCGAGTTGCTTGTGGCAGAGGCGCGACAGGTTGACACGTGCCGGCCGTAGTTCCTGGCGGGTAACCCGCGACAGGCTCAGCAAGGCCTGCAGCAGTTCGTCCATCTGGCGTGCATTTTTCCGGATGCGCTGCAGGTACTCGCGCGCCGCATCATCCAGCTGGTCGCTGCAGTCTTCCACCAGGCTTTCGCTGAAGCCGCTTATGGCGCGCAGCGGTCCGCGCAGATCGTGCGATACCGCATAGTTGAAAGATTCCAGTTCACGGCGTACCTGCTCAAGCTCGGCGGTACAGCGGCGCAGGCTGTCTTCCAGTTGTTCGCGTGTCGGCATAAATACCATCTCTGCGTGCAGCCGCCTGATTGCTGCGGCACCGGCCGCCGGGTCAGGGCGGCTCTTTCATGTTCACGTTGACAAGCCGCCCGTGCACGGGGCAGACTGCATGCCATGGTACTCAACTCGCATTTCTCTGTCATTGCATCACCTGCCGTACGCAAACGCGTGTGGCTGATGTGCCGTGGCGGCGGTCTGGAGAAAACGAGCTAAACCTGAAGTACCCCTGTTTTCGAAAGGCCGCAGACCGAAAGGACTGCGGCCTTTTTTGTTTCAGCGCGCGGAGGTGAACAGCATGTCGGTGCCGGCAGCGTTTGCAGGTGTCATATTGATCTGGTCGACCACGCCACTCGCCATTCAATGGAGCAGCGAGGGTGGCGGGTTTTTGTTTGCCGTGACTGCGCGCATGGTGCTGGGCCTGATTTTCTGCCTGCTGGCGATTCGCATTGCCGGTATCGATATGCCCTGGCATGTGCGGGCGCGCGGCGCCTACCTGGCGGCGGGTATCGCAATTTATGGTGCCATGACACTGGTCTACTGGGGGGCGCAGTACGTGCCTTCCGGCTGGATAGCGGTGTTATTTGGCCTGTCCCCCTTGCTGACCAGCCTGTTTTCCGTGCTGTGGTTGTCGCAGCAGGGGCTGTCGCGGGGTGAGCTGCTGGGCCTGCTGATGGCGATCGCCGGCCTGGTGACGATTTTTGCCGGTGGCGCGGAGGCGGGGCCCCGTGCAGGTATCGGCATTGTGGCCGTGTTGTTGTCGACACTGGTGCACTCCGCCAGTGCCGTGTGGGTAAAACGCCTGTCTGCGGACCTGCCGGCACTGGCGGTAACCGGCGGCGGCTTGAGTGTTGCCGTGCCCGTGTTTGTGTTGACCTGGTTCGTGTTCGACGGTGTCTGGCCACAGGCATTGCCCGACCGGAGCCGTTTTGCGATCACCTATCTGGCGTTGTTTGGCTCGGTGCTCGGATTTTTCTGGTATTACTACCTGTTGCGCCAGGTGACGGCGGTCAAGGTGAGCCTGATTACCCTGGTGACCCCGGTGACGGCGCTGCTGCTGGGGCACTGGTTGAATGGCGAAGCGGTACTGTCGGCCGTGTGGCTGGGTACCGGCCTGATACTGGGTGGACTGGTTGTACATCGCGGTTACGGCGCCGCTGAACGTACGGCTGTCGAGGTTGCCGATTAAGCGATCAGCGCGTTTCGCCGACATCGGCCTGCTAAAATTACATGATACGGATGCCAATAACGGGCTGGCTGAATGAAGGAGACTGCGATGAAAGGTGGCAACGGCTCGATACTATCAGGGGTTTGTGTCTGCCTGTTGCTGGTCGCATGCCAGCAGGCGGGTTCCCGGCAAGGGTTCTATGACAGTCCGCTGCAGCCCGGCGATGAGGTGGAGGTGTTGCGCCCTATTATCATTTCACCCGGCATGGCGCGTATCTACCTGCAACATGGCCAGACCACGGGTTACGGTGGAACCGACCAGTACGCGCCGTTCTGCTACTTCCTGTTGCGTGATCCGCTTCCTGGCGAGCAGCAGATCAGACCGGATGTGCTGGTCGTCGACTCGGTCTGGCTGGATGAAGCGGAGGTCCGCCTGAAACGGCCTGTTATGGTGGCGGCCCTGGGCGTGGGTTTCGGTGGTGACAGGACGCCTATTGCCTATCAGTTTCACATCCGTCTCAAGTCACAACAGCAGCCACCGGTGACGCTGGTCTGTTCCGGTGCGTTCGAAATTCCGCTGCTGGCGCAGCCGATCCGCTTGCCCGAGGTGCGTGAAGCGCTGGGCGATTATGCCGAGGTCAGGGTGAATCCGCCGTCGACCGGTCAGTGAACTTGTTCCAGCCACCCTCCTTGCCGGGTGCCATGTTCTGCCGGTCGGCGTAGAGTATCGCCACCATGTCGGCGACGGCATTGGCGAAATTCACGTTCGGATTGGCTGCACAGTAGCCTTCCAGCCAGTCGAGTATGTCGGCCATGCTCTTGTCGCCCAGTATATTGAAGGTGCTCGCGCCGGCATTGTTGACGGCCGACAGGTAGCCGCTCAACCAGTGGTGATACCAGCGTTCCGCCGGGCCGCCCTGGTCGCGGGACACCAGGTAGGCTGCACAGTTTTCGCCACCGACACCGAAGACGGCGTATTGCTCATCCATGTCCCGCGCAACGCCCGTCATGGCGTTGCCCAGTGCAAAGACCAGGAGGGTGGAGCGCAGCAGGCGTTTCATGCTTGATTCCTCGACGGACTGATTTCCTTGGATAACGACTACATCGGCCGGGCTTCCGGCGTGCTTGAATCCAGCCACGGCAGCCGATCAGCGCCTCAGCCAGCGCAGCCAACGCCACAGGTTCAGCAGGCTGGCGAGCGAGCCGGCCACGTAAGTGAACGCGGCTGCGGTGAGTATCTGGCGGGCCTTTTTATGGTCATTTTCAGACAGGTAACCACCGGCTTCGAGCAACGGCAGAGCCCGCCGGAAACTGGCATCCCACTCCACCGGCAAGGTGACCAGATGGACCAGGGCGGCCGAGCCGAAACTTGCCAGGCCTGCTGCCAGCAGTAATAACATCGGTGAAGGCGCCCGCGTCACGGCGCCGATCAACGGCGCCAGCACAAACAGGCCATTGCCCAGTTGTTGTGCGCCCATGGCCAGTGTTGCCAGACGGGTACGCCAGCGCAATGGCCGGTAACCGAGCTTGTCCTGCAGGGCGTGACCGACTTCATGGGCGGCGACAGCCACCGCCGTCAACGATTTGCCGTTGAGGTTTTCCGGGCTCAGGCGCACGCTCAGGCTGACGGGGTCATAATGGTCGCCCGATTCGGTCGCTTCGACCTTGACCTGATCGAGACCGAGCTGTGTCAGCAGATGGCTCGCGAACTGGCCGCCGGTGCCCGGAAAGTCGTCGCGCGGCCGGCTATGGCGGCGCATGACCGCCCGTACCCACAGCTGCGGGCCGAACAGCAATAGCAGTAACAGCAGGGTGATGATTACAATAGGCACGAGGCAGCCGGTACAGGGACTTCAATGGCGCACTATTATGACACGTTGATATCCGTTGACGCCTGCCGGCGGCAGGTCCGGGCCGCCGACTGGTCCGTGATCGACTGTCGTTTCGACCTGGCGGACAAGTCCGCCGGTGAAGCGGCTTACCGGGAAGGTCATATTCCCGGCGCTTATTTTGCGCACCTCGATAATGACCTGTCTTCGCCCCGCACGGATGACAGCGGCCGCCACCCGTTGCCGGACTGGCGTGTCTTCATGGACCTGCTCGGTGAATGGGGTATCCGCCGGGATACCCAGGTGGTGGTTTATGACCAGGGCAGTGGCGCTTTTGCCGCGCGTTTGTGGTGGTTGCTGCGCTGTGTGGGGCATGAGCGGGCCGCCGTGCTGGACGGGGGCTGGGCCGCGTGGCAGGCCGCGGGGGGTGCCGAGAGCACCGAGCGGCCGGCGCCACACCTGCAGGTGGTCGAGCTGCAACCCGGAGGCGGCTGGGTGACCACGGAACGGGTGGAGGAGAATTTGGAAAGCGGGGCATTCGTCCTTGTCGATGCGCGCAGCCGCGAACGCTTCGCCGGCGAGCAGGAAGCGATCGACCCGGTTGCCGGCCACATCCCGGGCGCCGGAAATTTCCCTTTTGAACAGAACCTTGATGCCAATGGCCTGTTCCGTCGGCCCGCGGCACTGCGCGAAACCTGGCTGGCGTACCTGCAGGGGGTGGCGCCGACCGCAGTGGTGCACATGTGCGGATCCGGGGTAACCGCCTGCCACAATCTGCTGGCGATGGAGGTGGCGGGTCTCCATGGCTCACGGCTGTATGTCGGGTCCTGGAGTGAGTGGATAACGCGCCGCGACCGGCCCGTCGCCACCGGGGCACCCTGAACTATACTGAAAGTGAGTATTCAGGCCAGGAGTAAGCCGTCATGACCATAGCTACACGCGTTTCGGATTATCTCGCCGAGCAGGATGCCGACTACGAGATTGTCGATCATCCGCATTCCGCCACCAGCATGGAATCGGCGCAGCTCGCCCATGTGCCGGGCGACCGTATTGCCAAGTCGGTGGTACTGGGGGATGATCGTGGTTACCTGCTGGCCGTGTTGCCGGCCAGCTGCAAAGTCGACCTGGGCGAGATCCATCGGCAGACCAGCCGGAGTCTTGGACTGGTCACCGAGTATGAGCTTGACGCCCTGTTCGACGATTGTGAGCCCGGTGCCGTGCCACCGTTCGGTAATGTTTACGATATCGACACCATTGTCGACGAGAACCTGGTTGAGCAATCAGATATTTACTTTGAAGCGGGCGACCACGAACGCCTGATCCACGTCAGCGCCGAAACCTTCGACAACCTGCTGGGGGACGCCCGGCACTCGGAATTTGCCCGCCACCTGTGACGGGCAGGCTGGGGGGCAGATTTCAAATCTGTCCCCATCGCCGCTCCCCGGCGGCTGTTGTTTCAAGGTGTGGTTGGCTCGCGGCCGATGGAGTAATACGTAAAACCCTGATTACCCAGGAAATCAGGGTTATAGAGATTGCGTCCGTCAAAAATAACCGGTGCCTTGAGCGTCGTACGGATGTGCTCGAAGTCCGGACTGCGGAACTGGTTCCACTCGGTGATCACGGCCAGGGCATCGGCACCTTCGAGCGTGCTTTCGGCTGAGTCACACAGGGTGAGGTCGTCACGATTACCGTAGATGCGGGCCGTTTCGTCACGGGCCTCCGGGTCGTAGGCGCGCACGCTGGCGCCCTGTTCCCACAGGGCTTCCATCAGTACCCGGCTGGAGGCCTCGCGCATGTCGTCGGTGTTGGGTTTGAATGCCAGTCCCCACAGGGCGAATGTCCGGCCCTTGAGGTCACCGCCGTAGTGCGCGCTGATTTTTTCGAACAACTTTTCCTTCTGTCTGAAATTGACCGCTTCCACAGCATGCAGGAGTTCCGCCGTATAGCCATTCTCATGGGCGGTCCGTTCCAGGGCGCGTACGTCCTTGGGAAAGCAGGAGCCGCCATAACCGGCACCCGGGTAGATGAACTGGTAGCCGATTCGCGGGTCGGAGCCGATACCGATGCGCACCTGCTCGATGTCGGCGCCCAGGCGTTCGGCGATATTGGACAGTTCGTTCATGAAGCTGATCTTGGTGGCCAGCAACGAGTTGGCCGCGTACTTGGTCAGCTCGGCAGAACGGATATCCATGGCCAGAATGCGCTCGTGATTCCGGTTGAAGGGGGTATAAAGGGCACGCAGCAGTTCCGTGGTGCGCGGATTGTCGGTGCCGATAACGATACGGTCGGGGCGCATGAAATCGTCAATAGCCGCGCCTTCTTTCAGGAATTCCGGGTTCGAGACCACATCGAATTCGGCACCGGCGGCGCGTTTGTCCAGGGAGGCCTGGACCTGGGCGCGTACCCGATCGGCAGTGCCGACCGGGACAGTCGATTTATTGACGATGATGCGGTAGTCGTCGAGGTGGTCGCCGATGGCACCGGCGACGGCCAGTACGTGCTGCAGGTCCGCGGAACCGTCCTCGTCCGGGGGGGTACCCACGGCGATGAACTGGAACAGGCCGTGCGCCACACCCTCGGCGGGGTCCAGGGTGAAATTCAGTCGCCCCGCCGCCTGGTTGGAAACGATCATTTCGCTCAGGCCGGGTTCGTAGATCGGGCTTTCGCCCTTGTTTAACATCTCGATTTTCCTGGGATCGATGTCGACACAGAGGACATCGTTACCCACTTGGGCCAGGCAGGCGCCGGTAACCAGCCCCACATACCCGGAGCCATAAATTGTGACTTTCATTAAAATCCCCGAAACTATTAAGGTTTGATTGTTATGTGTCCCACCCGGCCCGACGTTGGCCCGGGAAAACGTGCGCATCTTATCATCCACACGGGTCGGACGGAAATCTGCCCCGGCGGCTCAAGGTGACAGTTTTATTAAGAAAAACCCCGGGGCCGGAGTTGACAGGAGTTCGCCGGCGGATCAAAATACGCGGCTTGCGTTTTGGAGGGGTTCCCGAGTGGCCAAAGGGATCAGACTGTAAATCTGACGGCTCA
>CBEUNK010000056.1:0-15812 GCA_965544455.1 uncultured Thiogranum sp.
CGACATTGTGGTACTTTTACAGTCCGATATTGGTCCGTTCAACATACAGCCGGCGGGCTTCATCATCGTTGAAGGCGCGCCGCTGTCGCACACCATGATCGCCCTGCTGGGCGCCGGCGTTCCAACGGTGATTGTTTCGGCACAACAGGCCGTCACACTCGAGGCGGGCAGGGAGGTATTGCTTGACGGTGCCACCGGCCTCATCACCACAGACACCGCCGCATCCGCTGAAACCCGGACTTTATCATCGCCACCTGCACCGGGCGAGGCTGTCTGCACCGCTGACAATGTCGCTGTGTATCTGCGTGCCAGTGTGCGAAATTCCGCCGCCGCAAGGCAGGCGGTAGCCGTCGGCGCGGAAGCCATCGGTCTGGTACGTTCAGAATTTCTGCTGCCGAAGCACAATGCTCTCCCGGACGTGGACTATTACCGCGACGCCTTCAGTGCGCTGTGTTTAGCAGCAACCCCTTTATCGGTAACCGTTCGCCTGCTGGATCTGGCCGCCGATAAAATGCCCGGCTGGCTGCCGCGCATCGATGCTGTGGGGAGTATCCTGGGACTGCAGGGCGCGCGCCTTTTTGAGCTCGAGCCCGTGCAAAAAGTTTTTCACGCACAACTCAGCGCTCTCGATGCGCTGAGTGAACGTTTTGATTTACGTCTCCTCATCCCTTATCTCAGTAGCTATGAGGAGCTGCAATACTGGTATCGGTATATTCGCGGATACCTGTCGAATCCGCTACCGATCGGCGCCATGCTCGAAACGCCGGCGGGGGCACTGGAGATTGCCGACTGGTTCACTATCGCGGATTTTGTGTCTGTGGGCTGTAATGACCTGATGCAGTGCCTGTTTGCGGCTGATCGTGACCGGCCTGAAGTACGCGCTTACCTTGACCCTTATGCGCCACCGTTGTTTCGCCTTCTCGAACAGATGGCGGACAGTGCGTCATCTGATCTTCACAGGCTGCAGCTGTGCGGTGTGCTGCCGCAGCTGCCCGGTATTTTGCCGATTCTCCTGGGCCTGGGTTACCGTACCTTCTCGGTAGATGCCGCACTTATTCCCTTTCTCGCCCAGGTGGTGCAGACGACAACGCTAGCCGACGCGCAGGCTCTCGCGACGTCGGTCTGTGTAGCAAAAGAGACCCGGCAGGTAGGCGCCCTGCTGGAATCAAGGGCCGGTATTCATTTGCCCTGGCTGGCCTTGACCGGGCATACTCGAACATGACATGGCTTTCTGCAGTCTTCGCCATGATGGCGTTCTCGGTGTTTTCAACCAGTTCGGGTAATCCAATCCGGGCGGCTCACCGGCCGAGCCTCAGGGGTAATCAGGTTTATTGATTCCCTGCATTGAAAATCTCAATCAACTCATAGTTTAGAATCATTCTAAAGTGTGCTATACTATCCCTTCTGTTCGGTGATCTGGGACTTTCGGTTGCGCTAAATGCGATGTGCAATCGCTTTTGAATGCATGGAGATCTATATGAAAACAGGAAAATCAGTTGCATTACTTGCGGCATTTGCGGTCGCAACCACCCCTGTGCTGTTCACGAACCCGGTACACGCCGGGATGCAGGCAACAACTAACGATTTCTGGTGGCCGAACCGGCTGGACCTGAGTCCGCTACGTGCGCATGCCGCCGAATCCAACCCGATGGGCGATGGATTTGATTACGCCAAGGCCTTCGCCAGCGTCGATATCAATGCCCTGAAAGCAGACATAGCAAAAGAGATGACCTCGTCACAGGCCTGGTGGCCGGCTGACTGGGGTACTTATGCCGGTCTGTTTATCCGCATGGCCTGGCACGCTGCCGGTACCTACCGTAGCCAGGACGGTCGCGGCGGCGCCGATGGCGGTCAGCAGCGCTTCGAGCCGCTGAACAGCTGGCCGGACAATGCCAACCTCGATAAGGCTCGCCGCCTGCTGTGGCCGGTCAAGAAAAAATATGGCCGTAATGTGTCCTGGGGTGACCTGATGGTGCTCGCCGGCAACGTGGCGCTGGAGAAGTCCGGCTTCAAGACCTACGGGTTTGCCGGTGGCCGCGTCGACGACTGGGAAGCGGACGAGGTGTACTGGGGTACCGAGAAAAAATGGCTGGCTGACGACACGCGTTACAGCGGCAAGCGCGACCTGGAAGATCCGCTGGCCGCCGTGCAGATGGGCCTGATCTATGTGAATCCGGAAGGTCCGACCGGTCACAAGGGTGATCCGCTGGCCGCCGCGCACGATATCCGCGACACCTTCGGTCGCATGGGCATGAACGACGAGGAGACCGTCGCGCTGATCGCCGGTGGTCACACCCTGGGCAAGACCCACGGCGCCCACGATCCCGGTGACTGCGTCGGCCCCGACCCGGCCGCTGCCCCGATCGAGCAGCAGGGCCTGGGCTGGGCCAACCAGTGTGGCAAGGGCAATGCCGAAGACACCGTCACCAGTGGTCTCGAGGGGGCCTGGACCCCGACGCCCACGGAGTGGACAGCCGTGTTCCTGAAGAACCTGCTGGCGTTTGAATGGGTGCAGACGAAGAGCCCGGCCGGTGCGGTCCAGTGGATTCCGAAGGATGACACCCTGCACCAGATGACACCGGACGCCCACATACCCGGCAAGCGCAACCCGGTGGTCATGCTGACCACCGACCTGTCGCTGCGGGAAGACCCGGCCTATCGCAAGATCTCCGAGAAGTTCGCCAATGACCCGAACGCGTTCAACGAGGCCTTTGCCCGTGCCTGGTTCAAGCTGACGCACCGCGACATGGGTCCGAGTGCCCGCTATGTCGGTGCGGAGTCTCCACAGGAGGCGCTGATCTGGCAGGATCCGGTGCCGGCGGCGGATTACCCGCTGATCGACGCCGGCGACATTGCCGGCCTGAAGCAGGATGTACTCGCTTCCGGGTTGTCCGTGTCTGATCTGGTGCGCACCGCCTGGGCAGCTGCCGCGTCCTTCCGCGGTACCGACATGCGCGGTGGCGCCAATGGTGGCCGCCTGCGCCTGGCGCCGCAGAAAGACTGGGCGGTCAACGATCCGAAGATGGTAGCAAAAGTTCTGAAGGGTCTTGAGAAGATCCAGACGAACTTCAACAAGGCTCACAAGGGTGGCCAGCAGGTATCGCTGGCCGACATGATCGTACTGGGCGCCGCCGCCGCCATCGAGAAGGCCGCCAGCGATGCCGAGCATGCTGTCACGGTGCCGTTCAAGCCGGGTCGTACGGATGCCACGCAGGCACAGACTGATGTGCATTCATTCGCCCTGCTGGAGCCAAAGGCCGATGGCTTCCGCAACTACTACGGCAAGGGTGCCAGGCTCTCGCCGACCGATGCGCTGGTCGACCGTGCCGATATGTTGAACCTGACTGTGCCGGAAATGACCGTGCTGGTGGGTGGTATGCGCGCGCTGGGTGCGAACACGGATGGTTCCAGTAATGGCGTATTTACCGCTCATCCGAGTAAGCTGACCAACGACTTTTTCGTCAACCTGCTCGACATGTCCACGGTCTGGGAGAAATCCTCCAAGGCCGAGGATCTGTATGTCGGTAAGGATCGTGCCAGCGGCAAGGTGAAGTGGACGGCAACGCCGGTCGACCTGGTGTTCGGTTCCAACTCGGAGCTGCGTGCCGTTGCCGAAGTCTATGCAGCCGATGATGCGCATGACAAGTTCGTCAATGATTTCGTCGCGGCATGGACCAGGGTGATGCAGAACGATCGCTTTGATCTGAAGTAAGCCGGGCGCTTGTTCAGGCACTGCGACAGTGCAGGGACCTGTCAAAACGGGATTCGGGCCAGGTGTGCCGGATCCCGTTATTTTATGTCGGACAGGTACTCATGGCATATCGGCCGCGGGGGCGCTATGAAATAAGGGTTGCGATTTGGGCAATGGCCCTTATTGTAATCAATAACGGCACATAGCCGTCCCGACTTACACCATCCGGCAACAGCTTGTACATCGGAGACAGGGGAATTGGTGGAGCCGAGGAGGATCGAACTCCCGACCTTCGCATTGCGAACGCGACGCTCTCCCAGCTGAGCTACGGCCCCGTGGTCGTCAATGTGACATAAAGGGCATTCAAGTTCAATCCCGCCGGGATTTCCTCATTTAGCGCGGGCCGTGGCGGCGGCGCTTGCGTTGCTGTTCGGCGAGAAACTGTGCAATCTGCCGTTCCTGTTTGGCGTCCAGTCCGACGAAGCGGGCGCCGATGCGCAGCATATGATGCGCAGCGTCCTGGCGGGCAAAACGAACTTCCAGCCTGGTTTTCAGCGGGCGGGCATGTGGTATCGACAGGCTGGTAGCGGACAGGATCTGCCCACGGCTGGGTATTTTGCGCGTATGCAGAAAGGCACCGATGCCGGTCGCCGACAGGTCGAAGGCTTCGCCATGGATGCTCTCGCCTTCGAGATTGGGGATGGTCAGGGGTACCTGCAGGCCGGGGCTCAGGCGCAGGCGGAAGTTTTCCCGCCGCTGTAGCCGGACGATGACCTTGGGCATGGTCATTACGTAGAGCGCCAGGCCGCCGTCCGTGTCGGATTTGAGCATCTGGGCGACAAATTGCAGTTCCATGCCGTGCAGGCGGCACTCAACCCGCAATTTGCCATGGCGTAACAGCGCCTGGTGCGCCGTGTCGATGTTCAGTTCGTCGAGGTAAAACAGGCCACGCTTTTCATCCACGCCCAGGATGGCGGTATTAGCCACTACCTTGCAGCCGGACACGGTTGCGTTCAGCAGTTCGTGCTCGGTCTTGAGTTGCTGCAGCAGCGCTTTTATCTTGGTGCTTGAGGTGACGCGCTCCTTCCCTGACGAGCGTTCCCCCTGAAAAGCCCGTTTCAGTTTTACAAGCATAGTCAAATTCAGGCGGCAACGGCCGCACAGTCGCAGGTTGATCTGAAATGTTGCTTATCTTGTGGGGTAATCGGCCGAAAGCGCGGCAAGCTTGAGCGTGTTGCCCGGCTAGACTTTGCCCAGTTCGCGCCGGCCGAGATCGGCCTCGGTGTTACCGCTTGGGCTGTAAAGGGCCGGGCCGCCGGACTGGCCGCGTAAAATAGACAGCGCCTGTTCAACGTGCTGGCGGCCCACTTCGAGAATACCGCCGTTGGTGAGGTTGCCGTCGCGGCAGGCTTCGATGTTGTCAAGGACCTGCTGCCAGGACTGTTTCAGGCTGTCGCGCTGTGGCAGGCTGTTAAAACACTGTTCCAGGCTATCGCGGTTATTGCTAAAGCCAAGCCGTGCGACCAGGTTCTCGCGTTGCTGTTCCAGCTGTTCCAGCTGTTGGCTGAGCTGCAGTTTCTCTTCGGTGGTCTGTTGGAGGGCGTCCATATCACGCTGTGACAGGGCCCGGCGTTCGGCCTGCAGACAGGTGAGCAGGCGTTCGCTGCACTGCGCTTCCTGTACCAGTATGTCCTGCAGTGACTGCTGCGTCCCTTCAGCGTTCATGGTTGCTTACCTCGCGTCGGTCAATGCCTGTTCCAGGTTGATCAGTTTGTCGGCGATACGTTCCGGGTTGACGGCGAAACTGCCGTCTTCGACCGCGCTGCGCACCGCTTCCACGCGTTGACGGTCGACCACCGGCTCACTCGCCAGCTGTGTTTCCAGTTCCCGCAGCTGTTGCGCCTGGCCGGTCAGGCTGACCTTGTCCGCGCCGCTGCCGGACTGGCCGGAGCTGTCGGCAGCAGCCTCGCCAGCGTCGTTCCGCTGGTTTCCAACCGGCGCGTTCTGGCCGCCGGCCTGTGTCGTTACCGAGGCCAGGCGGTTGTTTTCAATCTCCATTCAAGCGTCCTCAAAGTCTGTTTCACAGTGCTTACGGTATTGATATCGTCACTGCTTTCAATAACTTTAGGCGCTTTTTTGGCGATTGTCACTAAAGCGTCACTTTTACGACGCCTGGTGAAACAACTGTACCATTGATGATCCGGTTCGAGCCCGCGGCTCGCACACGCACCAGGTCACCGGACTTGCCATCACCCAGGGCCTGGCCCACCGTACGTATTGTCAGGGCGCCGGTTTCGGCAATCACGCTGACCCGCTCACCGCGTTTTACCAGCTTGGGTGCCTGCAGCATGGTGGGGGTGATGACCGTCGCGCCGGTGATGGTACGTTTTGCCAGTTGTCCGAGGATGGGTTGCATGTCTGTGTAATAGCCGTAGGGCAGGTTGGACAGGTTGCGTTCTACCAGCTCCAGGTCGCCCGCCTGAATGGGCGTACCCCTTGCCACAGGCTGCCGGGCAACCAGTACGGGGCCAAAAACATCAATGCGGGCAGCCACATAGATGCTCCAGCCGCCCTCGTCGGGGCAGCGTACACCGATTGTGGTGTTGCCTGTTACACGGCCCCCCGGCGGCATGAAGGCGTCGAGCGGCGCGTGGCAGCTTTTGAGCTTGAGACGCCGGTCCAGCTGGCCCAGTTTGACCTCGCTGCGGCCCTCGTGCTGGCTGCTGACAAAGGCCTGCAGAAAACTTTCCGCGGTAGCGCGAATGGCGGCATGACTTTGCCACGCGTTTGCCGCCTGGGCGGCAGAGGCTTTCAGCGGCTGCCAGGCCAACGCGGCTAACAGTATAAAGAAGCTCAGGGTTTTAAAATTGCGCATGGTTGTGACCGTTTCTGCGGAAGACCTGTTACAACCACAGGCAAGGCCCGTGCCAGTCTTTCCATCTGGTCAAGCTTCGTGCGTAAACGCCGATAGCCCGGCATGAATCTGCCAAACCACCTGAGGGAGTACTTGCCATGAGCGGCGTATTGGCCAGTGTTGATATGCGTACCCAGCTGGCCGGGCATAACCGGCTGGAGTTGTTACTGTTTCGCCTGGATGGCAAGCAGTTGTTCGGGATTAATGTCTTCAAGGTGCAGGAAGTCATACAGTGTCCGACGCTGACGCAGATTCCGGATTCGCATCACGTGGTGCGTGGGGTAGCCAATATGCGTGGTCGCACCGTGACGGTGATGGACCTGGGCAAGGCCATCGGCGTCCGCGGTGTCGACAAGCCCGAGGAGAATTTTGTCGTCGTGACCGAGTACAACCAGTTTGTACAGGGGTTCCTGGTAGGTGGCGTAGACCGCATCGTCAATATGAACTGGGAGGAAATCCTGCCGCCGCCCAAGGGGATCGGTGACGAAAACTACCTGACCGCGGTCACCAAGGTCGATGGCGAACTGGTCGAGATTATCGACGTTGAAAAGGTGCTCGCCGAGGTGGTCGGCTGGAACGAAGACGTTTCCCAGGAATTCATCGAGCAGGCGCCCGACAGCGACGAAGAGCGTCACCCCATCGTGCTGGTTGCCGACGATTCGTCGGTAGCGCGCAACCAGATCAAGCGTACCCTGGAAAAACTGGGCATTGAATGTGTATTGGCCAATGACGGCCGGCAGGCGCTCGGCCTGCTCAGGCAGTGGGCCGAAGAGGAAAACGATATCCCGCTGCACGAACGGCTTTTCATGGTGATTTCAGATATCGAGATGCCGGAGATGGATGGCTATACCTTTACCACCGAGGTGCGCCGGGATCCACGTATGGACGATCTGCACATTCTGCTGCATACCTCTTTGAGCGGCGTGTTCAACAATGCCATGGTGGAAAAAGTCGGTGCCGACGATTTTATCGCCAAGTTCCAGCCGGACGTGCTGGCGAAAACTGTTTTGAAACGGTTGAAGCGCTGGCAGGATGAGCGCGCCACGGCGTGATGTTTTACTGTATAACCCGTAGTTAGGAAGCAAGGAAACCGGGTGGACTGCTGAAATGCGAGGTCGTGCCAGGCATCGCACAAGGCCACCCGGCAGCATGAAAAGGAAGCGCGCGTTTGTCTCTTGCACGTATCAGCCCGGCCGAGTACGAGGAGTTCCGTCAGTTCCTGGAAGAGGCCTGCGGTATTCTGCTGGGTGAAAACAAGCATTACCTGGTGCAAAGCCGTCTGAACAGGATGGTGGCGGACAGCAAGGTCACCTGCCTGGGCGACCTGGTTGGCCAGTTGCGGCGCGAACGTTCGGGTGGCCCGCTGCGCGAGCAGGTCATCGAGGCCATGACGACCAACGAAACCTTCTGGTTTCGTGATAATCATCCCTTCAGTATCCTGTCCAACCACATCTTGCCGGATTACGTAAAACGCAAGCAGCGTTCGGTGCGCCTGTGGTCGGCTGCCTGTTCCACAGGGCAGGAGCCTTACTCCGTCAGTATCACGGTGCAGGAATTCCTGAGCAAAAATCCGGGCGTTCTTGGCGACGTGCAGATTACCGCTACTGATATTTCCCCGGCGGTACTGGAGAATGCCAAGACCGGTTACTACGATGCCATGGCCGTGGCGCGCGGGCTGCCGGCCGACATCAAGGATCGCTATTTCCGGCGCGATGCCCAGCACTGGGAGGAACGCTGGCAGGTGCGCGACGACGTGCGCCGCCGGGTGCGGTTTACCAGCGGTAACCTGCTGGCCAGCTACTCCATGCTGGGCCGTTTCGACGTTATTTTCTGCCGCAACGTGCTGATCTATTTTTCCACCGAATCCAAGATCGATATCCTCAGGCGCATGGCCGACTGCCTGAATCCACAGGGCTACCTGTTTCTCGGCGCTTCCGAGGCCATCAGCCAGTATTCGGACGCTTTCGACATGGTGCGCTGCAATCCCGGGGTGGTGTACCGGAAGAAGTAGTTCGGCGGGGCGGCAGGTTTGCCACCCTTTGCCGCCTGCCGGTCAGGGATTGCCGCCGGAAACGGCAGACACCTTCCTTTTGCTCTCTAAGTCAATGATATTTATGGGGTGAGCCCGGTTGGCACGCTGGTTGCTCTTTTCTTCTGCAACGAGAGTATGGCGGGAGACAACATGGCAATCAGTTTTGACAAAGCGCTGGGGCAGATGCCGGAAAAGCTGGCCCTGTACGGCAAGCGTTCCAGCGTGCTGGCGTCAAACCTGGCCAATGCCGATACACCGGGCTTCAAGGCACGCGACATAGATTTCAGGAGCGTGCTGGCAAAGGTGGACGGCAACCAGGTGTCGCTGAAAACGACCAGCGCCGGTCATATCGGTGGCGCCGCTTCGATCGCCTCCAGCCCCGATCTGCTGTACCGCACACCCATGCAGTCTTCGCTGGACGGTAACACCGTCAACAGCCAGATAGAACAGTCCGAGTTCACCGAGAACGCGGTGCGTTATCAATCCACCCTGACTTTTCTGAACGGCAAGTTCAAGGGTTTGAAACTGGCCATCAAGGGAGAATGATGAATGTCTTTATTTGACGTATTCGATATCGCCGGATCGGCCATGAGCGCGCAGAGCGTGCGCCTGAACGTGACGTCCAGCAATCTCGCCAATGCACAGAGTACGGCGGGCACCGAAGATACAACCTATCGCGCGCGTCACCCGGTGTTTTCCGCCGTGATGCAGTCCTTGCAGGGCAATGATGCCAGTGTCGGGGTAAAGGTGGAAGGTATCTATGAGAGCAAGGGGAAACTGGAGAAACAGTATGAGCCGGAAAATCCGCTGGCAAACGAGGATGGCTACGTTTTCCTGCCCAACGTCAACATGGTTAACGAAATGGCGAACATGATTTCCGCCTCACGCAGCTACCAGAGTAACGTTGAAGTACTCAATACATCCAAACAGATGATGCTTGCCACGCTCCGCATGGGGCAATAAACACAGTAACGGGACAAGGCAATGATTGATACACAGAATGGAACGCAGGGCATCGATTTACGTACTGTAAACGAACTGAATGCCAAGACGGCTGACAAGGCGATCGGCCAGGAAGAGTTCCTCAAGCTGATGACTACACAGCTGCAGAACCAGGACCCGTTCAAGCCGATGGAGAGCGGGGACTTTCTCACTCAGATCGCCCAGTTCTCAACTGTTGAAGGTATCGGCGAACTGAATACGAGTTTCTCCGACCTGAGTCAGTCGCTGGTATCGAACCAGGCCCTGCAGGCTGCCAACCTGGTGGGTCGCCAGGTCCTCGCACCCACGGGCGTCGGTGCGCTGGCCCAGGGCGGGAGCATCCGTGGCAGCGTGGAACTGCCGGCCGCCAGCGGTGAAGTCGTGGTCAACGTCTATGACCAGGCCGGCCAGGTCGTGCGCCGGCTGGAACTCGGCGCACAGTCCTCGGGACCGGTCGCCTTCCAGTGGGACGGCCTGAAGAATGACGGCACGTTCGCCGGGCCCGGTGCCTATTTTGTAAGTGCCGAGGCGAGTATTGACGGTCAGTTCGAGTCCGTCGAAACCCTGCTCGTTTCGGATGTTCGCAGTGTGACATTGAGCAACAGCGGTGGGCTGTTGCTGGATCTTGACGGTATCGGGGCGCTGGACTTCAACGAAGTCCGGCAGATCCTGTAACCAGTTGGCTGAAGGAGAGACATCATGCCATTTCGTACAGCACTCAGTGGTTTGAACGCAGCATCCGCGGAATTGCGGATCATCGGTAACAACGTGGCCAATGCCGGTACCACGGGTTTCAAGGAGTCGCGCGCTGAATTCGCGGACATTTTTGCAACTTCGAACCTGGGCGTCACCGCCAATGCCATCGGTACCGGTGTGCGGGTGTCCTCGGTTTCGCAGCAGTTTACCCAGGGCAATATCGGGTTTACCGATAACAACCTGGACCTGGCCATCAGTGGCCAGGGATTCTTCATCATGAATGACAACGGTGTAAATGCCTATACCCGTGCCGGTGCACTGGGTGTCGATCGTAACGGCTTCGTGGTGAACAACCAGCAGCAGCAGTTGACCATTTTCCAGGCGGATGTTGCCGGCAATATCACCGGTGCCACCGGGCCCCTGCAGCTGGACCGGTCTGACATCGCCCCGGCGGCGACAACAAGCATCGATGTGCAGGCCAACCTGGATGCCTCGGCAGGCATACCGACCGCACCTTTCAGCACGACCGATGCCAGTTCCTATAACAACTCGACCTCGCTGACCGTATTTGACAGCCTGGGCTCACCGCACCTCAATACCATGTACTTCCGCAAGACCGCGGACAATACCTGGGATGTATTCCAGTACGTGGACGGAACGCAGGTGAATGCCGGTGCCCCGGCCGGTGAAACGATTACGTTTGACAACACGGGCGCCATCACGGGCGGCAGCCCCACCAGCATGACCTTTACACCCGGCGGCGGTGCGGCACCGATGACCGTGAGTGTCGATTACAACAACACGTCGCAGTTTGGCAGTCCTTTCAGTGTCAACGCGCTGGTACAGGACGGTTTCGCAACCGGGCGTCTGAGTGGCATTGATATCAGTGACACCGGTGTCATTACCTCGCGTTTCACCAATGGTCAGTCCCGCACCCTGGGACAGATCGCCATTGCCACCTTCAACAACTCACAGGGCTTGCGCCAACTGGGTGACACCAGCTGGGCCGAAACCTTTGATTCCGGTGCGCCGCTGGTGGGTGCGCCGGGTACCGGTGCCGCCGGCCTGATCGAGTCCGGCGCCCTGGAAGGTTCCAACGTGGACCTCACCGAGGAACTGGTCAACATGATTACCGCACAGCGTAATTTCCAGGCCAACGCCCAGGTGATTACCACCGCGGATACGGTCACGCAGACCATCATTAACATCCGTTAAGGCTGAGTAGGATTCTATTATGGATCGGGTACTGTACGTTGTCGGTGATGCGGGGCGGCAGTTGCTGCGCACCCAGGCGCTCAACTCACATAACCTCGCCAATGCCAATACCACCGGTTTTCAGGCGGATCTGGCAACCTTTTCATCACAAACCATCGAAGGTCCGGGTTTGCAGACCCGGTCCTACATAGTTGCGGGGGACAACAGTACCAGTTTTGCCAAGGGTGAAATCCAGTCCACCGGGCGCACATTGGATGTCGCGGTCAATGGTGACGGCTGGCTCGCGGTGCAGGCGCCGGATGGCAGCGAGGCCTACACGCGTGCCGGCAATCTTCACGTCAATATCAACGGTCAGTTGATGACCCGTTCCGAGCATCCCGTGCTGGGGGACGCCGGCCCGATACTGATTCCGGAAAACCAGAAACTGGACATCGGCAGTGACGGCACCATCAGCATCCAGGCGCTGGGGCAGCAGCCCAACACACTCGCCGAGGTAGGCCGTATCAAGATGGTGTCACCGCCGGCGGAAGAGCTGGAAAAAGGCCCGGATGGCCTGCTGCGCATGCGTGACGGTACGCAGGCGCCGGCCAGTACCGACGTAACACTGGTCAGCGGCGCACTGGAAGGCAGTAATGTGAACGGTGTCGAGGCCATGGTCAACATGATCAGCCTGGCGCGCCAGTTCGATATTTCGGTAAAAATCATGAGTACCGCCAAGGAAATGGATGAACGCACCACCAAGCTCATGAACCTGGGCTAGTGGCGGCAGAATTGACGAGGTAGCGAAATGAACAAGGCATTATGGGTAGCGAAAACCGGTCTCGAAGCGCAGCAGACGCGCATGAGCGTGATTTCCAACAACCTGGCCAACGTCAACACCAACGGCTTCAAGAAGGACCGTGCGGTGTTCGAAGACCTGTTGTACCAGAATGTGCGCCAGCCCGGCGCACTGGCATCGCAGAACAACCGCCTGCCGACCGGCCTGCAGCTGGGCACCGGTGTGCGCACTGTCGCCACCGAAAAACTCCAGACGCTTGGCAATATCGTGCAGACCAACAACAGCCTGGATGTCGCTATCCAGGGCCGCGGCTTTCTGCAGGTCCTGTTACCCGACGGTAACCTTGCCTACAGCCGTGACGGCGCCCTGAAGATGGACGAAACCGGCCAGCTGGTCACCTCCGGCGGCTACGTTATCCAGCCGGCCATTACCCTGCCGAGCAACGCCACCACGGTCACCATCGGGTCCGACGGCGTGGTTTCGGCACTGGTGCCTGGCGGCACGGCGCCAACCCAGGTCGGCAGCATCCAGCTGGCGGATTTCATCAATCCCACGGGCCTGCAGGCGGTTGGTGAGAATCTTTACCTGGAAACCGCGTCGAGCGGTTCTCCAAGTACCGGCACGCCGGGTCTGAACGGACTCGGGACGGTGACGCAGGGGGCGCTGGAAACCTCCAACGTCAACGTCGTCGAAGAGCTGGTGAACATGATAGAAACCCAGCGCGCCTACGAAATGAATTCCAAGGCGATACAGACAACGGACCGCATGCTGCAGTTCGTGACCAACAACCTGTAAAGCCGGCTTGAACGGATGATCATGATGACACAGATAAACTGGTGGAAAAATCCTGTGCTGGTTACCGGCCTGCTGGCCGTAATCAGCGGTTGTGCGACTACGCCGCCCCCACGGGATAGTTACCGGCCGACCCTGCCGCCGGCGCATACCAGTATGGAACTGCAGAATGGTTCCATCTACCAGGCGGCCCAGGATGTGCGCCTGTTCGAGGATGTGAAAGCGCGTCGTGTCGGTGACGTGATTACCGTGGTTCTGCAGGAGAGTACTTCGGCATCCAAGTCGGCCAAAACCACCGCTGATAAGGACCAGGAGGCAACTATTGCCAACCCGACATTCTTTGGCGCTGCCCCGCAGTTCAACCTGCCTGGCCTGATTCCGCTGGACAGCAACCGTAACAACACTCTGGAACAGAGCCTGTCCGCCAGTCGGGCTTTCGACGGGGAGGCGGATTCCAGCCAGAGCAACAGCCTGACGGGTGCCATTACCGTCACCATCGCGGACGTCCTGCCTAATGGTAATCTGGTCGTTCGGGGCGAGAAGTGGCTGACCCTGAACCAGGGCGAGGAGTTCATTCAGATATCCGGCATTGTGCGTCCGCAGGATATCAGCCCGAACAACAGCATCCTGTCCACCCAGATCGGTGATGCCCGGATTACCTACAGCGGCAAGGGCTTCCTGCATGACAGCAACAACATGGGCTGGCTGGCGCGTTTCTTCAACAGTCCGATATGGCCATTCTGAGTATGAGCCGGTGGAGCACTTCGATGCGTAAACTGATTATTTTTCTGAGCCTGTTTGTATTGTCGGCGGCAGCGTCGGCGGAACGCATCAAGGATCTGGCGCATCTCGCCGGGGTCCGCGACAACCAGCTGGTCGGTTACGGCCTGGTTGTCGGTCTGGATGGCAGCAGCGACCAGACCAGCCAGACGCCGTTTACCGTACAGTCACTGGAGAACATGCTGAAACAGTTCGGCATCACTCTGCCACCGGGCACCACCCCACAGTTGAAGAATGTTGCCGCCGTCGCCATCCACTCGCGTTTACCGGCGTTCGCCAAGGTGGGACAGACTATCGATGTAACGGTATCCTCCATCGGTAACGCCAAGAGCCTGCGTGGCGGTACCCTGCTGATGTCACCCCTCAAAGGTGCCGACGGCCGCGTGTATGCCATCGCCCAGGGTGACCTGCTGGTCAGTGGCCTGAATGCCACCGGGGCCGACGGCTCGAATATCACCGTCAACGTGCCCAGCGTCGGTACCATTCCCAACGGTGCGACCGTCGAGCGGATGGTGAACAACCCCTTTCTGCAGGGCGATTCGTTCACGCTCAACCTGAACCGTTCCGATTTCACCACCGCCAACCGGCTGGCGACAGCCATTAATGAAACCGTGGGCCCGGGTATCGCCAGCGCGATCGACGCCACCTCCATCAAGGTCAGTGCGCCCGTGGAAGCGTCACAGCGCGTGGCCTTTGCCTCGCTGGTGGAAAATATTTCCGTGGAGCCGGGCGAGGCGGCCGCCCGTGTGGTGGTGAATTCCAGGACCGGCACCGTGGTAATCGGCGCCAATGTACACATCAGGCCCGCCGCCGTGTCGCACGGTACGCTGGTGGTCACGGTGACCGAAAACCAGGAAGCCAGCCAGCCGGGGATGCTTTCCCGGGCGGGTTCCACCGTCGTTACCCAGCAAAGCGACCTCGACGTGGGCTTCAAGGGTAATCACACTTTCCTGATCCGCCCGAGCATTACGCTGCAGGAAATTGTCGACGGCATTAACCGGGTCGGTGCCACACCGGCGGATATTGTCGCCATTCTGCAGGCCCTGAAACAGGCCGGTGCATTGCGTGCCGAGTTGATGGTTATCTAGGCGGGTACAAAGCGTATGACCTCACCCGTGTTACACACTGACGTCTATACCGACTTCAAGGGGCTGGCTGAACTGCGCAGCCGTGCCGGTGATAACAGCGAGGAAACACTGCGTCAGGTTGCCGGTCAGTTCGAAGCCCTGTTTATCCAGATGATGCTGAAGAGTATGCGTGATGCCGGGCTGGGCGAGGGGCTGATGGACAGCGAACAGACCAAGACCTACCAGTCGATGTACGACCAGCAGCTGGCCCTCGATATGGGCAGGAAGCAGGGGCTGGGGCTGGCGGAAATGATGGTGCAGCAGTTGCGGCGGGCCGATACGGCGAGCGCCGGCCTGGCTGCCGATGATTCCACCGGGGATGTGCCACTGAAATTCGATACGCAAGATCGGGTGCCACGCGCGCAGCACATGCCGCAGCCGCTCTCGGTTCAGTCCGGACAAGCGGTCCACGACTGGCAGCCGGCGTCGCGGGAAGTGTTTGTTCGCGAGCTGTGGCCGCATGCACAACGTGCAGCGCAGGAGCTGGGTACCCGTCCGGAGGCATTGATCGCCCAGGCGGCACTGGAAACCGGCTGGGGCAAACATATGATACGCGGTGCCGACGGGCAGAACAGTTTCAACCTGTTCGGCATCAAGGCGGATACCCGCTGGCAGGGGCAGCGGGCCGTCGCTGACACCGTCGAGTTCAGGGAGGGCCTGATGCGCCGGGAACGGGCCGCCTTCCGGGCTTACCCGTCGCCGGCGGAAAGTTTTGCCGACTACGCGGATTTTCTCCAGTCCAATCCACGCTACCGGGAAGCCCTGCAAGCGGGTGAAGATGGTCAGGCTTTTGTGCAGGCCCTGAG
>CBEUNK010000057.1:0-15459 GCA_965544455.1 uncultured Thiogranum sp.
GCCGGTGCGGCCGGGGCAATCGCATGCACGGCAGGTTTTTCCGCCTCGGCGGGTTTGGCGCCTGTCAGTGTCTCGGCCAGGGCCGACACGCCTTCTTCCTCGGTCGTGATCAGTTTGTGGCTGACGGCACCTTCCTCGCCAGCCAGTTCCTCACCGCGCACCCGTTTGATGTCGTAGTGGGGGGTTTCCAGGCTGGGCGTGGGTATCAGGGCGACGTTGAGTTTGTGCCGCTGTTCAAGGTTGACCAGGATATCGCGCTTCTCGTTCAGCAGGTAAGTACCGACGTCGACCGGCACGTGCGCAATCACGCGACCGGTTTTTTCCTTCATTGCCTCTTCCTCGATGATACGCAGGATCGACAGGGCCAGCGATTCGACACCACGTACCGTGCCCTGGCCCATGCAGCGTGGGCACACGATCTGGCTGGACTCACCCAGCGAGGGACGCAGACGCTGTCGCGACATTTCCAGCAGGCCGAAGCGCGAAATCCGTCCGACCTGCACCCGCGCACGGTCCATCTTGAGTGCCTCACGCAGGCGGTTTTCGACTTCACGCTGGTGCTTGGTCGGCTGCATATCGATAAAGTCGATGACTATCAGGCCGCCGAGGTCGCGCAGGCGCAACTGGCGGGCCACCTCGTCGGCCGCCTCGAGATTGGTATTGAGCGCCGTTTCCTCGATGTCGCTGCCCTTGGTGGCACGGGCCGAGTTGATGTCGATCGACAGCAATGCCTCAGTGTGGTCGATGACAATAGCCCCGCCGGAGGGCAGGGTGACCTCACGTTGAAAGGCTGACTCGATCTGGCTCTCGATCTGGTAACGCGAGAACAGCGGCACCGGATCATCGTAGCGTTTCAGTTTTTTCAGGTTGTGCGGCATGACCTGGGTCATGAACTCCTGCGCACGCTGGTGAATTTCCTCGTCGTCGATCAGGATTTCGCCGATGTCGCCCCGCAGATGGTCGCGCAGCGCCCGGATAATCACATTGCTTTCCTGGTAAATCAGGAAGGGGGCCGCGCGTTCGTCGGCAGCCTTTGAAATGGAGTCCCACAACTGCAGCAGGTAATCCAGGTCCCACTGCAACTCTTCGGCCTGGCGGCCGACACCCGCCGTGCGTACGATCAGGCCCATGTCGGCCGGGTATTCGAGGGCCGCCATGGCGTCACGTATCACATTGCGGTCTTCGCCCTCGATACGGCGCGAGACGCCGCCGGCGCGTGGATTGTTGGGCATCAGGACCAGGTAACGGCCCGCGAGACTGATGAAGGTGGTCAGCGCCGCGCCCTTGTTTCCGCGTTCCTCTTTTTCGACCTGGACGATGACTTCCTGGCCTTCGCGCAGGGCTTCCTTGATGGTAACGCGGCCACTTTCGCCGGCGCCCTCGCGGAAATAGCCCCGGGCAACTTCTTTCAGTGGCAGAAAGCCGTGGCGCTCGGCGCCGTAATCCACAAAGGCCGCCTCGAGACTGGGCTCGACGCGGGTGACTTTACCTTTATAGACGTTGGACTTTTTCTGACCTTTGGAAGGTACCTCAATATCGAGATCGTAGAGTTTCTGGCCATCGACCAGCGCGACACGCAGCTCTTCGGGCTGCGTGGCGTTGATAAGCATACGTTTCATTGGGTTTGTCTCTCATGTGCTCGACCGCGTCGGGCGAGGGCATGATGATGCGCGCCGGTGCGAGCCGGGCACGGCATGTTCCGGGCCGCGCGCCACGCTGCCGGACCGTCAGTCCGAACACCAGTCCAACCATCAATGCAATCGTCAAAGACACGGGAGCAATCACTTGTTCGTTTATTTCCACAGGTAGAGACTAAAAAAGGTCTCTGCTCGATCTCCGTATCCGGCCATCCCGGGCAGACGCGAAGAAACGAATTTGGGTCAATTGCCGGCCATCCCGGCTGCCAGGCAGCCTCCGATACAGATCATACCGACAGCCCGACTATAACAAGACAATGCCGTTATATCAAACGCTTATAAGCGACTGGCGGTCGCGTTAAACCCGTTGCCCTGACAGGGGATTGGCGCGTTTTTTCAGCGCAGCGGAGGCCCAAGGCTGTTAAAATCCGCGCCCATGGAAAAACAGGACAAGCCGGCCGTGCAGTGGGTGGATATCGCGGCCGAGCAAGCCGGTCAACGGATCGACAACTTTCTGCTGCGAACGCTCAAGGGCGTCCCCAAAAGCCGGATATACCGCCTGCTGCGCAAGGGAGAGGTGCGGGTCAACAAGGGCCGTATCCGGGCCGAATACCGCCTCCGGGCCGGCGACCGGGTGCGTATACCCCCGGTCCGGGTCGCCGAAGTCGCCGCCACCGTCCCAGGCAGCCGGGTGCTACAACGCCTGGCGGATGCCATCATTTACGAGGACGAGCGTCTGCTGGTCCTGGACAAACCTTCGGGCATGGCGGTGCACGGGGGCAGCGGACTCAACTACGGGATCATCGAGGGTCTGCGTGCCCTGCGGCCACAGGCACCGTACCTGGAACTGGTGCACCGGCTCGACCGGGAAACGTCCGGCTGCCTGATGATCGCCAAAAAGCGCAGTGAGTTACGTACCCTGCATGAATTGTTGCGCAGCGGCGGGGTCCAAAAGCGTTACCTGCTACTGGCTGCCGGTGACTGGAGCAGGGGGCCCTGGCAGGTGGACACCGCCCTGAAGAAAAATCAGCTCAGTGGCGGAGAACGTATCGTGCGCGTGGATCCGGACGGCAAGGCGGCATTGACGCGTTTCCGTTGCCTGGAAACCTACCCCGGTGCCAGCCTGGTGGAAGCCGACCTGGAAACCGGTCGAACCCACCAGATCCGGGTACACGCGGCCTACGCCGGCCACCCCCTCGCCGGCGATGAAAAATACGGTGACCCGGCATTTAACCGGCGAATGGGGGAACTGGGGCTCAAGCGCCTGTTTCTGCACGCTCATTACCTGGCGTTCCGGGACGTCGAGCGCGACCGCAACCTGGAATTCAGCGCCCCCCTGGGCGCCGAACTCCGGGCCGTGATTCAACAACTGGAGAAATCGCCCGATACAGAGGGAGATGACGGACAAGCAGTATGATGACAAGCAGCGAGGAGCGATGGCCGGAAGCCGTCAAACTGATCATTTTCGACTGGGACGGCACCCTGATGGACTCCGAAACCCAGATCGTAAATTCCATGTTCGGTGCCATTGCCGATATGCAGTTGGAAAAACGCAGCGCCGACCAGTGCCGGGAAATTATCGGCCTGGGATTGCGCGAGGCGATCGATGCCCTCTACCCGGGGCAGGACGATGCCTTCCTGCAGCGTTTTGTCGAGCACTATCGCCACCACTGGTTCGCCATATCACACCATTCCGACCTCTTCCCGGGAGCGCGTGAGACCGTGCAGCTGCTCAAGGAAGCGGGGTTCCTGCTGGCGGTCGCGACCGGCAAGGGTCGGGTCGGACTGGACAAGGTGCTTGACCACACGGGTATGGAGAACCTGTTCGACGCCACCCGCTGCTCGGACGAGACCCGCTCCAAGCCGCATCCCCAGATGCTGGAGGAAATCCTGCAGGAACTGCGGGTTGACGCCCGGCAGGCACTGATGGTCGGTGACACCGAGTATGACCTGCACATGGCGAAACAGGCCGGCGTCGCCCCGGTCGCTGTCAGTTACGGCGTTCATGATCGCCGGCGCCTGTTGCAACAGCAGCCGCTGACCTGCCTGGATAATGTCAGCGAACTACTTGACTGGCTGGCCGAACAGGGCCTGCTGCGTTCGGAATTTTTGTCACAGTCGCCACTGGTGACTGCCGATTGAGGTGAACTGAAAATGGAATCAAGAAATGCACACGACGATCAGACTCCGTCAGACGAATGGCAGCAGGACCTGATCAACCGCCTGGCGTTTTCTTCGCTCAAGGAGCAACGCGCGGCGCGGCGCTGGGGTATCTTTTTCAAGGCCCTGACGTTCGTCTACCTGGCCGTGATTCTTTATCTGTATACACCGGATCTGCAGATAGACGCCGAGACCAGCGGGAAACACACCGCCCTGGTGGAATTGAAAGGCGTGATTGCCGACGACAAGGAGGCCAGTGCCGACAATATCGTCACCGGCCTGCGCGATGCGTTCGAGAATAAAAACAGCGCCGGCGTTATCCTGCGGATAAACAGTCCCGGCGGGAGCCCGGTACAGGCGGGTTATATCAACGACGAGATCAAGCGCCTGCGCAAGGAATACCCGGACAAGCACCTGTATGCCGTCATCAGCGATATCTGTGCATCGGGTGGCTATTATGTTGCCTCGTCCGCCGACAAGATATACGCCGACAAGGCCAGCCTGGTTGGTTCCATCGGTGTGCGCATGGGCGGCTTCGGTTTTGTCGACGCCATGGACAAGCTGGGTGTTGAACGCCGCCTGCTGACCGCCGGCGAACACAAAGGGTTCCTCGATCCCTTCCAGCCGGTCAAGCCCGAAGATATTGATCAGGTCCAGAGCATGCTCGATGATATCCACGAGCAGTTCATGGACGTGGTTAAATCCGGACGCGGTGAGCGGCTGAAAGCCGACACGCCGAATCTGTTCAGCGGCTATGTCTGGACCGGTGAGCAATCCGTGGCCATCGGGCTGGTCGACGAACTGGCCAGTGCCAGTTACGTGGCGCGTGAAGTGATCGGTGCGGAGAAGATTGTTGATTACACGCCCAGCGAAGAGTGGTTCGAGCGCGTCAGTAAAAAGCTGGGCACGTCTATCGGCCTGGGTATCGGCCAGGTACTCGGTGGTCAATACACATTAGAGTGATCGGCCGCAGGGGCACCCGTGCCGGGCATAAACCGCACCGGGGCTATCGCGGCCATGAGGCCGTTTATGCCCGGCACGGGTGCTCCTACAGGTGCTTTTCTCTACCCCCTAGGGTATTGCTACGCCCGCCTCGTTGAGCCAGCTCACCAGGCGAATCAGGGGCAGGCCGATTAACGCGTTGGGGTCTTCGCCCTCCATGCGTTCAAACAGACTGATGCCCAGGCCCTCCGACTTGAAACTGCCGGCGCAGTTATACGGCTGCTCGGCCTGCAGGTAACGTTCGATCTGGCCGGTTTCCAGCTGGCGGAAGGTAACATGGTAAGGCACCAGGTCCACCTTGCTGACGCCGGCCGCCGCATCGTAGAGACACAGGCCGGTGTAAAAGCTGACGCGCTGGCCGGACAGGAAGGCGAGCTGCTCCCGGGCTCGACCATGGTCTCCGGGCTTGCCGAGAATCTCCTGGCCACAGACGGCCACCTGATCGGAACCGATAATCAGCGCGTCGGGATAGGCGTGCGCACCCGCTCGCGCCTTGGCTTCGGACAACCGCAGCACCAG
The DNA here is from genome assembly GCA_965544455.1 of uncultured Thiogranum sp. Classification (GTDB taxonomy): domain Bacteria; phylum Pseudomonadota; class Gammaproteobacteria; order DSM-19610; family DSM-19610; genus Thiogranum. Next base: position 5,319 of record CBEUNK010000057.1, read on the forward strand.
CCGGTCGGCCGACTCTCCGGGCAGGCGGCTTTCATCCACCTGCGGCGAAAAGGTTTCAAACGCGACACCCAGGCGTTCCAGCAAGGCTTTGCGAAACGGCGAGGTCGAAGCCAGTACGAGGTTGCGGGAAATAGCTGTCATTGTTGCAGTGCTCAGGACTGTGCGAAATATCGGTTCAGGTATTCGTCGAAAGAAATTTCGTCCGCTGCCTCCAGGGCCTGCTGGTCTTCGATCGACTTGGTTGCCAGTTCGGTGAAATACTGCTCGCGGGCTTCGCTCATGGGCAGGTTGGTGAAAAAGTGCTGGTGTATTTCCGACAGGCGTTTTGCAAAATGATAAAAGCCTTCTCCATGATCACGCATTTCGTTCAGCATGCGTGCTGATGGCGTCAGTTCAGGATCTCTGACTTTTGCCATTTGCGCCTCCAGCGCCGTGCAGTAGGGCGTCCCTTTGCTGCTCTGGTCAAGCAGCTCGCAGACACTGTGCATTTCCGCCAGCAATTCCCCGGCCCAGGCCTGCAGACGGACAGAGTGACGATCCCGGACCAGTGTCAGTTCAGGGTCACGACCGCGGTGCGCAGTACGCAATTCATTTTCGTCGATCGCGCGGCGTTCGTCGTCGCTGATGACAGGACTGTCGTGCAGCAGACAGAACAGCAGGAAGCACTCCAGAAAATGCAACTGCCGCTCGTTGATACCCAGGGGATCAAAGGCATTGACATCGAGGGAGCGCAATTCCACGTAGGCGATACCGCGCCTTTTCAGTGCCAGGGTCGGCTTTTCATTGCCTTGCAGCACCTGCTTGGGACGAATAGTGCTGTAGTATTCGTTTTCTATCTGCAGAATATTGCTGTTCAGCTGCCGGTATTCATCGCCGACCCGAACACCCAGTTTTTCGTATTCCCGGCACGGTGTATTGATGGCGCAGGTCAGGCTCTCGATATAACTGGCAAGCGAGTCATAGTTGGCCTTGATGCCGTATTCATTTTCCTTGTTATTCTGGTAACCGATATCGCCCATGCGCAGTGAGGTGGCATAGGGCTCATAGTAGGTATTCTCGTTGAACTCCTGCAGGGTCGTGGGGGCATCACCGAGAAATGACTTGCAGATAGCCGGCGAAGCACCGAACAGGTAGGGGATGAGCCAGCCGAAGCGTTGCAGGTTGCGGATCAGGCTCATGTAGGACTCGGATATGAAATCCTGCATCGGCAGGCGGTTGCCTTCGAGTTCGCTGTATACCGGCCAGAATTCCGGCGGAAAGGAATAGTTGAAATGCACGCCGGCGATGACCTGCATGACACGTCCGTAGCGATAACCCAGGCCCACCCGGTAGACGTGTTTCATGCGGCCGGCATTGGAATTACCATAGCGCGCAATGGGAATACTGGTTTCACCGGCGACCACACAGGGCATGCTGGTGGACCAGAGGTATTCATCGTCCAGGCGCCGGTAGACAAACTGTTCCACGTCCCGCAGGAAGTCCAGGGCCTGTGGTATCTGCCGAAACGGGGGTGTGATGAATTCTATCAGCGCCTCGGAGTAATCGGTGGTGATACAGGGATGAGTCAACGCCGAGCCCAGGGCCGCCGGGTGTGGCGTCTGGGCAATGCCGCCCTTGCGGTTGACGCGCAGGCATTCCTTTTCCAGGCCGATGGCGCTGTCCCGCATCAGTTGCGAGTGCCGGAGTCCGATGAGACGGTCCAGGCGTTCTCTCAGCTTGGTATACACTAGAGAACTTCGAGATCGGGTGGATAAGGACTGTCGTGCCAGTCAGCCTGGGCGATCAGGTCGCGGAGCGCCGCCTGGATGGCTTCTTCCATGACCGGGTGGTAGAAGGGCATGCGCACCAGTTGTGGAATGGTCATTTGCTGTTCAATACACCAGTTCAGCAGATGCCCCAGGTGCTCGGCATGGGCGGCCAGCATACTCGCCCCCAGCAGACGGCCGCTGGTCTTGTCCGCGTACAGGCGCAGCAGGCCCTTGTTCCTGCCCATGATCAATGCCCGGCCCAGCATGCCCAGGGCAACGCTGCCGGTGAGGGTGGTGTCGGGGTCCAGCTCCGCATAACGCGCCCCGACCATGACAATATTCGGGTCGGAAAAGGTGATAAGCAGTGGTGTCTTGCGACGGAAGGCGACCGGGGTATCTGCACAGGCGTTGATACCGGCAATACGGCCCTCGTCCGCGGCTTCGTGCAGTAGCTGGCGTTCACCGTTGACGTCGCCGGCGATGAAATACGGCGTGTCGCCGACCTGCATGGTGTTGCGGTCGTAGTCCGGGACGCCCGCTTCGTTCAGGCTGATACCGGCTTTATCGATGTCAAGGCCAGTCAGGTTTGGCGCCCGCCCGATGGCCACCAGGACTTTCTCGACAGTGACGCTGCGCTCACCGGCGCTGACCTTGAGCCGGCCATCACCCGCGTCTTCCAGTGTTGCCGGCTGACCGAGCCACAGGGGCATTTCCTTGCCGATCAATTGCTGCGCCAGCTGGTTGATCTCGGGGTCGTCGATATTGCCGATAACGTCGAGCTGATCGATGCCGGTCACGTCAACGCCCAGGCGTGCAAATGCCTGCCCGAGCTCCAGCCCGATGACGCCCAGCCCGATAACGGCCATCGAGGCGGGTGGTTCCTCGAGTTCGAAAACCTCGTCGGTGGTCAGCACCCGGTCGCCGAACGCGCGCCACGCAGCGGGAACAATGGGCGAGGTCCCGGTGGCGATCACGATGCGCTGCGCGCGGATGCGTCGTTCGCCGACCGCTAACAGGCCCGGTTCCAGGAAACGGGCATGCCCGGCGATGAACTCGTCCCCCATATCGTCGGTAGTAGTGGAAAGTACCTTGTCGACGAAGATATCCCGCAGGTCCTGGACGTGCTCCATGACATGGGCCGCATCCAGACCCAGCGCCTCTCCACCGGTAATACCTTCGCGCTTGAACAGCTCGCGCCGGTGAAAATCATCGGCAATCTGGATCAACGCCTTCGACGGCATGCAGCCGACGCGCGAGCAGGTGGTGCCCAGTTCACCACCGTCGAGAAGTACAAAACTGTCGGTGTGGCGCCTGACCTGGGCCATGGCATAAAGACCGGCGCTGCCGGCGCCAATAATGGCGACGTCTACTTTCTGTTCCATAAGCTGTTCAGGATTCGTGCGGGGCGCACCTGGCATAGGCCAGTCCGCCACCGGTATGTTGGGTTTTCGAGTGGTATAAGGCCTGGTCGACCTGTTCCAGCAGGCTGGCAAAACTGTCGCCGTGCGTCGGCGCTTCTCCCAGGCCAAAGGTGACGCTGAAATCGATGCTGTTTTCGTTAGCCCATTCCGCCACCTGTTTCTGGATGCGTACCGCTACCACCTCGGCTTCGACCAGGGTAGTCTCTTCCAGCAGCATGACGAACTCGTCGCCACCGAAGCGTGCTGCGACATCGGTACTGCGGATCGATTGACGTACAATTTCGGCGAACTGCCTGAGCACCCGGTCACCCGCCGCATGGCCGAGCACATCATTGACCGCCTTGAATTTGTCGAGATCGGCAAACAACATGACGAACCCCGTCTGGTGCCGCTGCAGGCGTTGAAACATGGTCTTGGCAACGTCCAGCAGGGCGCGCCGGTTGAGCAGGCCGGTGAGCGTATCCAGGTTGCTGTGCAGTTCCAGCTCGCGCCGGCTGCGCTCGATACGTCCCATCAGGATATAGGAATAAACCAGGATAATGCCGCCGAACAGGTTGAGGAAAAGCAGGCCGGGCGAGAGGGCGGCATCACTCAACATATGACGTGCCGACAGCACCAGCATGGTCGCCGAAAAACAGCCGATCAATGACACGGCGAACAGGCGCATGCCGTAGCGCATGCCGTTCCCCAGCACAACCATGATGAACACCAGCAGTGACGGTGGTATGGGGTAAGGGTCGTTGAGCACGCAGATGGAAGTAATAACGATATCCACCCACATGGCGATGTAATAACGCCGGCGGTTGACCGGGTACCGGCGGGCATGCAAAAACAGCAGGCTATTCGACAGGAAATAAATACCGAACGCCGTGTTCAGCGCCGTCGGGGTCCAGTAGCTTGGCTGGATACCATCGACCAGGTTGAAAAACAGCACACCCAACGCCAGGAAGACATAACGGGTTACGAACTGGATGCATTGCTCCTGCCAGGAAGGGTAGCGATAGCCGCCTTTCGGCTGGTCGGGTCCGGTGCGGCGGTCACTGCGCCGCCGGCGGTCCTGCTGGCTGCGGCGATCCATTGGCGATTCTTGATCTGACATATCAATTACAATTCATAATCCATTGAAATATGTAATGTTATATAGAGCATAGCCGGTGGTCGATCGCTACCTGGGAAGCAGCCGGTTATTATACGGACTCTGCCGCTATTTACGACTCGGCTACCAGTAATTTTCAACCGTGATCTGCCCCGGCGTTCGGCGCCGGTTACGCTGCAGTCCGCGCGCCTGCAACGTATCGCTGGTGGATTTCACCATGCCCGGGTTGCCGCAGATCATGATCTGGGAGTGGTCGGTCGAGATCTGCAATCCGGTACGTTGCTCGAGCCGGCCGTCTTCAATTGCCGCCGGCACCCTGGCCTGGATGGCGAAATCGGTCGGCTCGCGGCTGACAAAAGGGACAAACTGGAACTGTTCGGGATGCTCGGCCTGTAAGGCCTGAATGGTATCCCCGAAACTCAACTCGGCGGCATAGCGCACGGCGTGCACCAGTACGACCCGTTCGAAGCGCTGCCAGGGCAGGCCGGTTTTCAATATCGACAGGAACGGGCCGATCGCTGTACCGGTGGACAGTAACCACAGGTGAGGCGCATCGGGAACTTCGTCGAGGGTCAAAAAACCGGACGCCTTCCGCATGACGTAAATACCGTCGCCGGCCGATAACTGCACCATGCGGTTGGTCAACGGGCCACCCGGGACAGTTATGAAATAGAACTCCAGCGGCGCCTCCCGTGGCGCATTGACATAGGAATAGGGGCGTGAAACCAGCTCGCCGTCGATCACCAGCCCGAGCTTGGTGAACTGGCCCGCGATAAACGGTTCGACCGCGGCGGTGATACGGATCGAGTGCAGTTTGTCCGTCCAGCGATGCAGCTCCACGACATGACCTTCACTCCAGCGCCGCGGGTCGATATCTGTGCTCATGGTTAATCTCAGTTGGTCCCGGATTCCGGCGTGATGCTGCGATAGTAGTCACGAATGATCTCCAGCCGGCGCCAGGCATCGCTGAACCGCTTGCCGGGATCGATGTCGGCCAGCAGCTGCCCGGCATCGTGACAGATGGTCGCCAGCTGGCTGTCGTCGAACAACATGAGGCAACTGCGCAGGCTGCTGTCGTCCTCACTCAACAGGGAGGGGACCAGTTCGTTTTCGGCAATCGGCGAGTCAGCGTGGGTCAGCCCGGCAACCAGCGGCAGCTCCTGTAGCTGAAAATGTGTCTGCCGCGCCATATCTTCCTCGTCGAGCTGGCGGGCGGCGTAGGCGTCGTTACCGATACCGCTGCGGACAGCATTCATAATGACGTCCACCAGTTTGCGGATCGCCTGCTTGACCGGGGCCTGATCGCCGGGCAGGCCGCAGGCCTGCTGGTAACAGCGATCCAGTGCCTCCTTCAGCTCCAGGATGGTTTCACTGGGGGTATTGGGTTCCAGTGCTACCGCCCGCTGCACCAGCGCCTGGAAATCCTGCATGAACCGGTCCATTTCCATGCCGTCCTCGAGCCGGGCTTTCGCCAGGGCCTCGTTGCTGACCTCGCGTACGGCGGCGTCGAACAGCGGGTTGTTTTTCCGGCGCAGCAGGTGTGCCTCGCGCACGCCCGGCCGGGCGTCTGCCTTGTTTGTCATGGAACTTCTTTCCTGGTTCGGGGCAGTCTACCTTACCGGAAAACGGCGACCGGAACGAGGCGGGTACAGGACCTGAAGGAATATCCCTACAGCGTGCATTCGATTTCGCCAAGACGCTTGGTGAGTTTGACGTTCTCGGCGTAGTCGATCGGTACCGCGATCAATGCGGGCCCGTCCTGTTGAAAGGCTTCTTCCAGGGCACCACTCAGTTGATTGGCACTGCCGAGCGTTTTACCCCACATGCCGAATGCCCGCGCCAGCATTTCCCAGTCCGGGTTACCGAAATCCAGCTTGGAATGGCGCCCGCCGAACTGATTCTGCTGTTTCCATTTGATCAGGCCGTACTCGCCATCCACCCAGACCATGTAAACCACGTTCAGCTTGAGCCGCACGGCGGTTTCGAGATCCTGCACGTTCATGAGAAAGCCGGCATCACCGCAAATGGCGAGCACCCGGCTGTCCGGCTGTGCCAGCTTGGCGCCGATAGCGCCGGGCAGCGCAAACCCCATGGAGCAGAAGCCGTTGGAGATCAGGCAGGTGTTGGCCTCGTGGCACTGGTAGTAACGCGAGATCCACATCTTGTGAGCGCCGACATCGGACAGCAGGTAGTCGCCCGCCCCCAGAAACTCGCGCACGTCCCAGAGGACTTTCTGCGGTTTCATGGGGAAAGTGGTGTCATCCTTTTCCATGGCGAAATCCTGCAGAATGGTGTTGCGCAGTTTCTGCCAGGAATCGATATTCTGCAGTGGCAGCCGGGCCGCGTGATTACGTTCCAGTTCCATGTTGATCTGCCACAGGGCATCGGCGATATCTCCGACCACATCGACATCGACCGTGTAGTGGTAGTCAACCTCGGCGGGCAGAAAATCGACGTGTACGACTTTCTTGTTCTTGTCGGCGTTCCAGAAACTGGGGCTGTATTCCACCAGGTCATAGCCCACCGTCATGACCAGGTCCACCTGGTCCAGTGCGTGATTGATATGGTCCTTGGCCTGCAGGCCCATGGTAAACAGGCAGTGTTTGTCCTCCATGGAGATTGAACCCTTGCCCATGAAGGTATTGACCACCGGGATGCCGGTTTTGTGCGCCAGGCGCTGCAACTGGGTTGCGGCGCGTTTACGGATGGCGCCATTGCCGGCCAGAATCACCGGCCGCCGGGCCGCAACCAGGGCATTCACCGCCTCGGTCACTGCCTTGTGATCCGCTCCCGGCCGTCGGGTTTTGTACACCGGCATGGGTTGTGCCTCGATCTGTTCCTTGGCGACATCTTCCGGCAACTCGATGACTGTTACGCCCGGTTTCTCGGCTTCGGCCAGCTTGAACGCCTTGCGAACCACTTCGGGGATGGTGTCGCCATCGACGATGGAGTGCGCCCATTTGCTGATTGGCCGGACCATGGCGATGGCATCCATGTTCTGGTGGCTTTCCTTGTGCAGCCGCTTGGTCGAGCCCTGGCCGATGATGGCAACAACCGGCGCGCGGTCCATGTTGGCATCCGCCAGTCCGGTCACCAGGTTGGTGGCCCCCGGACCCAGGGTGGCCAGACACACCCCGGCACGGCCGGTCAGTCGGCCGTAGATATCGGCGATAAATGCGGCCGACTGTTCATGGCGGCACAGTACGAATTCGATGTCACTGTCGGTAAGCGACATCACGAAATCGGCGTTTTCCTCGCCGGGTACCCCGAAAATATGTTTTACACCCTCGGCTTCGAGACAGCGGACAAAGGTATCGGACGCCTTCTGCCGCGATATTGCCGCAGCCGTGCGGCGTGATTTCCCCGCCCCGGTTTTTGTTTGTACCTCACTCATAGCCGTCTCCCTGTGTGTGGCTAGTTGATCCAGCGGATCTCCCGCGCGGTTTCGTTGCCGATGCGGGCCGACGTGAGCGATTTTGGCATGATCGCTCGCTGTTCGGACAACGGTATGCGCCCACCCATGATTTCCGCCACGCGCTGTGGATAGAGTGGCTGCCGGCCTGGCTCCGCGTAGCCATCGGGGAAACGTGGCTGGTTGGTCGCCATATCGTATTTGTCGCTGGCACCAACCGTGTGCAGGAACTCGTGGGCGATCACGACATTGTTACGTGATAGCATGGCGCGGCTGGCGAAGGCATTGACGACGCCGATCATACCCTTCTGGATACCGAGCGAGTGGCGCAAGCGGTCGGTTTGTTTCGGATCATGGTAAACGACGAACATCCGGATATCGGGACTCGGGCCGTCGAAGTTGTCGTTCATGAAAGCCCAGTAACGCAGTTTCAGGCTCCACAGCATGATGGCCGGCGTGCTGCCGTGTTCCGGTGGCATGGGTGGCCGGGCTTTAACCTCCGGCGCAAGGCGCACCGTCACGGGATCGCTGATACCCATGTTGTAACGCCGGGCTTCGTCGGCAAGAAACGACTCGATGGTGCTGAACGTGTCGGCTGTCAGGGTATCGATGTACTGTTGCGTCGCCCGGCTGCCGTCGCCGTTGACGGGGTAGACCACCATCCACAGGGCATTGTTCCAGTCAGTGCTGCGCAGCTGGGTCAGCCAGGTATTCATGCCGACAAAGAACAGCGCCACAAGAAGTATGGTAATACGTACTTTTCTGAAAAATCCGCCCGCTGCCATGCCTGCCCCATCAGGGAATATCCGTTTGCTGTATATATTGGTATCCGCGCGAATTTCTTGAATTTCCGCTAAACTGCGCCGATGGCTCCCCCCCTGTTATTAGCGGTCATCGAGATCGGCGGCTATCCGAATTTCACCCCCCTGTACGAAAAGGCCGGTTTCGAGGTGCAGGTCGAAACGCGCATGCGCAAGGCGATGAGTGTCATCAGGAAGAAACAGCCGCGCCTGATCGTCGCCGAGTTCAACTTCCAGTCGGATTTTCGTGATCGCACCAGCTCACTGGAATCCATGATGTCGGTGGTTGAACGTTTGCCGGATACCGATGTGGTGGTGTTCTACGAGAAGGAATATACCCACCAGTTCGAGCGCCTGCTGGCCGTACACAGCTTTTACCGTACGTTCACCTTTCCGGTTGCAGAGGATGAACTGGCGGCCTGTGTTGCCGCTATCGCCTCTACCTGACAGGCTCAGCGCACAAACAGAACCGGGCAGGTGAGCCCGTCCAGGCAGGGGCCCAGCCCTGCCTCGCTGAACAGGGGATTGTCGACACCCGCAATCAGTACCGTATTGCCGGTGGGAGCACCCATGGCATCTGTCAGCGCGGCTGCGCTGATGGCTGCCAGCGGGACAAAATCGGCATGCACACCCTGCGCCGCCAGGATGGTTTCCGCCCGCTCCCGCAGAACGGCCGGCGGGGTCTGCCTGTCGATCACCAGCACCCGTATCCCCGTACCCAGGTTCGCCGCGAGCTGGCCGGCCGTGGTCAGCGCCCGTTCGGCGGCTGGTGATGCATCGAACAGGACGTTGATGGATTGTATTGCCGGTGCCATCGCCGGCGCACCGCCGCTAATAGATGAGCGCGTGCGGGAAACAGTCAGCGCCCGTCCGCCGCGCAGTGTGATGATATCCGCCTCGAAACTGCTGCTCAGTGTTTCCACGGCGGCACGACCGCGCCAGACCCGGAATGAACAGCCGACCCCCATGGCCTGTGCCGCCTGCAGGAACATCTGTTCCGCCTGTCGTGCCAGGGCCCGCAGGTCGCGTTCCATGCGCTGCGCGTTGACCACCTCTTCGACCAGTGAACTCGCCCTGATTTCCCGCAGGAAGGGTAGTTCAGACAGCCGGATCAGGTTGATATCCTCGACGAAGACGCCTTCCAGTTCGGCGCCCAGAACCGCCGCCAGTCGCACCGCGACGTCCAGCGACGGGCGACCGGTTTCAGGGCTGTTCAGCGTAACGACGATACGGCGAATGGCGGGAACCCGGGTAGCGGTTGTCATGCCGGCGATTCACCCTGTGTGTCCGTTTCCCGCGGCCGGCTGACGAAGGCCCGCAGGTTATCGGCGTAGCGGGCGAGGGTGTCTTCGACGCGGCGATTGATACTGCCTTCCGGAAACAGTCCGTCCACAGCGCGCGCCCCGGCCGGCCGCCCGGTGAGCAGTTCAATACCATCGTCCACGGTTTCAATGGCATAAACGGCGAATTTGCCCGCCTCGACGGCTTCACGGACATCCTCGCGCAGCATCAGGTGCTGAACATTACTGGCCGGGATGATGACCCCCTGATCGCCGCTCAGGCCGCGCTGGGTACAGACATCGAAAAACCCCTCGATCTTTTCGTTGACGCCACCGATGGCCTGGATCTCTCCGTGCTGGTTGACCGAGCCGGTGACCGCCAGC
>CBEUNK010000058.1:0-15435 GCA_965544455.1 uncultured Thiogranum sp.
AGGAAATTGGCTATCATCCCGAGGTCATACTCGCCGGCCGGCGCATCAATGACAACATGGGTGTTTATGTCGCCGGGCAGGTGTTCAGGCTGATGAGCCAGTCACACCTGCGGGTCTGTGACGCCCGCATCCTGGTGATGGGGCTGGCCTTCAAGGAAAACTGCCCCGACCTGCGTAATACCCGTGTGATCGACGTCATCCGCGAGTTGCAGGCCTACAATGCCCACGTGGATGTCTACGATCCGTGGGTGGATGCCGGCGAGGCGCAGCGTGAGTACGCGGTCACGCCGATCGGCGAACCGCAGCCGGGCACCTACGATGCCATCGTGCTGGCCGTCGCGCACCGGCAGTTCCGGGAACTGGGTGTTGCGGGTATCCGCGCATTCGGCAAGGCCAACTGTGTCCTGTACGATGTCAAACATGTCCTGCCCTATACCGAGGTCGACGGGCGTTTATAAACAAGCGAGGAACTGAATGAAGGTATTGATTACCGGTGCCGCCGGTTTTATCGGCAATGACCTGGCGCTGCGGCTGCTGGAGCGTGGTGACGAAGTCATTGGTATCGACAACCTGAATGACTATTACGATCCGGCGCTGAAACGTGCGCGCCTGGCGCGTACTGCGGAACACCCGGCGTTCACGGATGTCCGTATCGACCTGGAAGACCGGCAGGGCATCGCCGACCTGTTCGCCCAACACAAGCCGGACGGGGTGGTCAACCTGGCGGCGCAGGCGGGGGTGCGTTATTCGCTGGAGAATCCAAACGCCTACGTCGATACCAACCTGGTCGGTTTCATGCACATCCTGGAAGGTTGCAGGCATAACGACGTCAAGCACCTGGTCTACGCCTCCAGCAGCTCGGTATACGGTTCCAACACCAAAATGCCGTTTTCCGTGCACGACAACGTCGATCACCCGGTCAGCATCTATGCCGCCACCAAGAAAGCCAACGAGCTGATGGCGCATACCTACAGTCATTTGTACCGTTTGCCTACCACGGGATTGCGCTTCTTTACCGTGTACGGTCCCTGGGGCCGGCCGGACATGGCGCTGTTCAAGTTCACGCACAACATCCTCGCCGGCAAGCCCATCGACGTGTTCAACTACGGCAAACACCGCCGCGATTTCACCTACATCGACGACATCGTTGAAGGCGTGATCCGCACCCTGGACCGGATCCCGCAGCCCAACCCGAACTGGTCCGGCGACCACCCGGATTCCGCCACCAGCACGGCACCCTATGCCCTGTACAACATCGGCAATAATGAACCGGTGGAGCTGATGCACTATATCGAGGTACTGGAAGACTGCCTGGGCAAGAAGGCGGAGAAGAATCTCCTGCCGCTGCAGCCGGGTGATGTGCCGGACACTTATGCCGATGTACAGGACCTGGTGCGGGATGTCGGTTACAAGCCCAATACCACCGTCGAAGAAGGTGTGGCCAACTTCGTGGCCTGGTACCGTGATTACTTTCAGGTCTAGGATGAAGAAGGTCGGGGTGTCCCGCTAACCCCCATCCTTTCCCACCACCATGCCGGACAAAGATTTCGCTTGCGCTGTCCTCGACTGGTTCGACGCCTGCGGCCGCAAGACATTGCCCTGGCAGCAGGATCCAACGCCCTACCGGGTATGGGTGTCGGAGATCATGCTGCAGCAGACACAGGTGCAGACCGTCATTCCCTATTACCGGCGTTTCATGCAGCGGTTCCCGGCTATCGGTCAGCTGGCCGATGCGCCGCTGGATGATGTATTGCACCACTGGTCGGGGTTGGGCTATTACGCGCGGGCGCGCAACCTGCACCAGGCGGCACAACTGGTGCGCGACAGCTTCGGTGGTGCATTTCCCGATCGATTTGAGGACGTCAACGGCCTGCCCGGTATCGGCCGTTCCACCGCCGGCGCCATCCTGTCGCTGGCCTGCGGGCAGTGTCATCCGATCCTCGACGGCAACGTCAAGCGAGTCCTGGCGCGCTACCATGCGGTCGAGGGCTGGCCCGGTAAGTCAGCGGTGCTGAAAAAACTGTGGCAACTGGCCGAGGCGGCCACGCCCGGCACGCGCGTGGCCGCCTACAACCAGGCGATGATGGATCTCGGGGCGACCGTTTGTACCCGCAGTGCCCCGGCCTGTGAAGACTGCCCCCTGCGTGCCGGGTGCCGGGCTTACCGCCAGGGAGAACCGGTGCGTTATCCCCAATCGAAGCCCCGGCGCCAGCTCCCCGAGCGGGAGGCGCACATGCTGTTACTGCTTGCGGGCGACGAGGTCTACCTCGAGCAACGACCCGCGCGGGGTATCTGGGGCGGCCTGTGGAGCTTTCCACAATTCGACCAGCCGGCCGGTATACCGGACTGGTGCGATGCCAGGGGGTTGTCAACCGGCGGACTCGAGACGCTGCCCGCCGTCCGTCACACGTTCAGCCATTTCCATCTGAATATCACGCCCTACCGCCTGCGGGTGAAAAACCCGGTATTTTCAGTGATGGAAGACGGTCAGGGCCTCTGGTATAAACTGCAGGGCTCCACGGCCGTCGGCCTGGCGGCACCCGTGCAGCGCCTGCTGGCGCGCTTACAGGAACAGGTATAAGAGGAAATCAGGACATGGCTCGAATGGTGAACTGCGTGAAGCTGGGCAAAGAGGCCGAGGGACTCGATCGCCAGACCTATCCCGGCGAACTGGGCAAGCGCATTTTCGACAGTGTTTCAAAGGAAGCCTGGCAGCAGTGGCTGCAGCAGCAAACCATACTGATCAACGAATACCGCCTGTCACCGATCGAGCCCAAGGCCCGCCAGTTCCTCGAAGAACAGATGGAGAAATTCTTTTTCGGCGAGGGTGCCGAGACGCCCCCTGATTATCAGCCGCCGGCTGAGTAGTGTAAAAAGCCGGATTCAACGTCAAAAACACGGCTTTCTCTTGACTGCCCCGGCCGCTCCCGGTTTAATACGCCCTCCCCACCGAAGGCCAGGTAGCTCAGTTGGTAGAGCAGGGGACTGAAAATCCCCGTGTCGGCAGTTCGATTCTGTCCCTGGCCACCATTTTTATCCTCTCGCCAAAGACCGTCACCCGGACAACGGAAACTGCACGGCCTCTTGCAATAGCGGCAGGGCTTTCACCCGATACTCACGGCACAGAAATTCGTCGTTAACGGCTTCTACTGCCGCCAGGCCCAGGAAACCGGCAAAATGCACCAGCGTGCGCCATGTATAGCAGGTGCGTAATTCTTCCTCCGGTGTAAAGACCGGACTCGGTGGTACCTCATCCAGCACCGTAGGGAAGGCGCGCAGAAAGCAGTCTTCATAAAATTCGTGGGGCTGCCAGGTATCGCCATACTGCGTCAGCAGGTAGAGCGTGAACAGGAATGCGCTCTGAATAAAGCGGAGCTCCGGGTAGCGATCCAGATAGGCCCAGTTGAACTGCTCGACATAGGCCCTGAAAAGTTTGGAGTAAACCGCCGCCAGACCGCCTCCCTCCAGTAATTTGCGGCATTCACGACTGAGAATGAATCGGCCTTTGTACTTGCGGACCAGGCCCGCCAGTTCAGCCACCAGGCGGGTGGTGTGCAGGTCGGGAAAATCGTCCTCCTTGTTAATGCCACCATAGCGCGTGCGCTCCTCGAATGTTTCCTTGCCCCAGTAGACCAGGGCAGCTTCGCGGCAGAACTTTTGCGGCAGGTTTCCCTTGGCAGTCGGTTTCAGTCCCTGCTCGCCAATAGCCTCCGCCAGCAGGCTGAACAAGGTCAGTATCGGTGCTGCAGGGATTATGTCGAGTACTTCGGGAAAGCAGACCAGTTCCGGCGATGTAAACGGGAAGTTCAACATCTGATACATCTGCTCCGGCGACAAGCCGTGAAATTCATCCGGCGGCCTCCGGTTTCGCTGTTGCACATGTTGATCAACAAACGCCTGGACTTCTTCCTGCGAGCCGAATTGCCGGCCCGCCAATGCCTGCCTCAGTTCCGCGGACGCCTCTGCAGCCCCATGGCTGGATGCAGCAGATTCCTTCTTTCCCAGGCAACATCGCTTGAATTTTTTCCCGCTGCCGCAGGGGCAGGGATCGTTGCGCCCGATAGTCGGTATTTTCATGGGATCTCCGGGGCGGAATCACCCTTGAGTTCCGCATCGACAAGGCGGGCAATGAGCCGGGTGAACGGGGCGATATCCTGTCGCACGCTGGCCTCTTCAAGTGCGGCCATATAGGTATTGCGTTCTTCCACCGGGATGACTGTCCACGGGTAGCCGCCGCCGGCCAGCATGACATTCATTAAAAACCGTCCCATCCGTCCATTGCCATCCATATAGGGATGGATATACACGAATACGAAGTGTCCCAGTACGACGCGCACGCCGGCATCGGGTTCTCCCTGTAGTAGCTCGAAGTAAGCCGGCATGAGATCGCGTACTGCCTCGCGGCCGGGCGGAACATGCATTGACTTGCGGATGAAGACCGGACCATTGCGATAACCGGCGAGATCAGCTGGTTTCACGACACCGGCTACCGTGCTGGGTGCAAACATTTCCCGATACCATGTGCCGTGATCCTTGTCTGCTACCATGCCAGGGTTCTCACACTGCAGAACCTTACCTACGCTGCGCTTAACAGCCTGGAAAGCCTGATAGTAGCCGCGTGCCGCCAATGCATCAGCATGTTCACGATCTGCTTTGTCATCGTCGGGATTCCAGTTTCCACTGCGCACCCGTTCGATCAGTTCCGGGCTGACACGGTAACCTTCAATCGACAAGGAGTGGTAGGCATCGGTGACATAGACATCCTCAACATTTTGCATGTAAGCATGAGTATCGGTTGGAAGGCCGGGTGCTGGCGGGAATTGATCGATTACTATCGGACGCATTTGTGCCCACATCAGACGCAGGCGATTGACGTAGGGCGGGCGCTCGCGGGGCGTCAGGTTGATGGTTGATCTGGTCACGAACGGATCGGTTTCCCTGACTGTATAACCGCCCGCACGCATCGTTGCCAAAATATCATCGGCGATACGATCGCGCCCGATATTTCGAAATGCGCCTGCCAGGCGGCCCGCAATGATGCTATGTCCACCTTCCAGCAGTTTGGACAGGAGCTCGGATGCATCGGGGACCATGGATAATGCAGTGCGTACATCCGTTGGCTTTTGAGTGAAAAATCCTGGAGCGCAGGCAACCAATGCAGATGCAATAGAGAATATGCGTAGGCCCTCTTTATTCTCGGTGTCTCCGGCTGTGGGCAAATTGGATCGCACTTCCAGTATAGAAGTGTCGTAGGCCAGGCGTGTCACATTGTTGCGTGCCTTTGGGGATCGGACGAGCAGTTGGGCTGGAACCGCCCGGTCACCGGCATGCAGGGACAATGACTGCTCGGGTGAAAGGCACCATTCGGCGCCGAAACGCGCACTTAAATAGGCGGAGCAGAAATCCCAGAAGGAGGCATACCATGCCGTGCTGTCACCGCGGCCTTCATCAGGTCGGGAGGCAATGTACCAGCCTTTCATGATTTCCTGCAGGAAACCGTTTTCGAGCAGGCGCTCCCGGTGCGTGCGAGACAGGTCTTTGGAGCGGATAGCAATGATGCCGCGAGCCTGGAGCGCGTGCAGAACTTCCAGTGACCCAGCCAGTTTTTCCGATGGTGTTGCCATCAGCGAACATCTTCCTTAGCTTATTCTGCGGTGTGATAATTAGCTTTTAATGTTTTATCATAATTAGCCTATCATGTCTAACGTAAATTAGCTTATTCAGCTTGGTAAAAATATACATCCTTTAAGTCATTGAAAAATATAGTCACTGGATGGCCTGGTCAGGACTGAAAATCCCCGTGTCGCCAGGTTCGGCAGGGCGCCCCGAGCCTGACTCATCAGCTAATCATCCAGGCAGCGAAGGTTGACGCCGATAAGTTTTTTCTGCCGCTCGAGACACTGCTTCTCCTGGTCGGTCAGCGTACGCCCGGTGGGCTGTGACTTGCGCTTTATCAATCGCTGGTAGACCGACTTGAGGCTGCTGCGCTCGTCTTCATCCGGCTGGTTTTTCCTGGCCGCCGCGAGGCCCGCATTAATCTCTTCTTCGGTGGGATACCTGTCGCAATGGTAACTGATACCCACCACCCGTGACTGTTTTTCAAGGCAGTCTTCGCGGGTCACGAGTGGTTCTTCTTCCGTGTCCGGCTGATCGGTTTTTTCCGTGACAGGCTGTCGCGTTTCAGCCGCTGCGGGTGCGCTTGTGTCGGTTATGGTCGTGCCTTTGGTTTCCGTCGCTGGCGGCAAAGGTTTCTCCATTGGAGGGGTGGTCTCGGGGGCGCTTTCAGCGCCTGCTGCAGGCGGCTCTTCCGCTGGCGTTGTCGCGACTGCCGGCGTGTCTTCGGGTGGCGCGGGGTTCACCGCCGCGGCTTCAGGTGATTTGATCAGCCTGCCGGATTCATCCAGGTCCTTCGCCCAGGGGTATCGCTCGCAGTTGAGGCGGACGCCTACGAGGGAGCGCTGTTTTTCCAGGCATGCATCCCGCGTGAAGGTGAATATTTTTTCGCTGTCATCTTTGCCGCTGCCCGCCTGTCGCGCGCCGGGATAGGTGAAACAGCCGGCGAACAGCAGGCAAAATCCATATACAAAGGTAGCAGTCAGGCGTGTCGACAGGTTCACGAGGCAGTTTCCCGGTTCAAGGTCAGGTGAAGAGTAATCCTTTCTGTTCACCGGCTTCAAGTCGCTGC
Organism: uncultured Thiogranum sp.; assembly: GCA_965544455.1. Classification (GTDB taxonomy): domain Bacteria; phylum Pseudomonadota; class Gammaproteobacteria; order DSM-19610; family DSM-19610; genus Thiogranum. Next base: position 6,686 of record CBEUNK010000058.1, read on the forward strand.
CATTCCGGCCGGCCGATAGTCACGCACGCCGGGGTATGAGTGACCTTTCGTCCCGGCATGGCCGTAAAATCGGGCTCGAACCGGAGCAGGGTACGAAATTCAGGGAATGATTATTTGATCTGCGACAGTAACACACCACATTCAGTGGCAGCGGTGGAGGCCATTGGTTATTCTGGCAGCTACGAGTTCATTCGGCATTGGCCGAAACGGGATCGTAATGGAGCGAACCGAACAGAACCTGAACCTGGTGCTCGTCAGCGTACACGGGTTGATCCGCAGCCATGACCTCGAACTGGGGCGCGATGCGGATACCGGCGGCCAGACACTCTACGTGGTAGAGCTGGCACGGGCGCTGGCGCAGCATCCTGAAGTCGCCAGTGTTGATCTGCTCACGCGGCGGGTGGAAGCCCCCGGGCTGTCCGACGATTATGCGTGTGCCATAGAAGAGCTTGGCCACGGCGCGCGCATTGTACGTATCGAGGCCGGGCCGCCGGGTTACATCGCCAAGGAAGCCTTGTGGGATCTTCTTGATGAGTTTGCCGATAACGCCCTCGAGTTTCTGCGTGCCAGGGGTGCAGCGCCCTCGCTGATTCACAGTCACTATGCCGACGGAGGTTACGTCGGTTCCCGTATCGCCGGCCTGCTCGGGGTGCCACTGGTGCATACCGGTCATTCGCTGGGGCGGGTCAAGCGCCGCCGACTGCTGGCCAGCGGCCTGTCCACCGCCGATATCGAGACGCGTTACAACATGGCACGTCGTATCGAGGCCGAGGAAGATACCCTGGCCGTCGCCGAACGCGTGATCACCAGCACCCACCAGGAGATCGAGGAACAGTACGAGCTTTACGACCACTACCAGCCCGAACGCATGCGTGTCATCCCGCCCGGTACCAACCTGGCACGCTTCAAGCCACCGCAGGGCAATGAAGCCGAAAGCCATATCGCGGCCGAGGTGCGGCGCTTTCTGCGCGAACCGGACAAACCTTTCATCCTGGCGTTGTCCCGGCCGGACCCGCGCAAGAATATCGCCACCCTGTTAAGTGCGTACGGCGAGTCGCGGCCGTTGCAGGAGCTGGCCAACCTGGTGGTGGTGGCCGGCAACCGTGACGACATCGAGGAGATGGACGAGGGTGCGCAGGAGGTGCTCAAGTCCCTGCTGCTGGCCATTGACCAGTATGACCTGTACGGGCGTGTGGCGATCCCCAAGCACCACAGCTGGCAGGACGTGCCCCTGCTTTACCGGCTGGCGGCGGCCTCGGGCGGTGTGTTCATCAACCCGGCATTGACCGAGCCCTTTGGGCTTACCTTAATCGAGGCCGCCGCCAGCGGCCTGCCGGTGGTCGCGACCGAGGACGGCGGCCCCATCGATATCCTGGCCAACTGCCTTAACGGTCGCCTCATCGATCCGCTCGACAGCCAGGGCATGGCCACGGCGCTGATGGAGGTACTGTCGGATACCGGCGCCTGGCAGCGCATGGCGGCCAATGGTGTGGACGGCGTGCGTCAACACTATTCCTGGCAGGCGCACGCGCGGCGCTACGTCGACGTGATCAAGCCGATGATCCAGAAAACCGAGATACCGGCGCTGCGGCCCACACTGCGGCGCGCCAGTGTCTACCACGACCGTGCGATTTTCAGCGACCTGGACCAGAACCTGCTCGGCGACCCGGCGACACTCAGGGTGTTGACCGGGGTGCTGCGTGAAAACCGCAAGTGTGGCGCCTTCGGTATTGCCACCGGCAGGCGCCTCGACTCGGCGCTCAAGGTCATGAAGAAATACCAGATCCCGCAGCCCGACGTGCTGATCACCAGCGGTGGTACCGAGATTTACTACGCGCCCAAGCTGACGGCGGATACCGCCTGGCCGCAGCATATCGACTACCAGTGGACACCGCAGGTCGTGCGCCGCGTGCTCGCCGGCCTGCCGGGTCTGAAGCTGCAGCCACGTTCCGAGCAAAGCCGGTTCAAGATCAGTTACTACATCGATCCCACCAAGGCACCCGGCCTGGAGGAATTGAGCAGCCTGTTGCACCAGGAGGGTGTGACTGCCAACGTCATGATATCGTTCGGCCAGTTTCTGGATATTCTGCCGGTCAGGGCATCCAAGGGATTTGCCCTGCGCTATGTCACCGACCGCTGGGGTATCAGCCTGGAGCGCACCCTGGTGGCCGGTGGCTCGGGGGCCGACGAAGACATGATGCGCGGCAGCACGCTGGCGGTGGTGGTCGCCAACCGCCACGATGAGGAATTGTCGCAACTGGCCGAGGTCGAACGCATCTATTTCTCCAGTCGCGCCTACGCCGGCGGCATACTCGAGGCGCTGGACCATTACGATTTCTTCGACAGCTGCATGTTGCCGGCAGGTAACCTGGCGGAGAGCCAGTGAGCGAACGCCTGCTGCTGTGTACCGACCTTGACCGGACCCTGCTACCCAATGGCGCCCAGCCGGAATCAGCCGGCGCTCGCGAGCGTTTCACCACGCTGGTGCAACAAGCCGGGATCACGCTGGTCTATGTGACCGGCCGCCACCTGCAGCTGGTGGAAGAAGCCATCCGCGATTACTGTTTACCCCTGCCGGACTATGCCATTACCGATGTCGGCACCCGCATCTGGCAGCTGCAGCCCGACGGTGCACAGTCCTGGCCCCGCTGGGAAAGTGAAATCGACGCCGACTGGGGCGCCATGGGATGGGACGCGCTGCGCGACCTGTTCCGGGACCTGCCGGAACTGCGCTTGCAGGAGGCCGGCAAGCAGAATACCCACAAGCTGAGTTACTACGTCCCACTGGACGCCGACCGTGAGGCGCTGCTGGCTGTCATGGAGGCACGCCTGGCGAAACAGGGTGTGCACGCCAGCCTTATCTGGAGTATCGATGAACCCGCCGCTATCGGTCTGCTCGACGTGCTGCCGGCACGCGCGACCAAGTTGCATGCCATCGAATTTCTGGCGGCCGAGCTTCATTTCGATACGCAGGACAGGCTGTTTGCCGGTGACAGTGGCAACGACCTGCCGGTACTGGCGAGTGCTGTGCCATCGGTACTGGTCGCCAATGCCAGTGCCGAGGTCAGGGAGGCCGCCGAGGCGCAGGCGGCCGCCGCCGGAAACGCCGATGCCCTGTATGTCGCCAGCGGTGGCTTTCTGGGTATGAACGGAAACTACAGCGCCGGTATACTGGAAGGCATGGCGCATTTCCATCCTGCAATCGCTAACCGCCTCGCCGGCCGGGAGAGGGTCTGATGATGACGCTGTCGGGGCGGCCGGTGCTGTTCGGCGAAGTATTGTTTGATCATTTCCCCGATGGCTCGGCAGTGCTCGGCGGTGCGCCGTTCAATGTCGCCTGGCACCTGCATGCCTTTGGTGCCCGGCCACTGCTGATTTCCCGCGTCGGTAACGATGCGCTGGGGCGGCGCATCCGTGACACCATGCAGTCATGGGGCATGGATGCCGCGGGCCTGCAACTCGACTCCGCGCACCCGACAGGCACCGTGGAAGTCAGTATCGAGCATGACGAGCCGCACTACGACATCGTCGAGCACCGGGCCTGGGACTACATCGATGCCGACAGTCTGCCGCCGCTTGACGACGCTGCGCTGCTCTACCACGGCAGCCTCGCCCTGCGAAACCCTGTTTCGCGACAGGCGCTCGATCGCCTGCGTGCCAGCCTGGATGTGCCGGTATTCGTCGACATCAATCTGCGACCGCCCTGGTGGCAGCGGGAGCAGGTCGACCATCATCTCGACGGGGCGCGCTGGGTCAAGCTCAACGAGGACGAACTGGATGCACTGGCACCCGCCGGCGATGACCTGGTGCAACGCGCCACGGCGCTGCAACAGGCCCACCAGCTGGAGCTGTTGATCACCACCCGGGGGGGTGCGGGCGCGCTGGCGCACGACCGGGAGGGTCGGGTGCACCAGGCCGGACCACCGGCGACCGACAGGCTGATCGATACCGTGGGTGCAGGCGATGCGTTTGCTGCCGTTACCATACTGGGACTGTTGCACGACTGGGCAATTGAGCAGACGCTGCAGCGTGCCCAGACCTTCGCCAGCGCGATAGTCGGTATCCGGGGTGCCACCCCCGCGCACGGAGACTTCTATACTGTATTCAGGCAACACTGGAACTTGATGTGAACCAGGCCAATCCGTTCAAGTTGTTCGATGCCCTCGTTGCTTATCTCAACGAGGAACGCAGTCATGCTCACCGGGTGCTGCATCACTTTGTCGCCGTGGGACGCCCGTTCCTGTTACGCAGCGACCTGCTGGACGGTTTCGAGGCGCTGTGTGAGGCTGAAGGCGGTGAAGCGCTGCGCCGCACACCGCTGGCGGGCATTCTGCAGATGAGCCAGGAAGCCACGCTGGATGCGCAGTGGTTTTACCTCGCACTGCGCCCGCGCATCGGCCGCTGGCAGTACATGCGCATTCACCTGGAAACGGTGGAAGCCGAAGAAATCGTCGTCGGCCAGTACCTGCGCTTCAAGGAACGGCTGGTCGAGGGAAACGAAACGGCAGAATGGATGCTGGAGGTGGATCTGGAACCGTTTTCCCGCGAGTTTCTCAAGCCGCACGAAGCGCGTTCCATCGGCCGCGGCGTGGAGTTTCTCAACCGCCGCCTGTCCAGTCGCCTGTTCGAAGAGCAGGGCAAGGGGCAGCAGCGCATGCTGGATTTCCTCAGTATGCACGCCTACCGTGGTCAGCCGTTGATGCTCAACGGCCTGATTACCAGTGTCCAGGATCTGCGCAGCGCCCTGCGCAGCGCCGACCGTGCACTGGCGTCGGTCGACCCCGAACAGCCGTGGCGCGAACTGGCACGCGAACTCGGGCCGCTGGGCTTCGAGGCCGGCTGGGGCGCGAACGCGGCACGCGTACGCGATACCATGCAGTTGCTGCTCGATATCCTGGAAGCGCCGTCACCGGATGCGCTGGAAACCTTCCTGGGGCGCATCCCGATGATATTCTCGCTGGCCATCCTGTCGCCGCACGGCTGGTTCGGGCAGTCCAACGTGCTCGGCCGACCCGACACCGGTGGCCAGGTGGTCTACATCCTCGACCAGGTCCGCGCGCTGGAAAAGGAAATGAAACAGCGCCTCAGCGACCAGGGGCTGGACATCAAGCCGGCCATCATCGTCATCACGCGGCTGATCCCCGAGGCCGAGGGCACTACCTGCGACCAGCGTATCGAAACCATCGCCGGTACCGATTTCGCACGCATACTGCGCGTGCCTTTCCGCGAGGCGTCGGGCGAGGTGGTACCGCACTGGATCTCGCGCTTCGAAATCTGGCCCTACCTGGAACGTTTTGCGCTGGACGTCCAGCGCGAACTGCTGGCGGAACTGGGCGAGCGCCCGGACCTGGTGATCGGCAACTACTCCGACGGCAACCTGGTCGCCGCCCTGCTGGCGCAGCGTCTCGGTGTCACCCAGTGCAACATTGCCCACGCCCTGGAAAAGACCAAGTATCTGTATTCCGACCTGTACTGGCGGGAAAACGATCCGCAGTACCATTTTGCCACCCAGTTCACCGCCGACCTGATTGCCATGAACACAGCGGACTTCATTATTACCAGTACCTACCAGGAAATTGCCGGCACCGACGAGAGTGTCGGCCAGTACGAGAGTTATTCGGCATTCACGCTGCCGGGGCTGTACCGGGTCGTGCACGGCATCGACAGTTTTGATCCCAAGTTCAATATCGTATCGCCGGGCGCCGATCCCGACGTGTATTTTCCGGCGGCCGACCGTGAACGGCGCCTGGTGCACCTGCAGGACGATATCAATCGACTGATAGACGGCCAGGAGACCGCGGCCGACATCCGCGGCGTTCTCGGTGATACGGAAAAACCGCTGCTGTTTACCATGGCGCGCATGGACCGGATAAAAAATATTACCGGCCTGGTCGAATGGTATGCCAACTCGCCGGCCCTGCGCGAGGTAACCAACCTGCTGGTCATTTCCGGACACGTTGACCCGGCCCGTTCCAATGACGCCGAGGAGCGCGACCAGATACAGCGCATGCACGCGCTCATGAATGAACACGGCCTGGATACGCAGGTCCGCTGGCTGGGTATGCACCTTGAAAAAGATCTGGCCGGCGAACTGTACCGCGTGGTTACCGACCGGCGCGGGGCATTTGTGCAACCGGCGCTGTTCGAGGCTTTCGGTCTGACGGTCGTGGAAGCCATGAGCAGCGGCCTGCCGACTTTCGCCACCTGTTTCGGCGGTCCGCTGGAAATCATCGAGGACGGTGTATCCGGTTTTCATATCGATCCCAACCACGGTGAGGCGGCGGCAGAAAGAATGGCCGCATTTTTCCAGCGCTGTAAGGCGGAACCCGCCTACTGGGAAGGGCTTTCGCGCGGCTCGCTCGAACGGGTGGCCGCCCGCTATACCTGGAAGCGTTATGCCGAACGCATGATGACCCTGTCGCGGGTGTACGGTTTCTGGCGCTATGTGACCGACCTGGAACGTTCCGAGACGCAACGCTACCTGGAAATGTTCTACGCGCTGCAGTACCGGCCTTTGGCGATGTCGGTGTAAGAGTGCGCGGGTAAGCCACCTGGATGGCAGCGGCTTTAAAAAAATGGCGCTACCTCCCGGTCCCGGAGAAGTAGCGCCCAAGGCTGGACTAAACGGACCCTGTCCCTGTGGTCCGGGTACAGATAGGCTTACTCGGTTGTTTAACGGCTATCTACGCTTGCTGCTGTTTAAAGTCCTTGAATAGGGAATTTGAAATCCCGGGTTTTACCCCCTCCCCCCTTGAGGGGAGAGGGTTGGGGAGAGGGGTGAAGGCTGCACAGATGTTGATTATTGAACCCTCACCCTGGCCCTCTCCCAGTCTTGGGAGAGGGAACAATCGGCCGTACGGCCGATCAATCCGGCTTTAGCCGGTGGAGTGTTCACAACCTGGTGGAAGCCCTGGCTGTCTTTGTTAATGAATGCTGCATAACCGGAAGCGAGGAAGTCGACACTAAAACAGGTGCCACTTATTCAAATAAGATGAATATTTTTCAGCGTTGATGAATCTAATGTGGCAAGCGTTAAACCGGCTCGCTGCGACCAGAATTCAGAATCACTGTATCACCTTGTTTTTATACACATTACGGAAATTCCCGGCGAAGCTCTACAGACGGTTAAATTAGATACAATCATCAACTCTGAACAGTAATAAAAACACCCGCTGACTCCCGGCAGGATAATAATTACTCGATATTGGGGGTACGTCATGTACGAGGAATTTTACGGATTGCGAACATTACCCTTTGCGGCGAAACCGGCTGCCGGGGAATATTATTTCAGTGAAAATCGGCGACGGATACTGGAAGGGCTGGAGACGCATATTGATCAGGACGATTGTGTCTGCCGGATCAGTGGTGTCGAAGGTGTTGGGAAAAGCGCGTTACTGCAGTCACTGTGTGCAAGGCTGGGGGACAGCGTAAATGTTTTCACTATCGGAAAAGAAGCCGGTAAGCAGGACGACCTTGTCGACCGATTGTCGTCACAGCTGACCAGTCTGTCCGCTGATAAAGAGAAAAATATTGCTGTCATCAAAAATGCCGATAGCTTAACACCGGAAGACGCCGGGTTATTGGCCGCCTACGTGACTGACCAGGATCTGCAGGTGATCCTGGTTGTAAATGCACCTGATGCAGCGTTGCCACCCGTGCTGGCAAACCATGTCGTGGAGCACTACACGCTGTTGCCGTTCAGTCCGGTGGAAACCGACACCTATATCCGTGTGCGACTGATTCAGGCCGGCGCGTCGCCGGAGCTGTTTTCGGCATCGGCGAGCGAGGCGGTTTACCATTACAGTAAAGGGCTTCCCCTACTGATAAACCGGATTTGCGACCTGGCCCTTGTCTACGGCTTTTCGCGGCAGAAAAAGCAGATTGACCGGCAGATCATGGATTTTGTCCTGAATGACCGCTGGGGCGGTGCCCGGCAGCAAGCGGACGCAGCCACGGATCAGCTTGTCACCGAAGGTCCGACATCAGAGACGCCGGTGTCGGGTGTGGAAGCCAGGATTACCAGTCAACTGGAGGAGCTTCTCCGGCAGGGTGCACCGCGTGAAGCCGATACCGGTCGTGCCGACGACCGCGACATCTACGACTTTATCCGTTTGTCGATGCAGTATCACCAGCGCAATCTGGAGCGGTTTACGTTTGGCGTGGTGGCGGTAGTGGTGTTGCTGGCCGTTGGCGGTGCGGGCGGTTTCATCGCCTGGCAGAACGCTAACCAGCCGTCCATTCAGCCGTTATCCGCTAACAACGGTGGTGAAAATTTCATGGTGAGTGGTGTGAAAGCCGGCGCGGTGGCTGTCGGCGAAGTGTCGAATAGCACGGTGCCGTCGCCAGGTCTGCGTGCCGGCGTAGCCAGGTTATTGCCGTCCCCGGTCCCGGAAAAGGCACCACCGGCTGAAACACCCGTGACGGAACAGGCGGCACTGGAAACGAGTTCCCCACCCGGAAAGACAATTGCCACACCGGTGGCCAGTGTCGCGGCGGAAAATAACACCCTGCAGATTGAACGCAAAAAACTCGAACGCGAGCGCCGGCAGTTGAGAAAAAGGCTGGCCGCCCAGCGTGCCGAAAACGAGCGGCTCCGGCAGCAAAGCCGACAGGAGCATGAGCGGGTGCTCAAGGCGCAATCCCTGGTCGAGCAGGCGCGTAAGAGTGCCTACCAGACCTGGGATAAAATCAATGCCGCTACGCCCGATGCATTCCCGGAAGAGTGACCACCGATTTCCACGGAGGAAAAT
>CBEUNK010000059.1:0-15290 GCA_965544455.1 uncultured Thiogranum sp.
TCACCGTGGAGAAAGTGCCGGTCCTGCAGCGCCAGTGCGGCCAGGTCGCAGGCGCGCACACCGATCACGGCGATCGCGTCCGGCGCCTGTTCGGCACGGGAAAAAGCCAACCGGCCCTGTGCATCCCGGCCGACCTCCCACTGTGGCTGGCGGGGCTTGAACAGCAGCGGCTTGAGCGCCTGCGGGCCGTTCGCCCAGGCAAAAAAACGCGGCAACTGGGTGCTGGAAGCGTGGACACGACCGGGCATCGCCTGCAGCATGACGCCCGCGGGCAGTTCGTCGGCAGCGGTGATATCGGTATAGACAATCGCACCGTCGCGGAGCACCGGCCCGATCACCCGGTAACCATCCCGCTGCAGCGCCCCGATCAGGCTGCCGAACTGTTGGCGGAGCAAGAACCCCGGTGTTTCCATAACGGCGTTCCAGGATAAGACAGGGGAAACTCTAGCAGACTTTTACCCGCCTGCGGCTGACGGATATCAAAACCGGCCGGCGCTGCGCTACAGACCGAGCACATCCTGCATATCGAACAGCCCCGCGTCCCGGGACGCCACCCAGCCCGCCGCCCGCACGGCGCCGCCGGCGAACGTCATCCGGCTGGAAGCCTTGTGGGTGATTTCCACACGTTCCCCCTCGGCCGCGAACATCACCGTGTGTTCACCGACGATATCGCCCGCGCGGATGGTCTCGAAGCCAATGGTATGACGCTCGCGCGGCCCGGTAATACCTTCGCGCCCATAGACGGCACAGCTGTTCAGGTCACGCCCCAGCGCACTGGCCACTACTTCGCCCATGCGCAACGCGGTACCCGAGGGGGCATCGACTTTATGGCGGTGGTGCGCCTCGATAACCTCGATGTCCACGTCGTCGCCCAGTACCCGTGCCGCCATGTCCAGCAATTTCAGGCACAAATTGACGCCGACACTCATGTTCGGCGCGAATACCACGGCGATTTCCTTCGCCGCGGCTTCGATCTGCTGCTTCTGTGTGTCGCTGAAGCCGGTGGTACCGATGACCATGCGCTTGCCGTGGCGGCGGCAGATGTCCAGGTGCTGCAACGACGCGGCCGGCGCGGTGAAATCGATCAGCACGTCGAACTGGTCGGCGACCGCTTCCAGGTCACTGCCGATGGCCACCCCCAGCTCGCCGACACCGGCAACCAGGCCGGCATCGCTGCCGAGCAGCTCATGACCGTCACGCTCGGTGGCAACACCCAGCTGCAGACCGTCGGCCCGCTGGCAGGCATCGACAAGATTGCGGCCCATGCGGCCGGCGGCTCCGGGAATGGCAATACGCGTCATTGATGGTGTCACTCAGACTGAAATAAAAAAGTCATTTGAACACAAAGAGCTCGGAATGGCATCAGTGCCCGGAATGCCGGCGCCGCGGCGCCCGGTAATGGTGCGACTCTGCCAATACTGTCATGACAAAAATGCATGTCATTTTCAGTAATGTGCAAAATGCTGTTTTACATTGACAGGTGATTTTTCCCGTCTTAATCTGATTAAAAGCTGGGCCATTCAAGAGCCCCGTAAACACGCCAAATCAGAATCGGATGGAGTATTGAAAAATGATCACCTATGACGCCCTCAACGCCCAGAACCACGAGATCACCGAACTGACCAACGTCCTGTCCTACCTGCTCGCCGACCGCAGCATGTGCGATACCGATATCTGTTGTGACCTGTTTTACCGTTACGGAGAACGGGTAAAAAATCACCTTGACGAAGTCGACCATACCTACTCGGCACTGCTGACCAGTCCCGAAAAACGGATCCACAACACCGCGGAAGACTTCATGTCGGGATCACAGGAGATTCGCCGTATCTTTTCGCAGTACAAGAAGAAATGGTGCGAAAAACGTGCCCAGGCATTGCACATCGCTGATCACCGGGATTTCTACAGTGAAACCGAGAAACTGTTCGACCTGGTGCTGCACCGGATCCAGGATGAAACCGAGAACCTGTATCCGCTGATCCGCATCATCAAGGGCGACACGGAAAGAGCGGCCTGACACGCCGCCGAACCGCGACACCGCGGGGCGCCTCGCCCGCCACCGGCGTCACTCGGTAAAAAACTTCTTCACCCCGTCCAGCCAGGAATGGTGTTGCGGGTTGTGTTTGCCGTTGCCTTTCAGGCTGTCGTCCAGCTGGCGCAGCAGGTCTTTCTGCTTGCTGTTGAGCTTGACCGGCGTCTCCACGATCACGCGGCACAGCAGGTCGCCCACCGCGCCGCCGCGCACCGGTTTTACGCCCTTGCCGCGCATGCGGAACAGCTTGCCGGTCTGGGTCTCCGGCGGCACCTTCAGTGAAACGCGGCCATCAAGCGTCGGCACTTCCAGTTCCCCGCCGAGGGCGGCGGTCACGATACTGATCGGCACTTCGCAGTAGAGGTTGGCATCGTCGCGTTTGAAAATGGGGTGATCCTTGACCTGGATCTGCACGTAGAGATCGCCGGGCGGCCCGCCATTTTCACCGGCCTCGCCCTCGTTGGCGAGGCGGATACGGTCCCCGGTATCGACACCGGCCGGCACCTTGACCGACAGGGTCTTCTGTTCCTTCACACGCCCCTGGCCATGACATTCGTCACAGGGGTCGCTGATAATAGATCCGGTACCGTTACAGCGCGGGCAGGTCTGCTGCACCGAGAAAAAGCCCTGCTGCATGCGTACCTGGCCGTGGCCGCCGCAGGTGGTGCAGGTACTGGGCTTGGTACCCTTCTTCGCGCCACTGCCTTCACAGGTCTTACACGTGGTATAGGTGGGGATACGGATCTTGACCGTGGTACCGCGGACGGCATCTTCCAGCGACAGTTCCAGGTTGTAACGCAGGTCGGCGCCACGGTACACGCGCTGGCCGCCACCGCGCCCGCCGCCAGCGCCGCCGAATATGTCACCGAAGACGTCCCCGAAGATATCGCTGAAGCTGGCGCCGCCGCCACCACCGAAACCACCGGCACCGGCCCCCATGGAGGGATCGACACCGGCGTGCCCGAACTGGTCATAGGCGGCTCGTTTCTGGGCGTCGCTTAATACCTCGTAAGCCTCCTTGGCCTGCTTGAATTTGTCCTCGGCGGTGGCGTCATCCGGGTTGCGGTCAGGGTGATATTTCTGCGCGGCCCGGCGGTAGGCTTTCTTCAGCTCCGCGTCGCTGGCGTTCTTGGAGACACCCAGTACTTCGTAATAATCTTGTTTGGACATAGTTTACTTAAAAAACGTGAGAAACGGGGTCAGCACCCTTTATCGCTGAAAAATCCGTCATTGCGAGCCGCAGCAGCGGCGCGGCAATCTCTACCGGCCATCCGTGTCGCCCGGGAGATTGCTTCGCTTTGCTCGCAATGACGGGGATTTTTGCGCCATTCGGCTCTGACCTCTTTATCCATACCATTATTCATAACGGCAAAAATCCGGGGCTGGCAGCAACCAACCCCGGACCCCTCAAAGACAGCAACAGGTACTGCTTACTTGTTGTCGTCCTTCACCTCTTCGAACTCGGCGTCGACCACATCGTCACCACCCGCCGCACTTTCGGCTTCCGCGCCGGTGGCACCGGCACCCGCCGCACCGGCGGCCGCTTCGGCACCGCCTTTTTCAGCGTAGAGTTTTTCGGCCAGCTTGCCGGATTTCTCGGCCAGGGCCGTGGTTTTGGCCTCGATCTCGCCCTTGTCGTCGCCCTTGAGCGCTTCCTTCAGGTCCTCGATGGCCTTGTCGATGTCGGCTTTCTCTTCGGCGCTGACCTTGTCCTCGCCGAGCTCCTTCAGCGACTTCTCGGTGGCGTGGATCATGTTATCCGCGGCGTTGCGCGCATCCGCCAGTTCATGGAACTTGCGGTCTTCATCGGCGTGCGCCTCGGCATCCTTCACCATGCGATCGACTTCATCGTCCGACAGTCCGCTGGAAGCCTTGATGATAATGTTCTGTTCCTTGCCGGTGCCCTTGTCCTTGGCTGACACGTTCAGAATACCGTTGGCGTCGATATCAAACATGACCTCGATCTGCGGTACACCGCGCGGTGCCGGTGGAATGTCGGTCAGGTCGAAGCGGCCGAGTGACTTGTTGGCACCGGCAACTTCGCGCTCGCCCTGCAGGACGTGTACCGTCACCGCACCCTGGTTGTCGTCGGCGGTCGAGAACACCTGCTGCGCCTTGGTCGGGATGGTGGTGTTTTTCTCGATCAGCTTGGTCATCACGCCGCCCAGCGTCTCGATACCCAGTGACAGCGGGGTCACGTCGAGCAGCAGCACATCCTTGACCTCGCCGCCCAGCACACCGCCCTGAATGGCGGCACCGATAGCCACGGCCTCGTCCGGATTGACGTCGCGGCGCGGCTCCTTGCCGAAGAATTCCTGTACGGCTTCCTGCACCTTGGGCATGCGTGTCTGGCCGCCGACCAGAATGACGTCGTCAATATCACCCACCGGCAGCCCGGCATCCTTCAGCGCCAGCTTGCACGGTTCGATGGTGCGCGTCACCAGGTCCTCGACCAGCGCTTCCAGCTTGGCGCGGGTTACCTTGACGTTCATGTGCTTGGGACCGGAGGCATCGGCCGTGATGTACGGCAGGTTGACGTCGGTCTGCTGTGCGGATGACAGTTCGATCTTGGCTTTTTCAGCAGCCTCTTTCAGGCGCTGCATGGCCAGCGGATCGCCGCGCAGATCGATGCCCTGGTCCTTGCGGAACTCGTCGGCCAGGTAGTCGATCAGGCGCTTGTCGAAATCTTCACCACCCAGGAAGGTGTCACCGTTGGTGGATAGCACCTCGAACTGGTGCTCACCGTCGATTTCGGCAATTTCGATAATGGAGATATCGAAGGTACCGCCACCCAGGTCGTAGACGGCAATCTTGACGTCACCGCGCTTCTTGTCCATGCCGTAGGCCAGTGCCGCGGCGGTCGGTTCATTGATGATGCGCTTGACGTCCAGGCCCGCTATCTTGCCGGCGTCCTTGGTCGCCTGGCGCTGCGAGTCGTTGAAATAGGCCGGCACGGTAATCACTGCCTCGGTGACGGCTTCACCCAGGTAGTCTTCCGCGGTCTTCTTCATTTTCTGCAGCACGCGCGCGGATACTTCCGGCGCCGCCATTTTCTTGCCGTTCACTTCCACCCAGGCATCGCCGTTGTCGGCCTTGATAATCTTGTAGGGCACCAGGTCGAGGTCTTTCTGCACCTCGGCATCCTCGAAGCGACGGCCGATCAGGCGCTTGACTGCATACAGGGTATTGGCCGGGTTGGTCACGGCCTGGCGCTTGGCGGCCTGGCCGACCAGTACCTCGTCGCTGTCGGCAAAGGCCACGATCGACGGCGTGGTACGGTCACCTTCGCTGTTTTCAATGACGCGCGGCTCGCCACCTTCCATCACCGCGACGCAGGAGTTGGTGGTGCCGAGGTCAATTCCGATTATCTTGCCCATTGTCTGTCATCTCCCAGATAAAAATTCTGTAACCAAGTTCAGTTGCTACCCTAAATGGGGGTGCACCACTGTAATTCAAGCCTGTTCATCAATTTGTTGTGCCGCACCGCCGCGGGAAACAATCACCATGGCCGGACGGATCAGGCGGTCGTTGAGCAGGTAGCCCTTCTGCACCACGGTCACCACCGTGTTGGGGGCAACGTCATCGCGTTCCTGCATCGACATCGCTTCGTGATATTCTGGATTAAATTGTTCGTTTATTGGATTGATTTCCTTAATATTATATTTTTCAAGTGCGCTGGCAAGCATCTTCAGTGTCAGCTCGCTGCCTTCCTTGAGCCTGGCCACGTCGGCGTTATCGTCGGCGGCCAGCAGACCCATTTCCAGGCTGTCCTTGACCGGCAGCAGCTCGTTGGCAAACTTCTCCAGGGCAAACTTGTGTGCGTTGGCCAGGTCGCGTTCGTTACGTTTACGCAGGTTTTCAATATCCGCCTGCAGGCGCAGGCACTGGTTCCAGTGCTCATCGGCCTTGCTGCGGGCATCAGTCAACAGGGCATGCAGTTCTTCGGGATTTTGCTCGGCCACGTCCCCGGCATCGCCGGCCACTGTCTCTTCCGTTACCCCGGCATCAGTCTCCGGCGCCTCTTCGGATACTGCCTTCTGTTCGTTACTCATCGAATACCTCTGAATATCATATTCTTACAATACATATTTAATCTGTATGCGCAATAACGACGCGTCGCTATGCTGACTGTATTCCGTGCCCTATATGAGGGTTAATCCCGTGGATTCAAGGCCGCGCTGAGAATCCGCGCGGTGGCATCGACAATCGGGATAACGCGCTCATAGGCCATGCGCGTCGGACCGATCACGCCCAGCACGCCGACCACCTGGCCATCCACCGAGTACGGCGCGGTCACCAGGCTGCACTCGTCAAGCATCTGGTAGCCGGATTCCTCGCCGATGAATATCTGCACACCCTCGTTTTCCACGCACTGATCCAGCAAACCGAGGATCTGGCGCTTTTCATTGAACGCTTCAAACAGGTGCCGCAGGGTGTTGACGTTGCACAGCTCGGTGAAATCCATCAGCCTGGTCTGGCCGCTCAGCACGTAATCGCTGCCCTGCTCGGCCGTGCCCAGCACCTGGTCGGCCAGGTTCAATGCCGTGGCCATCATGCGGTCGAGGGTTTCCCGCGTTTCGCGCAACTCGGCGACCAGCTTGGCGCGCACCGCCTGCAGCTCCTTGCCGGCGAACTGTTCATTCAGGAAATTGGAAAACTGCTGCAGCTCGGCGGCGCTGTAGTTGCGCTCGGTGTGCAGGATACTGTTCTGCACTTCCTTGTTGTTGATCACCAGCACCGCCAGCACTTTCTTTTCCGACAGGGGCAGAAACTCGACACGCTCGAGCGAGGAATGCTGCCGCCGTGGCAAAGTCACCACGCCGGCCATCTGGGTGACGTCGGACAGCAACGACGAGGTATGTTCAACCAGCTCCTGGGTATCGGCTTCGGCATCGAGGTTCTGTTTCAGGGATTCGACCAGCGAATGCTCCAGTGGCTGGACCGACAACAGGGTGTCCACGAACAGGCGATAGCCCATCACGGTGGGTACGCGTCCCGCCGAGGTATGCGGCGAACTGACCAGTCCCAGTTCTTCCAGGTCGGCGATCACATTACGGATGGTGGCCGGGCTGAGGTGCAGACCGGCATCACGTGCCAGTACCCGCGAACCCACGGGCTGGCCTTCACGGATATAGCGTTCCGTGAGAGCTTTCAGCAGGTATTGGGCACGTTCGGTGAGCTCGGCCACAACGAGGGTACAGGGTTCCGTTATCCGACAATCCGCCAACTTTAGCACTCTTGCCGCTAGAGTGCTAACAAGAAGCCCGGCGCAGGCGCATTAGTTGTCGTAGTTCAGCCAGTTAGATCGGGATTCCGGCCCTGAAACTGTTAAAGATCGAGGCCGGAACACCGCTACCCCGAACAAGTGAAAACCGAAATTTGAGCCGGCAACCTGCCGGCCTGAGACCGGCCTGAGAAAGGAAGTAAATATGTACACACGACGTCGCTTCACAGCCACCCTGACCGGTCTGCTACTGCTGATACTCGGAACAGGCGGCACCCCGATGCCGGCCAACGGCCAGACCCCGTCCACCGCAAAACGCACGCTGGTGATTCTCAACTGGTCGGAGTACCTCGACCCCGGCCTGGTGGCGGCATTCGAAAAGGCGTTCAACGCCGACATCAAGGAAGTCTATTTCGAAAGCGACGACCTGCGCGACGACCTGATGCTGGAAACCGGCGGCAGGGGTTATGACCTGGTGGTGGTCAACGGCATTTCGGTCGACATCTACCGCAAGCGCGGCTGGCTGGCGCCGCTGGACAAAGACCGGCTGCCCAACCTGGCCCACATCGATAACCGCTGGCGGGAAACCTTCCCCGGCGTGAAAGACTATGCCGTCCCCTATTTCTGGGGCACACTGGGCATCGCCTATCGCAGCGATCTGCTGGATAACCCCCCCACCAGCTGGAATGACCTGTTGCGTCCGGCCGAAGCCCTGCGCGGCAGGATCGGCATGATCGACAATGCACGCGATGCCATCGGCATGGCGCTCAAGGCGCGCGGCTACTCGGCCAACAGTACCGACCCCCGGGAAATCGAAGCCGCGGGAAAGCTGCTGATGGAGCAAAAACCCTTCGTCAGGAGCTACACCTATATCGCACTCAATGAAGATTCGGCACTGGTCAGCGGTGACATCGTCGCCACCATGCTGTACAGCGGCGATGCCCTGATGGTCCAGGAACACAATGACGCCATTGCCTACGTGCTGCCGAAAGAAGGCGGGAACATCTGGGCCGACTACCTGACCGTCGCGGCCGGTTCGGAACACAAGGACCTGGCCTGGGCGTTCATCAACTTTCTCAACGAACCGGCCAACGCCGCGCAGCTGGCCGAGTACGTTTACTACGCTACACCCAATCGTGCGGCGGAAAAACTGCTGCCGCGTGAATTTCTCGAGGACCCGGTCATCTACCCGTCCAGCGACGCCCTGCAGAAGTCGGAAGTGTATAAACCACTGCCACCCCGGGTCCTGAAAAAGCGCAACCAGATTTTTTCCAGCATCAGGCAGTAAGCCGGCGGCATGAAGCTGCGCGCGAAAATCCTGCTGTTACTGGTACCGCTCACGGTACTGCCGCTGCTTGCGCTCGGCTGGATCGCCTACGGCGAGCTGCGCAGCAGCGCCGAATCCAGGGTCTTCGCCGGCATGCAGGTCGCGGCCGACTACCTGCGCGACAGCGTCGCCACCGAGGTACGTACGGCCGAAGCCAACCTCGCACTGTTCGCTGCCAACAACCTGGTCAGAAAATACGTCCTGGCCAGCGATGAGGAAGAACGTTACGCCCTGCTGCAAGGCCCGGTGCTGCGCGTGTTTGCCGGCATCCAGGACGCCTTCCCCACCTACAGTGAAATACGGATCCTGTTGCCCGACGGTTACGAGGACATCCGCCGCATCACCGGACACTGGCCCAACCGGACAGAAGAGGAAGCCGAAAACCCCCTGTTCCGGGCCATGGCGGCCGCCGCTCCGGCAAGCTACAGCGCGGTATTTCACAACCCGGATAACGGGCGCTTTTCACTGTTTTCCGGCCGGCCGCTGATCCTGGGCGACCCGGCCGTCGACCCCGTCGGCACGTTGCCGTCGTTACGCGGCTATATCGCCATCACCATCGACCTGTCGAAAGTCGCGTCCTACATAAGGGAGCATGTCATCGGCACCCGTGGTTACCTGTTCGCTACCGATTCCGCGGGCGGTGTTGTCTTCCATTCCGACCGACTCGGTCAGGAGGACCTGGCGGTATTGGGCACAAAGACTTTTGACCGGGACGTCTTCAGCGCCGTACCGGTGGCAGTGAAACTCGGGGGCAAAGCGTCCCACGTCAGGGCCACGGAACTATACCCGGGCCTGAACCTGTTCACCGTTATCCCCGAATCCGAGCGCAGCGATGCCACCCGGCGGCTGGCATGGGCCGTGGCGGCGATCACCCTGCTGGCGATTGCTGTCGCCGGCGGCTGCCTGTTCCTGGCACTGGAACGCCTGGTGATATGCCCCCTCGAAACCTTGCGGATACAGAGCAAGGAAGTAGGCCGTGGCAACCTGGATGTTGAAAACGTGCTGACCAGCCGTGATGAAATCGGCGAACTGGGCACCGCGTTCAGCGACATGGCCACCAGCCTGCAGCGCTCCGACGAACGGATACGCTATATCGCCTATCATGACAGCCTGACCGGCCTGCCCAACCGGGCCATGTTCAAGGAATACCTCGGCTTTGCCATCGCCAATGCCGAACGCAACGACAAACAGTTCGCCCTGCTGTTCCTCGACATCGATGACTTCAAACGCATCAACGATACCCTCGGCCACCAGGCCGGCGACCAGCTGCTGAGGGAAGTCTCCGACCGCCTGTCGAAATGCCTGCGCCGCAGCGACTACATGGCGCGCATGCAGCATTTCGACGAACCCGACGAAATCCTCGCCCGCCTCGGCGGTGATGAGTTCGTGCTGCTGTTGCCGGATATTGCCGATCCGCACGCCGCCGGCAGCCTGGCCAACCGCCTGCTGGAAACATTGTCGCAGCCGGCGGTGATCGATGGCCACGAGTTCTATATCAGTGCCAGTATCGGCATCACGCTCTATCCCGGCGACGGAAACAATGCCGACGAGTTGATCAAGAGTGCCGATATCGCCATGTACCACGCCAAGGAACACGGCAAGAACGACTACCAGTACTACCTGGAGTCAATGAACGTACTGGCACACGAACGGCTGTTGCTTGAAACACGGCTGCGACGGGCACTGGAAAACAACCAACTCAGCCTGGCGTACCAGCCGCAGGTGGACACGGCCAGCGGCGAGATTACCGGCCTGGAAGCCCTGTTACGCTGGCATGACCCGGAGCAGGGCTGGATTTCCCCGGCCAGTTTCATACCCGTCGCCGAGGAAAGCGGCCTGATCCTGCCAATCGGCGAATGGGTCATCAACGAGGCCTGCCGCCAGAGCCATGCCTGGCAGACGGCCGGCCTGCCACCGATTCGTATCGCGGTGAATATTTCCGGTGTCCAGTTCGCCCGCCAGGAGATCGCCCGGCTGATCGCCGGTGCGCTGCAGCGCTATCGCATTGTGCCGGGCTATCTCGAGGTGGAAATCACCGAAACGGCGATCATGGCCCAGCCCGATCGCGCCATCCGCGAACTCTCGGCCATCAAGGCGCTGGGCGTGGGCGTGGCGCTGGATGATTTCGGCACCGGCTACTCGTCGTTCAGCTACCTGCACCGTTTCCCCATCGATACGCTGAAAATCGACCGCAGCTTTATCCGCGATCTCAGTGAAAAATCCGAGCAGGCCGAGATCGTTGCCGCCATGGTGGCCATGGCGCACACACTCAAACTGCAGGTGGTTGCCGAGGGCATCGAAACCGAAAACCAGTTGCGTATTCTCGAACGCTGTGACTGCGACACCCTGCAGGGTTACCTGTTCAAGAAACCCGTGACCGCCGGGGAAATCCCCGACCTGCTCACCGCGCGCTTTCTGAATACCGCCTGATCCACCTGTCCGGCGCGGCCCCGGGTGAAACGCAGGTGTTGGCGTGGCGCACGGGAACCGATAGCATAGCCGGATCATGACCCAGTCCTTCCACACCATCGGCCTGATCGGCAAACCCGGTGATCCGGCCGTGGCCGAAACCCTCACCACGTTGATCGACGACCTGCTGCAACGTGGCTGCGAGGTGCTGCTCGATGACAGTGCGGCGGCCTATTTTCCACTGCAGCAGCCGCCGGCGCCGGTGGTCGACCGGCAGGCGCTGGGCACGCGCAGCGATCTGGCGATCGTAGTCGGCGGCGACGGCACGCTGCTGAATGCCGCCCGCAGCCTGGTGGAGTCGGGTGTCGCAGTCCTTGGCGTCAACCTCGGCCGCCTCGGCTTCCTGGCCGACGTCTCGCCGGACGAGATGTGCGAGCGCCTGGACGAGATACTGGCCGGCCAGTTCGAAGAGGAACGGCGCGCCCTGCTGCACGCCAGCGTGATACGCAACGGCAGCAGTGTCAGCGAAAGCGATGCCCTCAATGACGTGGTGGTTCACAAGTGGGACATCGCCCGCATGATCGACCTGGACACACGCATCGACGGCCGTTTCGTCTACTCGCTGCGTGCCGACGGCCTGATTGTCTCGACGCCCACCGGTTCCACCGCCTACGCCCTGTCCGGCGGCGGCCCGATCATCGACCCGGCTCTGCAGGCGCTGGTGCTGGTGCCGATCTGCCCCCACACCCTGAGTAACCGGCCTATCGTGGTCAGCGACCAGGTCACCGTCGAGGTACTGGTACACGGTGATGACGCCAGCCAGGCGCAGATTACCTGCGACGGCCAGGTGAATTTCGCCCTGGTGTCCGGTGATATTGTCCGCATACAGCGCAAGCCCCAGGCCCTGCGCCTTATTCATCCCCGCCAGCACGATCATTTCGACATCATGCGCCGCAAGCTGCGCTGGGCGGAGCAGCCCTGACAGTCGGGGCAGACCACCAGGCCATGCTGCAATCACTCCACATCCGCGACTTCGCCATCATCGACCGGCTGGAAATCGAGTTCAGCCCCGGCATGAGCGCGTTGACCGGCGAAACCGGTGCCGGCAAATCGATTTTGCTCGATGCCCTGGGCCTGTTGCTCGGCGACCGGGCCGATGCCGGCAGTGTCCGCCACGGCTGCGAGCGCGCCGATATCAGCGCCACCTTCGACCTGTCGGCCTGCGCCGCGGCGCGCAACTGGCTGGCAGGCCGCGAACTGGACAGCGACGATGACTGCCAGTTGCGCCGCGTCATCAGCCGCGAGGGCCGCTCACGGGCCTATATCAACGCGGCACCGGTACCCGTGGCAGCGCTGCGCGAACTCGGTGAACACCTGGTGGACATCCACGGCCAGCACGAACACCAGTCGCTGCTTCGCCGCGACCTGCAACGTCAGTTACTGGATAATCACGGCGGCCACCACAAGCTGCTCGACAGGCTCAAGGCACTGCACCGGGACTGGCGTGACACGCGTAAAACAATGCAGCACCTGCTCGGCGATGACCGCGATCGTGATACGCGCCTGGAGTTTCTCAACTTCCAGCTGCGGGAACTGGAGACACTGGCACCGCAACCGCAGGAAGCCGAACAACTGCACCGGGAACTCGGGCGCCTGTCGAATGCCGGACAGCTGATCGACACCTGCCGCCGGCACCTGCAGCAGCTGTACGAGGACGATGCCTCGGCGCACGGCCTGCTGGGCAAGGCGGTGGATGACCTGGCCGCCCTCACCGAACTGGACCCGGCATTCAGGGACGCCGGCGAGCTGTTCAACAATGCGCTCATACAGCTCGCGGAAGGCATCGACCAGTTACGCAGCTACGAGGCCGGCCTGGAACTCGATCCCGAGCGCCTGCAGTGGGTGGAGCGGCGCCTGGATGCCCTGCACAACGCCGCCCGCAAGCACCGTATCGAGGTCGAACAGCTGCCCGCCTTTTACCAGGCATTGCAGGACGACATCGCCGGCCTCGAACGGGCCGACGAGAAACTGGCCGCCCTGGAGAAACAGCAGGCCGAACTCGAACAGGCCTACCGGAAGACCGCCCGCCAGCTGCACAACAAGCGCTGTAAAACAGCGCAACGCATCGCCATACAGGTGAGTGACGCCATGCAGGCGCTGGGCATGCAGGGTGGCCGCTTCGACATCGCGGTCAGCGACAGCGACCGGGAGGAACTGTCGGACCACGGTAATGACCGTGTCGAGTTCCTGGTCAGTGCCAACCCCGGACAGCCGCTCAAACCGCTTAACAAGGTCGCCTCCGGCGGCGAGCTGTCACGCATCAGCCTGGCGATACAGGTGGTCGCGGCGCAGGATACTGAAATTCCCACCCTGATATTCGATGAAGTCGACAGCGGCGTGGGGGGGGCGGTGGCAGAGACCGTGGGGCGCCAGTTACAGACGCTGGGCATGCATCACCAGGTACTGTGTGTCACCCACCTGCCCCAGGTGGCCGCCCAGGCGCACAATCATTTACAGGTGCAGAAAATCCGTGACGACGACACGACGCAGACGCGGGTGGAGCGCCTGTCGGCACAGCAACGCGTCGATGAAATCGCGCGCATGCTGGGCGGCCAGACCATTACCGACTCGACCCTGCGGCACGCCGAGGAAATGCTGCTGATGGCGCCAACGGCGCCGGGCGAAGACGCTGTCAGGCCTTCTTGAGGTCGGGGCAGTTCTTGCGGGTGCAGTCGCCGTAGATGATCAGGGAATGGTCGCGGATGGCAAAACCGGCTTTCCTGGCAACCTTGTCCTGGCAGCGCTCGATGGTTTCGTCGATGAATTCCACCACCTTGCCGCACTGGTTGCAGACGATATGGTCGTGGTGATGCCCCTCGTTCATCTCGAACACCGAGTGCCCGCCCTCGAAATGGTGCCGGCTGACCAGGCCCGCGGCCTCGAACTGGGTGAGCACCCGGTAAACCGTCGCCAGGCCGATTTCCTCGTTGGCCTCCAGCAGCACCTTGTAGACGTCTTCGGCGCTCATGTGCCGGGTTGCGCTGGTTTCGAGGATCTCCAGAATTTTCATCCTCGGCAGGGTGACCTTCAGGCCGGCTTTTCTTAAATCACTGGATTCCATGGTCCCGCTTTCCACCGGCCGTATTAAACCGCCGCCGTTTCAGTTATCATGCCGCCCGTTCGACGAACAATCAGATGTAGTTCTTGATGCGAAAGCTTCTCATCCTTATTAGCACAATTGCAAGCCTTTTCCTGGCCGCCTGCGCCGAGGACCCGGTCGTCAACCGGCTGCCCTTCGTCTACCGCATCGATATCCAGCAGGGCAATGTCATCACCCAGGAAATGGTCGACCAGCTGCGCGTCGGCATGACCAAACGCCAGGTCCGGTTTGTCCTCGGAGCGCCGATGGTCGTCGATCCTTTCCATGCCGAGCGCTGGGATTATGTCTACCTGTACAGCCCCGGCAGCGACGGTACCAGCGCTGCCACCGAACAGCGGGTGACGCTGGCGTTTGAAGACGACCGGGTTAAAACGATCACCGGCAGCCTGCTACCCAACCCGCAACCGGATGCCGTGCCGCCCACGCGCCAGACCACCGTGGTGGTGCCGCCGCAGGAACGCGAAAGCGTGGGTGTGCTGACCCGGCTGTGGCGCTGGATGGGGTTCGGTAAGAGCGACTAGGACGGGTCGAGGGAACCGCCGCCCTTTTTCATTTTCTTGCCGGCCGCGGCACGCTGCTTGCGTACTTCCTTGGGGTCGGCGATCAGCGGCCGGTAGACTTCCACCCGGTCACCGGCCTGCAGTACCTGGTCGGCCTTTTTCAACTTGCCGAAAATACCGGCTTTCAGGTGTTCGAGGTCGATTTCCGGAAAACGCTCGGCCAGGCGCGATTGCTCGACGGCCTGCATCAGCGTACCGCCCGCCGGCAGTTCGACCGGGATAATGACCTGCTCCTGCGGCTTGGCATAGGCCACTTCGACAGTAATGGTTTCAGCGTTTGCCATAGACATCCACCGCGCGTTTATGAAACGAGTCGACCAGTGAATTCGCCACCTGGCTGAACACCGGACCGACGACCATGCCCAGCACACGGCTGGAAAATTCGAACTCCATATCCATTGACACCTTGCAGCCGCGCTCGCCCAGGGGGTCGAAACGCCAGTAACCCTGCAGGTGCCGGAACGGCCCTTCTTCCAGGCGTATTTCGATCATCTTGTTTTTCTGGGTCCGGTTACAGGTGGTAAATGACTTTTCGACACCGCCTTTCGACAGGGAAATGCTGGCGCGTACCTCGTCGGTAT
>CBEUNK010000060.1:0-15242 GCA_965544455.1 uncultured Thiogranum sp.
AGCTCATCGACGAATACCGCCCCCTTGTCGCGCAGATTGTTGACCACGTAGCGATTGTGCACGACCTCATGACGCACGTAGATAGGCGCACCGAACAGCTCCAGCGCCCGGTCGACAATTTCGATGGCGCGGTCAACACCGGCGCAGAAACCCCGGGGATTGGCAAGAATGACATCCATTACCGGATTATACGCACTGACGGGAGAATTCAGCCCTGTTACGGCGAGGGATTTTCCACGGCCAGTATCTCGACTTCAAAAATGATTTCGCGGCCGGCGAGCGGATGGTTGAAATCCACCCTGACTTCCTTGTCGTCCAGCGCCAGCACGGCACCGGCCACTTCCCCGCCCTGCTCGTCGCTGAAACCGATAATCTGCCCGGGTTCAAGAACCATGTCCGCAGGAAACTGCGTCCGTGGCACTGCATGAATCGCTGCCGGGTCCCGCTCACCGAAAGCCTGGCCCGGCATCAGGGTCAGCGTCTGCCGGTCGCCGGGGCACAGCCCGATCAGGGCCATCTCCAGCCCGTGGTCGAGACTGCCATCACCGATCACAACGGTTTCAGGCTGGTCATCGAAACTGCTTTCCACCAGCATGCCGTCGGCCAGCTTTAGGGAAAAATGCAGGGTGACTTTCGAGCCAAAGGTGATTTGCACGTGGTGTTCCTTGAGGGGACGAAGTCGCGGGCAAACCGGCGCCTACGGTCGGTCCATTCTAGTGGTCATTGTGTTTACGGTGCCCGAACAGGCCGTCCCATACCAGCAGAACAGCCCCCACGGCAATCGCCGAATCGGCAATATTAAACGCCGGCCAGTAGAAATCGCGGTAGTAGACCTGGATGAAGTCAACCACGTGGCCAAGCCACAGGCGGTCTATCAGGTTGCCGATGGCACCACCCAGTACCAGCGCCAGGGCTACCGCCAGCAGCCACTGACCGCTGCTCAGCTTGCGCAACCAGAACACCAGGGCAATCGAGGCCAGAATCGAAACCGCGACAAAAAACCAGCGTTGCCAGCCGCCGGCATCACTGAGAAAACTGAACGCCGCGCCGCGGTTGTATAACAGCGTGAGGTTGAATGAGGGCATCACAGCCAGGGGCTCGGCATAGACCAGCCTTGCCTCGGCCAGCTGCTTGGTCAGCTGGTCAAGCAGGATGACGACCACGGAAATACCCAACCACTTACTCATTTTTTCTCAGGCATAGTTGCGTTGCTCGCCGTTGCCATCGACGTTTTCCACGCAGCGGCCGCAAAGCTCGGGGTGATCGGCATGGGTTCCGACGTCGTCGCGATGATGCCAGCAACGCACGCACTTGGTGTGGGTGGAAGGCCTCACCCGTATGCCCAGCCGGCCACCGCCGACATCCACGCCCACCACGTCCTCCTGCTGCTGATCGAGCGGGTGCAGGCGGGCATAGGATGTGATCAGCACGAAACGCAGCTCGTCTTCCAGGCGGGACAGTTTTTCCAGCCAGGCGGCATCACAGTAAAGATCGACTTCGGCGTCCAGCGAAGACCCGATATCGCCGGCGACACGCACCTTCTCGATCTCCTTCTTGACCGCATCGCGCACCGCCAGCACATCCTGCCAGAAAGCAAGGCCGAAACGCTCATTGGCGGGTTCGTCTGCCAGGAACATCTCCGGCAGTTCGAACCAGGTTTCCAGGAACACGGATTCCTCGTGTTCACCCGGCAGGTTGCGCCAGATTTCCTCGGCGGTAAAACTCAGTACGGGCGCCAGCCAGCGCACCAGCGCCTCGGCGATCAGGTACATCGCCGTCTGCGTCGAGCGACGGGGGATGCTGTCGGCCTGGGTCGTGTACTGCCGGTCCTTGATTACATCCAGGTAAAACCCGCCCAGATCGTTGGCACAGAAGTTATGTACTTTCTGGTAGATATGATGGAACTCGTAAGCCTCGTAAGCCGCCACCACATCGGCCTGCAACTCGCGGGCACGCGCCACTGCCCAGCGGTCGAGCATCAGCATCTCGTCGGGAGCCAGGGCGTGCTCCATGGGGTCGAAGCCCACCATGTTGGCCAGCAGGAAGCGTGCGGTGTTGCGCATACGGCGGTAGGCATCGGCGGCGCGTTTGAGGATTTCGTCCGACACCGTCATTTCGTTGCGGTAATCGGTGGCCGCCACCCACAGGCGCAGGATATCCGCGCCCAGACTGTTGACCACCTTCTGCGGTGCCACCACGTTGCCCTTCGACTTGGACATTTTCTGCCCCTTGGCATCGACGGTGAAACCGTGCGTCAGCACCTGGCGATAAGGTGCCGTACCGTGCATGGCCACCGATGTCAGCAGCGAAGACTGAAACCAGCCGCGGTGCTGGTCGGAACCTTCCAGGTAAAGATCAGCGGGAAAGCCCAGTTCCCCGCGGCGTTCGAGGACGCACTGGTGCGTAGTGCCGGAATCGAACCAGACGTCCAGCGTGTCGCCTACTTTTTCGTACTGACCCGCTGCGTCGCCCAGCAGGGCCGCCGGTTCCAGTTCGAACCAGGCATCGATACCGTGACGCTCAATACGCAGCGCCACCTCTTCTATCAGGCGTTGCGTGTCCGTGTGCAGTTCACCGGTCTGCCGGTGGACGAACAAAGCAATCGGCGCCCCCCAGGTACGCTGCCGGGAAATACACCAGTCGGGACGACCGGCCACCATGCCCTCGATGCGCGCCTGCCCCCAGTCCGGCATCCACTGCACACCGCGAATGGCGCCCAGGGCGGCCTCGCGCAAACCGTGCTGCTCCATGCTGATAAACCACTGCGGCGTGGCGCGGAAAATAATCGGCGTCTTGTGCCGCCAGCAGTGGGGGTAGCTGTGACGCAGTGCCTCACTGTGCAGCAGCGCGCCCCTGGCCTTTAGCACCTCGAGCACGTCGTCGTTGGCGGAAAACACGTGCCGGCCGGCAAACAGTTCGGTGCCTTCGACAAACACGCCATCCGGACCTACCGGGTTGTCTATCGGTAGGTGATAACGCTGACCGACCACGTAATCATCCTGACCGTGCCCGGGGGCGGTGTGTACCGCGCCGGTACCCGCCTCGGTGGTGACGTGGTCACCGAGAATGACCGGTACTTCGCGCGCATAGAACGGGTGCGCCAGCTTCAGGTGTTCCAGCGCTTCACCCTTGCAATAGGCCACGATCCGGTAGTTTTCACACCCGTAACGCAACATGGCGTCTTTCAGCAGGGCTTCCGCCAACACCAGGCGCTCTTCGCCGTGCCCCAGGTCAGCCTGCACCAGGGCATAATCGAGTTCCGGGTTAACCGCAACGGCACGGTTTGCCGGCAGCGTCCAGGGCGTGGTCGTCCAGATAACCACGGATACCGGGCCCTCGCCTTTTTCATTCTCGGTATGGTGGCAACGCGCAAGCAGGCTCTCTTCGTCCAGCAGCGGGAAACGCACATCGATGGCCGGCGAGGTCTTGTCTTCGTATTCAACCTCGGCTTCGGCCAGCGCCGAACCGCAGTCGGTACACCAGTGCACCGGCTTGTAACCCTTGTTCAGATGACCGTTGGCGATGATACGGCCCAGCGCACGGATAATATCCGCCTCGTAGCTGTAATCCATGGTCAGGTAGGGATGTGACCAGTCCCCCACAACACCCAGGCGGATAAAGTCCTTGCGCTGACCGTCGACCTGCTTGTGCGCATAGTCACGACAGCGGCTGCGGAAGGCCGGTGCATCGACTTTCTGACCGACCTTGCCGACTTTCTTTTCAACATTGAGTTCGATCGGCAGACCATGGCAGTCCCAGCCCGGCACATAAGGCGCATCGAAACCGTTCAGGGTTTTGCTCTTGACGATAATATCCTTGAGGATCTTGTTGACCGCGTGGCCGATATGGATGTCACCGTTGGCATACGGCGGTCCATCGTGCAGGATGAACTTCGGCCGCTCGCGGCCGAGTTCGCGCAGCTTGGCATACAGGTCGATGCTGTCCCAGTACTTAAGCATCTCCGGTTCCCGGTTGGCAAGATTCGCCTTCATCGGGAAAGCCGTTTTGGGCAGGTTCAACGTGGCCTTGTAGTCACTCATGTATGTTTCTCTTTTTCGAAATAACGTCTTGCCTGCGCAGCATCGGTTTCAATCTGCGCCCGGAGCGCGTCGAACGATTCGAACTTCCGCTCGTCGCGCAATTTCTCGCAGAACTCCACATCCAGGTGCAGGCCGTATATATCCCGGTCGAAATCAAACAGGTGGACTTCCAGCACGAAGTAACTGCCATCCACCGTCGGGCGCGTACCGACATTGGCGACACCCGGCACCGGCTGGTCATCCAGCCCGAAGACCTCCACCGCAAACACACCGCGCACCGGTGACACCAGGCGATGCAGGTGGATATTGGCGGTATGAAAACCGATGGTTCGCCCGCGCTGCTGGCCCGGCGAGACCCGGCCGCAGATCCGGTAAGGCCGGCCCAGCAGCCGCGTGGCCGTGGCCAGGTCACCCTCCGCCAGCAACTCCCGGATGCGCGTACTGCTGACGCGGTCGTCACCGTGCAGGAACGTCCGTGTACTGACCACCTCGAAACCGGCCCGGTGACCCGCCGCCTGCAGGAAATCGAAATCCCCTTCGCGGCCCTTGCCGAAACGGAAATCGTCACCCACCACCAGGTAGCGCACCTCCAGGCCCTGCACCAGGATACGCTCGACAAATTCGTCCGCCGCAAGGTCGGCCAGGTGCTGATTGAACCGCAGGCACACCACCTGGTCGACATCCAGTGTACGCAGCAGGGCCAGCTTGTCGCGCAGACGCTGCAGGCGGGCCGGTGCCGAGGCCGGCGAAAAATACTCCTGTGCCGTCGGCTCGAACGTCATCACTGTCGTTACCAGCCCCTGCTCGTCCGCCCGCCGGCGCAGCTGACGCAGCACCGCCTGGTGGCCGCGGTGCAGACCGTCGAAGTTACCGATGGTCAGCGCGCTGCCGCAGTGGTGCTCGCGCAGGTTATGGAGGCCTCGTATCAGTCGCATGGGCAGGTAAAAGGTCGAATTATAATGAAGAACCACGCCATGTCATGGTGTTCCGCCCGATACCCCGGCCGGCGCCCACAACATCGACAGGCGCAGACCGGCCAGCCGCAGCGCCACCAGGTAGGTCACCACACCGGCCGCTACCCAGACGCCCAGTCCGGTAGCCCGCTGCCAGGCAGTCATGCCGCTCCAGGTATCGGCGCCCGGCGCACCCCACAGCAACACCACCACCATCGCGGTGACCGCGAACAGCATCTGCAACAGCAATCGCACCCAGCCGGCATGCGGCTGATAGACCGCGTCCCGGCGTAGATGGCGGTAGAGCAGGCCGGCGTTGATATAACTGGCCAGTGCCGTGGCCAGCGCCAGACCGGCGTGGGCGCCCGGTATTTCGAGCAGCACCAGCGGCACCACGAACAGCACGTTCATGACCATATTGGAGAGCATGGCGCGCACCGCCACCTTGACCGGCGTGGTGGTGTCCTGGCGCGAATAGAAAGCCGGTGCCAGGACCTTGACCAGCATAAAGCCCGGCAGGCCCAGCCCATAGGCGACCAGTGCCAGGCCCGCCATCGCGACGTCATGGGCGAGGAAATCGTCGTATTCGAACAGCGCCGACAACACCGGTCGCGCCAGCACCATCAACCCGGCCGCCGCCGGCAGGCCGATCAGCAACACCCAGCGCAGGCCGGCGTCCAGGGTGCGTGAAAACTCGGTCGCTGACTGGCTGGCATGCGCCCGGGACAAGACCGGCAGAATAACAGTGGCCAGCGCAATGCCGAAAATCCCCAGCGGAAACTCCACCAGGCGGTCGGCATAGTACAGCCAGCTGACACTGCCGGTGACCAGGAACGAGGCCAACAGGGTATCGAACAGCAGGTTAATCTGCGACACGGAGGAACCGATAATCCCCGGCACCATGAGCCTGAGGATTTTGCGCACCCCGGGGTCGCTCAGCCCCCAGCGCGGCCGTGGCAGCAGGCGGATGCGCGCCAGCGCCGGCAACAGGAACAGCAACTGCACGAACCCCGCCGCCAGCACCCCCCACGACAGGGCGATCATGGGTTCCTCCAGCGTGGGCGCCACCAGCAATGCCATGCCGATGAGGACGACATTCAGCCACACCGGCGTAAACGCCGCGGCGGCAAACCGGCCGTAGCTGTTGAGGACGCCGGCGGCAAACGACACCAGCGCCATGAACAACAGGTAGGGGAAGGTGAAACGCAGCATGTAGGCGGTCAGGTCGAACTTCAGCGGGTTACTCCAGAAACCCGGCGCAAACAGCAGCACCAGTACCGGGCTGGCCAGTACCGCCACCAGCACCAGCAGACCCAGCATGCCGGCCAGGGTACCGGCCACCCGGTCAACCAGCAGCTTGACCTCGGCTGGCTCGCGCTGTGTCTTGTACTCGCTCAGCACCGGTACAAAGGCCTGGGAGAAGGCACCCTCGGCGAACAGGCGGCGCATGAAATTGGGGATTTTGAAGGCGACGAAGAAGGCATCCATGCCGGCGTCCACCCCGAAGCGCGCGAACACCATGTCGCGCAACAGGCCGAGTACGCGCGAAATGAAGGTCATTACCCCCACAACAGCGGTGCTTTTAACCAGTTTTCCGCTCATCCCGACTCCGCCAGGGGTGCATTTTGATTGACAATTCGGCCCGAAATCCGCATAGTACCGGGCTCTTTTTCGGAACCTGGGACAGGAGATAGATTTTGGCAAACTCGGCACAAGCTCGTAAACGCGCCCGTCAGGCGGAAGTCAGCCGCAAGCGCAACGCCGGCCAGCGCTCCATGCTGCGCACTTATATTAAAAATGTCGTCAAGGCAATTGACGCCGGTGACGCGGAAGCCGCCCAGGCCGCTTACCAGAAGGCCATCCCGGTTATTGATAAATCGGCCGGCAAGGGTCTGATCCACAAGAACAAGGCCGCGCGTCACAAGAGCCGCCTCGGCCGGCACGTTCGCGCCCTGCAAAGCTGATCGCGACGTCATTTCAGGTTCCCGGAAAAGCCGGTCTTCGACCGGCTTTTTTGTGCCCGGCGACCACACTACAACAGCACCAGGTTGTCGCGGTGTATCAGTTCCGGCTCGTCGACGTAGCCCAGCAACTGCTCGATACGCCCGGTCGGCTGACCGATAATCCGGCGCGCTTCGTCCGCGTCATAGTTGACCAGTCCGCGCGCAAAATCACCGCCGTCCGGCGCGCAGCAACTCACCACCTCACCCCGGCGGAAATCCCCCTCGACGGCGGTGACGCCCACCGGCAGCAGACTGGAACCGGCCTGGCGTAAAACCCGTACCGCACCCTCGTCCAGGATCAGACGCCCCTTGGACTGCAACTGCCCGGCCAGCCACTGCTTGCGCGCGGCCAGCGGGCCACGGGCGGGGTGGACGAGTGTCCCCACGGCTGCACCGGCGGCAATCTGTTCCAGGACGCGGGATTCCCGGCCGGACACAATCCAGGTGTAGGTACCTGACCGTGCTGCCAGCTCGGCGGCACGCACCTTGGTGGCCATGCCGCCACTGCCGAGGCCGCTGCTGCTGGCACTGCTGGCCGCCGAGCGCAGGGCATGATCGCCGGCATCGGCATCCGCAATCAACTGCGCGTCGGGACGGCTGCGTGGATCGGAGTCATAAACCCCGGCCTGGTCGGTCAGAATCACCAGCAGGTTAGCCTCGACCAGGTTGGCCACCAGCGCTGCCAGGGTATCGTTGTCGCCGAAGCGCAGTTCGTCGCAGGCCACGGTATCGTTTTCATTCACTACCGGCACCACGCCCAGGTCCAGCAGTTTGCGCAGTGTGCTGCGTGCGTTGATATAACGCGTACGGTTCACCAGGTCGTTATGCGTCAATAGCACCTGGGCAGTATGCAGGCCGTGTTTCTGAAAATGCGACTCGTAGGCCTGCACCAGTCCCATCTGGCCCACCGCGGCTGCGGCCTGCTGGGCGACAAGCTGATGCGGTCGCTGCGTCCAGCCGAGGCGACTCATGCCCTCGGCGACGGCACCGGAGGACACCAGCACCAGTTCGTGTCCCGCACGCCGCAACGCTGTCATCTGTTCGACCCAGTCACCGATGGCAGCGTGGTCCAGGCCCCGGCCGTCATTGGTCAGCAGTGAACTGCCGACCTTGATTACCCAGCGCCTGGCCTGGCCGACCTGCTGCCGTGATTGCCGCCCGGTCATGACCCGGCCACCGTATGGGAATGCTGTT
Source organism: uncultured Thiogranum sp. (assembly GCA_965544455.1). Taxonomy (GTDB): domain Bacteria; phylum Pseudomonadota; class Gammaproteobacteria; order DSM-19610; family DSM-19610; genus Thiogranum. The sequence goes on from CBEUNK010000060.1 coordinate 8,191, forward strand.
TTTCGAGGTAGTCCATGATGGCAAGCGTCAGTTCCCGGGTGCCCTGCTTCGACACCGCGGCTATTTCGAATACCGGTCCCTGCCAGCCCAGCTGTTCGGCGACAGCCCGGCAGCGCGCCTCCCGTTCATCTTCGGGCAACAGGTCGATCTTGTTCAGTACCAGCCAGCGTTCGCGCCCGCCCAGCTCGGCACTGAATTTCTCCAGTTCCGCGGCAATGGCACGCACATCATCGACCGGATCACTGCCGTCCAGCGGCGCCACGTCCACCAGGTGCAGCAGCAGGCCGGTACGCGACAGGTGTTTCAAAAACTGGATACCCAGGCCGGCACCCTCGGCCGCGCCCTCGATCAGGCCGGGAATATCGGCTACCACAAAACTGCGGTGCGCTTCCACGCGCACCACACCGAGGTTGGGATACAACGTCGTGAAGGGGTAATCCGCAACTTTGGGCCGGGCCGAGGATATTGCCCGGATCAGCGTCGATTTGCCTGCATTCGGCTTGCCCAGCAGGCCCACGTCGGCGAGTAATTTCAATTCCAGTCGCAAGGTATGCTGTTCACCGGGGGTACCCGGCTTGGACTGCCGCGGTGCCCGGTTGGTGGAACTCTTGTAGCGGGCGTTGCCGATTCCATGAAAGCCGCCACGCGCCACCAGCAGGCGCTGCTCATCGGCCACCAGGTCACCCAGCAGTTCCCCGGTATCGTCTGCGTAAACCAGCGTGCCCGTCGGTACCCGCACTTCCCGGTCTTCACCGCTCTTGCCGGTGCAGTTGCGGCCCCGGCCGTTTTCACCGCGTGCCGCGGCAAAACGCCGGTCATAGCGGAAATCCGCCAGTGTATTCAGACCGGCATCAGCCACCAGGTAGACACTGCCGCCATCACCACCGTCACCACCGTCCGGGCCGCCCATCGGAATGAATTTTTCACGGCGAAAACTGACGCAGCCGTTGCCGCCGTCCCCGGCTTTGACATCGATAGTGGCTTCGTCGACAAATTTCATGATGTAAGGAATATACCAGACATAAAAAAGCCCCGTGCCAGGACGGGGCTTTACGTCTGAATCGTTACGCCGATCAGGACGAAACCACGTCCACGAACTTACGGTTGTTTGGCCCCCGGGTCACGAACTGCACCACGCCATCGGCCTTTGCATACAGTGTATGGTCCTTGCCACAACCGACGTTGACGCCGGCATGAAAACGGGTGCCACGCTGACGCACCAGAATATTGCCCGCCAGCACTTCCTGTCCTCCATAGCGCTTCACGCCCAGGCGTTTGGATTCTGAATCGCGACCGTTACGGGTACTACCACCGGCTTTTTTATGTGCCATTGCTGCTTACCTCACACTCAGGCAGAGATGCCCGTAATTTCCAGTTCAGTATACGCCTGGCGATGGCCCTGGCGTTTCATATGATGTTTGCGGCGGTGGAATTTGATGATGTCTACTTTATCGTCGCGGCCCTGGGCCTTGACTTCCGCAGTCACCTTGCCGCCATCGAGGACCGGCGCACCGATCTTGACGTCATCCCCGTCGACGACCATCAGTACCTGGTCGATTTCCACGCTGTCGCCGGCAGCGGCATCCAGCTTTTCAACCCGGATCTTGTCGCCCTGGCTGACGCGATATTGTTTGCCGCCGGTTACGATAACTGCGTACATGGTTGAATCTCCAACTTAACGAGCACCCGAAAGACGCGCAATTCTATAGATTCCCGGTGTTTGGGTCAAACGCTATCGTTTCTGGTACCATGCGCGGTTCGCGGCTAGACTAGGCCTAGAAACACAAACCGGTCCGGAATTGCTGGGTTTTAATCGAGTGATGCAGGAAGTCCTTAAAAATCAAAGAGTCAAGCTTGATATCGACGATATCCGCCAGTTGGTGCGGGCCGACAGCAGGGCCGTCGACAGCCTGATTCTGACGCGTCTGCGTTCAGATGTTGCGCTGATCAACGAGCTGGGGCGCTACATTATAAATAGTGGCGGCAAGCGTCTGCGCCCCCTGCTGGTGTTGCTGGCGGCGCGCGCCTGCGGTTACCAGGGGCCCAACCACGTAGAACTGGCCGCGGTGATCGAATTTATCCATACCGCCACCCTGCTGCACGACGACGTGGTCGATGCCTCCGACCTGCGGCGCGGCAATAAAACCGCCAACGCCATCTGGGGTAACGAGGCGGCCGTACTGGTCGGTGATTTCCTCTATTCACGCTCGTTCGAGATGATGGTCAGTGTCGGCAGCATGCGGGTCATGGAGATCCTGTCACATACAACCAATATCATCGCCGAGGGCGAGGTGCTGCAGCTGCTCAACTGCCACGACCCGGACACCACCGAGGACCGCTACCGCGATGTGATTCGCTACAAGACTGCCAAGCTGTTCGAGGCATCTTCCCAGCTGGGCGCGGTGCTGGGCGGCCAGCCGGCGCCCGTCGAACAGGCCCTGGCGCGCTATGGCATGCACCTGGGAACCGCCTTCCAGTTGATCGACGACGCGCTGGATTACGGCGCATCCGGCGAAGACATCGGCAAGAACATCGGGGACGACCTCGCCGAGGGCAAACCCACCCTGCCGCTGATCCATGCCATGCGCCACGGCACTCCCACACAGGTCACCGCTATACGCCAGGCGATCGAAAACGGTGGACTGGACCAGATAGACACCGTCCTGGATGCGATTGAATCCACCCAGGCCATCGCGTACACTGCGCAGTCCGCGCAGGAAGAGGCGGACCTGGCCATGGAAGCGCTGACCGGGTTACCGGCCAGCCCTTATAAAGAGGCCCTGTACGGCCTGGCCGAGTTTTCGGTCAACCGCAGTTACTAAAGCAATCGGGGCGTAGCGCAGCCTGGTAGCGCACTTCGTTCGGGACGAAGGGGTCGGAGGTTCAAATCCTCTCGCCCCGACCAATTTAGTAACAGACCAGCGGATACCGCCAAGTTTTTTCCCGGTATGGCACTTACCCGATACATCGGGCGTTCGGATTCCCGGCCCGACAACAATCGTCGGGCGTTCGCCGGGACCAATTTAGTAACACAGCACTAGATACTGCCAAGCGTTTTTCCCGGGGCAGCAACGCCCATACCTTGCGGCCAACAATCTGGCGCGTGCGGATTAACCCTGGCATCACACTACCCCCTACCCTTTCCACAGTTGCTTAATGGACTGGAAAGATTCAGGAGGTAATCATGTTGGTATTGACCCGGCGCGTCGGCGAATCATTATTCATTTTCCCCGCGGAAGATTTGCCACCCGATACACCGATATCGGCACTGTTCAAAGAAGGTCCGATCCGCCTCACCGTGACCCGTGTCAACGGCAACCAGGCACGCATCGGAATTCTGGCGCCAAACACACTCACCATCGCCCGCGAGGAAGTAGCCTAGCCCACGTTTCCCCCGGAGGCTGTTAACAGCCGGCTCCATCGCATGGTACCGTTGATTCCCATGCTATGCTAATTACAGAACTCAATGGAGAAGGCCTGTTTAGCGATGAAGGAGTACCAGCCCAAGGCCGCGGGTAACGATGCCACCATTTCCGAGGAACGCTTCCGCGGCATGATCGAGTCTACCGCCGGAATCCCCTGGGAAGTGGATTTCAATACTTTCGAGTTTACCTATGTCGGCCCGCAGGCGGAAAAGGTACTGGGTTACTCCGTTGAACAATGGTACCAAAATGATTTCTGGAGTACCCACATTCACCCCGATGACCGGGAAGCCGCGATCGCATTCTGCCGTGAGGCCTCGAAAAAAGGCGCCAACTACCACTTCGAGTACCGCATGCTCCACCGGGATGGTCGCAGCGTCTGGATCCTAGACTATGTCAATGTCGTTATGGAAAACGGTACCCCCGTGCGTTTGCAGGGATTTATGTTTGATGTCACCGACAGCAAACAGCTGGCAGTGGAAAAAGACCGCAGCGAAAGGCGCTACCGCAGCTTGTTCGAATCGGCCAATGACGCCATTTTTCTGATGCAGGGCAACCGTTTTATCGACTGCAACCGGCAAACCCTGGAAATGTTCGGCTGCCGGCGCGAGGATATAATTTATAAAACGCCCATGGCTTTTTCACCACCCAGGCAAGCGGACGACTGCGATTCCGCCGAAAAGGCGCAGGAAAAAATCGCCGCAGCCCTTGATCACCAGCCGCAGTTTTTCGAATGGCGTCATATCCGCCTGGACGGCACCCCATTTGACGCTGAAGTCAGCCTCAACGCCATTGAAATCGGTGGCGCACCGATGCTGCAAGCTATCGTACGCGACGTCACGGCGCGCAAACAGGCGGAACGGGCATTGCGCAATAGCAATGCCCAACTGGATGCGCTGTACCGCGCTTCACCGGATATGATTTTCATTCATTCCCGGGACGGGCGCATCCTCGATACCAATAAAAATGTCCTCGAACGGTATGGCTACACCCGGGAGGAAATGCGCCTCCTGAGCGTAGCGGACATTTCCGCCGATCCCGATTCGCTGCCGCAAGCCGTCGAGTACGTGCAGCAGGCCCTGCGAGACGAAGAACCGGAATTTGAATGGCTGGCCGAGGATTGCAGTGGCGCCGCTTTCCCGGTTGAGGTACGGCTGCGCCGGCTGGAGGCCGGCGACAGCGCGGATGGCGCGGCAGTAGTCGCCGTGGTCCGTGACATCAGTGAACGCAAGCGCAACGAAGCAGCCATAAAAAACATCGCTGCCGGCGTTTCGGCGCGAACCGGTCGTGATTTTTACAACAAGCTGGTCGAGCATCTGGCGACCTTGTTTGATGCCGAATATGCCTTTATCGGCTTGCTTGACGAGCAAACCACCACTATAACCACCCTCGCCTTCTGGGCCCATGACGAGCTCGCCGTCAATATATCCTATGCGCTGGACGGCACACCTTGCGCCCAGGTGGTCGGTCAAAACAGCTGTTATTACCCGAGTGGTGTACGGCAAAAATTCCCGCGCGACCGACTGCTGATTGATATGGGTGTCGACAGCTACATCGGCACACCTTTGTTCGACAGTCATGACCGACCCCTTGGTCTGATCGCGATATTGGACAGTAAACCGAGGGTGGCGGACCTCCGGTTCGCCGACATACTGGAAATTTTCTCGGCCCGTGTTGCCAGCGAACTGGAACGCAGCAAAACGCACCAACAACTACTGACCGCCAAGCAGAAACTGGCACTGCATGTGCAGCAAACACCTTTGGGTGTTATCGAGTGGGACACCGGATTCCGCGTTACCGCCTGGAATCCTGCGGCCGAAAAAATCTTTGGCTACAGCCGGAAGGAAGCACTGGGACGAAGTGCTATCGAACTCATTATTCCTGATGAATTCCTGCCGCATGTTGATGGTATATGGCGTGCCCTGATCGAAAACCGCGGTGGCAACCGCAGCACCAACGACAACATCACCAAAGAAGGCCGGCTCATTTCCTGCGAATGGTACAACACCCCCCTGGTAACGGAGAATGGCGAGGTCATCGGCGTGGCTTCCCTGGTCGACGATGTGACCGCTCGCATCCAGGCAGAACGTGAACTAAAGGAACATCGTGACCATCTGGAGGAACTGGTGGCACAACGCACGGCTGAATTGACTGAACTGAACCAGGAACTGGAGTCGTTCAGTTATTCCGTCTCACATGACCTGCGCACCCCACTGCGTCATATCGACGGCTTCGCCCACGTATTGATCGAGGATTTTTCCGGACAGCTGGATACAGAAGCGTTGGGCTATCTCAAGCGGGTGCGCAAAGGCGCCCAGCACATGGGGCAGCTGATAGACGGCCTGCTGCAGTTATCGCGCGTCACCAAGAGTGAGCTCAACCGTACACCGGTCGATCTTGGCGCCATTGCAACAGAAATTGTCGAGAAGCTGCGCAGCGAAGGCGGCACACGATCCGTAACCTGTAACATACAAGCAAATCTTGCTGGCGTGGCTGACCGCTATCTGGTTGCCGTCATGCTGGAAAACCTGATCCGCAACGCCTGGAAGTACACCTCGAAGAAAGACCACGCCACTATCGAATTTGCCAGCATGAACCAAACCGGAACAGCCGGTGGCGAGAGCGTCTTTTACCTGCGCGATAACGGCGCCGGCTTCGAGATGACCTATGCCGACAAGCTCTTTGCTCCCTTCCAGCGCCTGCACAGTGAGCAACAATTTGAAGGCAGCGGCATCGGTCTCGCCACCGTACAACGCATTATTCGCCGCCATGGCGGACAGATCTGGGCCGAAGCCGAGCCCGGTCTGGGCGCCACATTTTATTTCACCTTGGGCAAATCCAGCCCCGGCTAAACAGTGCGGGCAAACAGCTACCACCTGTTCCTTTCCCCGAAGTCCGCCGGAAATACAGGCCGTAAAAGACAGGTTTCATGCCGGGGGAAAGAAGCAGTGCCCGCTTTCGGATACTCGCACGAGGGACCTAAGGAGGCGCGCGCCAGACAGCAGAAGCCGCAGCAATCCGTGATGACAACAGCAGGCACTGTCATAACGCAACTGACGACACTGCTACTGCTGTCTACCACCTTACTGTTCTCCGTCCGTGCACAGGGCATCACGGTAGCCGATGATGCCGGACGCCGCGTTACGCTGGAGGCGCCGGCCAGGCGTATCGTCAGCCTCTCACCACACGCTACCGAACTCCTGTTCGCCGCCAGCGCTGGCGAACGGGTCGTCGGTGTGGCCAGCTACAGCAATTACCCCCCCGCGGCACAAATACGCCCGGAGATCGGCGGCGCCGGCAACCTGAACCTGGAGGCGATTATCGCCCTCGAGCCGGACCTGGTCGTGTCCTGGAAGAGCGGCAACACGGCCGCGCAGGTGGAACGCCTGATCGGGCTGGGCATCCCCGTGTTTTACAGCGAGCCGCGTCGGTTGGAGGATATTGCCACCAATCTGGAGCGGCTGGGCGAACTCGCCGGAACCATGCAAGCCGCCAGTGAGGCCGCTGCCCGATTCCGCCGCGGCTACCGCGAGATCCGCCGGGAATACGCGGGGCAGTCACCGGTGCGTACCTTTTACCAGATCTGGCACCAGCCGCTGATGACGGTCAATGGCGAGCACCTGATCAGCC
>CBEUNK010000061.1:0-15209 GCA_965544455.1 uncultured Thiogranum sp.
CCGGTAGCGGCAGGCGAGCGCCAGCTCCAGTCCGCCACCCAGGCAAAATCCGTGGATCAGGGCGACTGTGGGGAAGGGCAGCGCCGCCAGCCGATCGAAAACCTCCTGGCCACGCTGAATCGCAACCAGCGCCTGGTCACGATTCTCGATCCGGGTGAATTCGCGTACATCGGCACCGGCAATAAAACCATTGGGCTTGTCGGACAGAATGACCAGGCCGCGTGGTGCGCGCTCCACCAGGTCCAGCAGCGCCTGGTAGAAATCCTCCAGTACCTTCGCTGACAGCACATTGGTGCCGCTGCCCCGCTTGTCAAAGTGCAGCCAGGCGACGTTATCATCATCGATGACCGTGTACAGGTCGGCTTCCTCGTTCCTGTTTTCCATCAGGCGGCCCCCTCGAGCAGCATGGCGCCGCCCTGGCCGCCACCGATGCACAGGCTGGCGATGCCGCGTTTCCCGCCCGTGCGCTTCAGGGTATTCAACAGGTGCAGGACAATGCGCGCACCGCTGGCGCCGACCGGGTGACCGATGGAGACACCGCCGCCGTCAACATTGAGCCGTTCTTCGTCGATGGCGGCGAAGGGTTGTTCCAGGTCGAGTTCCTCCCGGCAGTAGTCCGCATCCTGCCAGGCGCGCAGGCAGGCCTGTACCTGGGCGGCGAAGGCTTCGTTGATTTCCCAGTAGTCGATGTCGCTGCTGTCGAGATCGTTGCGGGTCATCAGCGGTGCCATGGCGTGTACCGGTCCCAGGCCCATCTGGCGAGGATCGACCCCCGCCCATTGACTGTCGATCACCCGGCCGAGTACCGGCAGGTCGTGTCGATTTACCGCTTCTTCGCTGGCCAGGATCAACCAGGCAGCACCATCGGTTATCTGGGCACTGTTGCCGGCGGTCACCTTGCCGAACGGCCGGTCGAACACCGGTTTCAGTCGTGCCAGTTTTTCCAGGCTGCTGTCGGCACGCAGGCCGTCGTCGGCATCGTAGTAATGGCCGCGCTGGTCATAGATGACTTCGATTTCATCGAGGTGGCCGGCCTCTTGAGCCGCCGCCAGACGCTGGTGACTGCGCAATGCGAAAGCGTCCATGTGTTCGCGGCTGATCGCGAAGCGGTGTGCCAGTATCTCCGCTGTCTGGCCCATGTTCAGACCGACAATCGGATCGGTCAGGCCGCGTAACAGCCCGATAACGGGTTTCAGCAATGCCGGGCGGAAGGCGCTGACGGCTTTCAGCCGGGCACCGGCACTGCGGGCGCTGCTGAACCTGCCCAGCCAGGCCGCCATGGCCTCGGAAAACAGGATGGGTGCGTGGCTCATGGCCTCGACGCCGCCGGCCAGGACCAGGTCGGAGCGGCCGCTGGCGATGTCCTGCGCGGCGCAGTCGAGCGACTGCAGACCGGAGGCACAGTTGCGCTGTACCGTCCAGGCGGGCACCCGATCGCCGCAGCCCAGGCGCAGGGCGACCACGCGGGCAATGTTGGCCTCGTCGGCGCCCGGCATGACACAACCGAGAATAACCTGGTCGAAGTCCCGGGCGGTGAAGGGTTGCTCATACAACAGCGCGCGACCCGCCTGAAACGCCAGGTCCGCCGCGTGAAAGGCCCCGGGCCTGCCTCGCGTACGCAGGAACGGGGTGCGCCTGCCGTCGACTACGAAGACCGGCCGGCCTGATGCGAGTGGGTTGGGGTGTGCTGCCATGAGTCCTGTTCCTCTTTCCAGTAGTCGGCGCTGAATTCGTCCACACCGATAACCTGCTGCCTTGCCGTGATGGCGGCCCTGACCTGTGCCGCCTCACGCTCATCGATCACACCGGCCGTAACGGCTTCCGCCAGGCTGAGTTCGGGATCGCCGGTGGACAGTTGACCACTGCGCATGGCATTTCGCAAGCTGGAAAGTACCGGTTGCGCCAGGGTGGCTTTCTCCATGGCGCTTTCCAGTTGTGCCAGTGGTTCGTTGTCGTCATGGGGAATAAACAGGCCTTCGCTGAGACGTTCACGGGCGCTGCCCCAGCGCAGGACGACGTTGGCCGCGCGTTGCAGCAGCTTGTCATCGACTGCGCGGTAACTGGCGCCGAAGGGAAACAGTGACCACTTCAACAGGCGGCCTACCAGCCGGTTGGGCAGGTTATCGTAGACTTCGAACAGACTCTGCTGGATGTGGTACAGGCTGTCGCGCACCGACCACTCCAGTAACGGCCGATCGGCGCTCTGGTGGCCCTGGTCGGCGAAGCGTTTCAGTGCCGCGGAGGCCAGGTACAGGTGGCTCAAGACATCACCCAGCCGCGCCGACAGCGACTCGCGGCGTTTCAGGCTACCACCCAGTGTCAGCAGCGCAGCCTCTGCGGTCACCGCAAATACTGCCGACATGCGCGTCAGCTGACGGTAGTAAACGGCCTCTTCACGATCCACCGGTGAGCCGGCAAAGCGGGCACCGCTGATACCGTGCAGTTTGGCCCGCGCCAGATTGCTGACCAGTAAACGGATGTGGCCGAACAGGGCGTGGTCGAAAGCGGCAAGATCCCGCTGCTGGGCGCTTTGCATTTCCTTCAGCAGGTAGGGATGACAACGGATGGCGCCCTGGCCGAATATAATCAGGCTGCGGGTGAGGATGTTGGCGCCTTCGACCGTGATGCTGATGGGAATCGCCTGGTAGACGCGCGCCAGGTAGTTGCGCGGTCCCATGCAGATGCCGCGCCCGCCGTGAATATCCATGGCATCGTCGATCACCTTGCGCATGCGTTCGGTCAGATGGTACTTGACGATCGCGGAGGCCACCGAGGGTTTTTCGCCGCGGTCGACGGCGAGTGTCGTCAGCCCGCGCGCCGCATCCATGGCATAGGCGTTACCGGCGATACGGCCAAGCACCTCGGCGATGCCCTCGAATTTGCCGATCGGTGTTTTGAACTGTTTGCGTACCGCCGCGTAGGCGCCGGTCGCCCGCGATGCGAGTTTGCCGGCGCCGGTGCTGAGTGCCGGCAGTGAAATGGAACGGCCGTCCGCCAGGCATTCCATCAGCATGCGCCAGCCCTGGCCGATGCGAGCCTGGCCGCCGATAACCCAGTCCATGGGGATGAAGACATCACGACCGCGATTGGGACCGTTCATGAAGGCCTGGTTGAGCGGGAAGTGGCGGCTGCCGATCTCGACACCGGGCGTGTTCGTGGGGATCAGGGCCAGCGTAATACCCCGTTCCTCCTCGTCACCGAGTAAATGGTCCGGATCATGGAGTTTGAATGCCAGGCCCAGTACCGTGGCGACCGGTCCAAGGGTTATGTAGCGTTTTTCCCAGTTAAGACGGATTCCCAGGCGTTCTTCACCGTCGAAGGTGTCCCGGCAGACCACGCCCCGGTCGGGCATGGCGGCAGCGTCGCTGCCGGCCTCGGGACCGGTGAGCGCGAAACAGGGAATTTCCTCGCCGCACGCGAGCTTCGGCAGGTAGTACTGTTTCTGCTCGTCGGTACCGTAGTTCAACAGCAACTGCGCGGGACCCAGGGAATTCGGCACCATGGTCGTCACCGCCGCGGTGATACTGCGGCTGGCGATTTTCATCACCACGCTGGAGTGCCCGAAAGCGCTGAACTCAAGTCCGCCGTACTCCCTGGGGATAATCATGCCGAAGAAGCGCTGTTCTTTCAGGAACTGCCAGACTTCGGGTGGCAGGTCGTGCAGTTCCTGGGTGATCTGCCAGTCGTCGATCATCTCGCACAGGCGGTCTACCGGTCCGTCGAGGAAGGCCTGTTCCTCGTCGCTGAGCTGTGGTGCCGGATACTCCAGCAGTTTGTTCCAGTCCGGCTTGCCGCCGAACAGGTCGGCTTCCCACCAGGTGGTGCCGGCTTCCAGCGCTTCCCGCTCGGTGTCCGACATCGCGGGCATTATTTTCCGGAACAGGGCCATCACCGGTGCGCTGATAGCCCGGCGACGCACCGGCGGCACCGCCAGCAGGAGCGCGGTGGCAACAAACAGCAGCCACGCCGGTGCCATGATCCAGGCGTTCATAGCGTGCAGGCCCGGCCATATCAGCAGGTAGGCGGCGATGGTGCCGCACCAGAGCCAGCCGGGTGCGCGTTTTACCGACAGCAGCCCGATGGCGCCAAGGACCAACAGCAACTCTATAAGCGTTGACATAACTGTCTCCTGTAGTCAGCTGCTCTTTATCTCTTCCACTGCAGTGGCATCGATAATGGCAGCCTGTACGTCATCTGCGTAATCTTCGTCAACCAGGTTGACTCCGGCGCCGGTTTCCGGTTCCGGCTGCATGGTAGGGACATAGCAATCGCCCCGCTCATTACACACCCGCCCTTTACGGTCCCAGGGCATATCGCGGTAAGAGGGTCGCCTGGCAAAGTCCAGGTGCGGGCACTTGATGATGTCGAAGTAGGGGGAGTAATCGAAATCGCGTGGCGTGAACAGCCGGGTGTTGCGCGGGATCATGCGCAGCGATCCATCATGCCGTTCTTCGAGAACCGGCAGGACCGGGAACTTGACCGATGCAAACGCCGCGGCAATCATGGAAGAACATACCGAGCGTGTCGGTGAACCGGCATTGTGCTGAAACAGGCTGGAGCGCCAGCGCCGCGGGATCACGCTGTAGGGGAACAGCAGGCGCGCCAGGTCCAGCAATTGCCGCAGGTCATAGTCGAACCCCAGGTGTTGCAGTGCGAACTTGAGTACGTGCTGGGCATCGTGACGAGCCAGTCCGTCGGGACGACACAGGCGTAAGGAGTCGTCGCGGTACTTGTTCAGCGGGTTGACCACGGTGCCTTCGCCCAGCCAGGCCTCGATGATCAGCTGCTCGTTGGGATCGCCGTCGTAGAACGACAGCACTTTGTCGCGCAATTCCTCGTCGTCGATGTCATGGATACGGCCAATGTACAGAGCCGAATGTGACCAGGGACTCTGGGTAACCGTGCGGATGATTTCGGAGACACGACTGCGGCCTTCGACCAGAAGCACATCACAGGGACGTATTTCGTAACGGATACGGTCAAAGTCGCACAGTGGCGGCGTACCGCTATCGCCTTCAGTCGTCAGCCAGCCTACAATTTTCTTCCCCAACCAGGCTGCAGGATTAAAGCCCATACAACCTCCGCACAGGTTAAAACGCCATTGTTTTTTAGACCACGTTCTACCGGGCGAGTTGTACCGACCCGGGGACGTATATATTAAGGTTAACGGCATATTTTGAACGAGGCTGAGACCGGGGCTTATCTGTTTGAATTCAAACTATTTAAATTCCAGTGACAGCGCCAGGGCACGGTCCAGCACAGCACCGGGTGTATAAAAATGGGGAGAAAAACGGATACCGCCGCCGCGCATGGCGCAGATAACGCCGTGTTGCTGCAGGTGGGTATAAAGCGCAGCGTTATCGATGACCGGCCGTTCGAAGGTGACGATGCCGGCACGTCGTGTCGGATGGGTTTCAGACAGCAGCTGGGCGCCATTATCAACTAAATTATCAATGAGATAAGTAATTTTACTGGAAACGGAATTAAATACGGCCTCAATGCCGGTTTCAAGCAGCAGATCCAGACTCGCCTGCAGCGCGTGTATACCGAGCATGTTCGGGCTGCCACATTCGAAGCGCCGTGCGGTGCCGGCCGGTTGCCACTCCCGCCGGTCATAATCGCCCAGGGCTTCCACCATGTGCCAGCCAAACTGTTTCAGCGACAGGCGATCGAGCCATTCGGCGCGGCAGTAAAACAGCGCCAGCCCCTCCGGTCCCAGCATCCACTTGTGACCATCGGCCATGACAAAGTCGGCCTGACAGGCCTGTACATCAAAGGGTTTGACACCCAGGCTCTGGATGGCATCGACACAAAAGGCCGCCTGATGCTGCCGGCAGGCCGCCCCGATGGGTTTCAGGTCCAGGGCCAGGCCGGAGCTGTATTGAACCGAGCTGAGGGACACCAGGCGCGTGCGCGTGTCAATACGGTCGATAATGGCGACTTCCGGGGTATCCGTGTTGCCGATATCGACTTCAATAATCTCGACCCCCAGAGGTTGCAGCGATTCCCAGACAATGCGGTTGGAAGGGAATTCCTGGTTGCTGATGATAATGCGGTCACCGCTGTTCCAGTCCATGCCATAGGCAACTACCGACAGGGCCTCGGAGGTGTTTTTCAGCAGCGCAATTTCGTCACTACCGCGGGCATTGACCAGTTGCCTCAGCTGCTCGCGGAGCGCCTGTTCGACAGCGAGCCAGCGGTCATAGTGCCGCGAACCCTGTGCGCCGTTCTCCCGGGCGAAACGGCTGACGGCCTCGACTGCGCGTTGCGGCCAGGGTGACACGGCGGCGTGGTTGAGGTAACAGATGTCGTTAGACAGCTTGAACTCATCGCTGTGCATCATGGAAATCAGCGCCGGTCGATCGGGACATAATCACGCTGGGTCGGACCCACGTAGAGCTGCCTGGGCCGGCCGATACGCTGATTGTCTTCGCTGATCATCTCCATCCACTGTGACACCCAGCCGACCGTGCGGGCGATGGCGAACATGACGGTAAACATGTTGGGGGGTATGCCCAGTGCCTTGTAGATCAGACCGGAGTAGAAATCCACATTGGGATAGAGTTTGCGCTCGATAAAATATTCGTCGTGCAGCGCGAGTTCCTCCAGGTGCAACGCCAGTTCGAACAGGGGGTCATCGGCATCGCCGAGTTTGGCCAGTACCTCGTGGCACATTTTACGGATAATCCGCGCGCGCGGGTCATAGTTCTTGTAGACACGGTGTCCAAAGCCCATCAGCCGGAACGGGTCGTTCCTGTCTTTGGCGCGGGCCAGGAAAGCGGGAATGTTTTTCACCTCGCCGATTTCGCCCAGCATGGACAGTACTGCCTCGTTGGCGCCTCCGTGCGCCGGTCCCCACAGCGCGGCTATGCCGGAGGCGATACAGGCGAACGGGTTGGCGCCGGAACTGCCGGCGAGCCTGACCGTGGAGGTGCTGGCATTCTGTTCGTGATCGATGTGCAGGATGAATATCAGGTCGAGTGCCTTTTGCGCCACCGGGTCGACTTCATAGTGCTCGCAGGGCACGGAAAACATCATGTTCAGCAGGTTACCGGTGTAGCCGAGCGCATTATCCGGGTACACCTGCGGTTCACCGACCGAGTGTTTGAAACTCGCGGCGGCGATGGTAGGCATTTTGGCGATCAGGCGGTGAGCGGCTATTTCCCGGTGCCGCGGATTGCTGATGTCTGTCGAATCATGATAGAACGCCGACAGTGAACCGACCACGCCCACCATGATCGCCATCGGATGGGCGTCGTGATAAAAGCCCTTGAAGAAACTTTTCAGCGCCTCGTTGAGCATGCTGTGGTGGGTGATGATGGCGCTGAACTCATCGAGTTCAGCGCGTGTCGGCAATTCACCGTATAACATCAGGTGTGCGACTTCGAGAAAATTACTGTGTTCCGCCAACTGTTCGATAGGGTAACCGCGGTACTGCAACATACCCTGGCTGCCGTCCAGGTAGGTCAGCGAACTGTGGCAACTGGCGGTGGACAGGAATCCCGGATCGTAGGTGAAATAACCCAGTTCGCGGAAGAACCGGGCGATATCGACCGCGTCCGGTCCCTGCGTCGCCAGTCGTACGGGCAACTCGATCTGTCGGCCGCTGCGGTTGTCGGTAATTGTTACCGTGTCCTTGCCCATCTATCTATCCTCCCGTTGTGGTCCCGGCATTCGGCAGGTGGCCGATATCGGTGCGTACCATGTCGGCAGACTGCTGGAACTGATCCTGTTCACGCGCGTTCAGCTTGAGTTCAATGATCCCGGACAGGCCGTTCTCATCGAGCACCGCCGGCACGCCCATGGCAATAGCCTGTTGCCCGTATTCACCTTCCAGTATGGAGACACAGGGCAGTATGCGCCGCCGATTATGACCGATGGCGTCCACCATCGCGGCGATGGCGGCGGCGGGGGAGTCATAGGCGCTGCTGTGCTGTTTCAGCGCCAGGATCTCGCCACCGCCCTGGCGGGTGCGCTGTGCGATTTCCTCGATTTTCTGCTGGCTGAGAAAATGTTCGATATTGATCCCCGAGATATCGGTAAAACGCGCCAGCGGCACCATGGCATCACCGTGCCCTCCCAGCACCAGCGCGGAAATATCCTTGACCGAGTAGCCGGTTTCCAGTGCGATAAACGTCGTCATACGCGCGGTGTCCAGCGCCCCCGACTGGCCGAACACCCGCCGGCGCGGCCAACCGGTTTTTTTATAGGCGTACCAGGTCAGGACATCGACGGGATTGGTGACCATCATGAGCATGGCGTCCGGGGCATGCTGCAGCACGTTATCGACGATGCCGTCGATAATGCCCAGATTGGCGTCCAGTACATCGGAGCGCGACATGCCCGGCTTGCGTGGGAAGCCGGCGGTGATGATGACCAGGTCGGAACCGGCCATGGCGGCCGGGTCGGTATCGCCGGTGACCCGGGTATCGAAGCGCAGCAGTGAGGCCGATTGCTGAATATCCAGGGCGACCCCCTGGGGCACTCCCTCGTTGATATCGAGCAGTACCACCTCACGGCACAGTTCCTCCTTGGCCAGGATCTGGGCGGTGGACTCGCCGACACGCCCGGCACCGACAATGCTGATTTTCCGCATAGCGTCCTCCTTTACCTGTCGTTATAGCCAACGTCTGGCAATCCAGCCAACCAGTTCCAGTACTCTATCCATCCATGGTCGCTTAGACCAGTATTCGCCGCGGATTTCCTCACTGTCATTAATATCTTCCCGAAAAACCTGCTGCAATTGTTCGCACAATGCCGGGTCACGGCTGAACAGGTTGAGTTCGTAATTGAGAAAAAAGCTGCGGTAATCCATATTCGCCGTCCCCACCGTAACATAGTTACCGTCAACCACGATGGATTTGGCGTGCAGCAGGCGGGGCAGGTATTCAAACACCCTGACACCGCTCGCCAGCAGGCCGTCATAGGCCGCGCGAGCCGCCCACTTCGCCAGGCGAACATCGCTTTTCTCGGGCACCAGCAGGCGCACATCAACACCTCGGCGGGCAGCATCGGAGATCAGGCGCTGAATGCGCCGGTCCGGTACGAAATAAGGTGTCGTGATATAGATTGTCCGCCGGGCATGGGACAGCATGCTGGATAAACTGCCATTCAAAAAGCGCCGGCCGCCACGGGTGAAGTTGGACAACAGCAGGTCGCCGGCCTCGGCTGTCTGTAGCAGGGCCGGCCGCTTGCGGCCCATCCAGAAGCGGCCGAACAACTGCATGGCTTCGCGGGCCAGCGGACCCTGCAGTTTGACATGGGTGTCGCGCCAGCGTTGCTCGCCGTAGATGGAGCGCGAGTTCTCACGGTGGATATTGAAGCCACCCACATAGGCGCAATGACCGTCGACGACCAGCAGTTTACGATGATTGCGGCGGTTGTAGCGCCATGGATTGCGCCAGTTCCAGCGGTGAAACCAGCGTACCTGTACACCGCTTTTACGCAGGCCGCCGCTCAGACGGTGGGAGTGCCAGAACAGCGAACCCGCGGCATCGAGATGCACCCGGACGATGATGCCCTGACGGGCCCGTTCCGACAGACGGTCGGCAAACAGCCGGCCGACCTCGTCGTCGGCAAAGATATAACTTTCCAGCAGAACGTGTTCCCGCGCAGCGGCAATAGCGGTGAGCATGTCCGCGTACAGATCGTCACCCTCGGTAAACAGCTGAAAGCTGCCTGGCTCCAATACCGCTTCCTTTACCGGTAACGCGCACCGGTGAGTTATTTTTTGAAGTTTATAACTTTAGCGGTGTTTTGCGGGGATGTCAGCTCATCCAGGGGAGCGGGCTCGCCGAGATGGTAACCCTGTACATAATCGACGCCGATTGCCTGCAGAATTTCCAGCGCCTCGGCGTTCTCGACGTATTCGGCCGTTGTCTGTTTGCCCATCATGGTGCCGATATCACAGATCGACTTGACCATCATCCGGTCGACGTCGTTGTCACGGATATTGCGTACGAAAGCACCATCGATCTTGATCATATTGTGCCCGCCCAGTGAATATCGCCGACACGGCCGGCGATTCTGCGATCATCCGGCTGGTAGATGTGCACGCGGTTTCGCCCCTGCTCCTTTGCCGTGTAGCAGGCCGAATCGGCAAGATTGAGGATGTCCCGCAGGGTGCCCGCAGCGGCCAGTGGCACCACGCCGATACTCACGCCCAGCGTGAACCGGCGTTCATGCCATTGAAACTGGTGTTTCTAGATGGCCGAGCGCATCTGTTCGGCTACCTGGCCGGCGTATTCCTGCCGGCAGTGTTCCATCAGCACGGCGAATTCATCGCCGCCCAGGCGTGCCAGCGTGTCGCGTGCGCGGATCTGGCCGGTCAGGAGACTGGCGATCTGGCGCAACAGTTCGTCGCCGGCAATGTGCCCGCAGGTATCGTTGATGACCTTGAACTGGTCGAGGTCGAGATAACACAGCATGTGTTCACCCAGGTGCGAATCATCTCTTGACAGCAGGCGCTGCAGGCGGCGTTCGAACTCTCGGCGGTTGACCAGGTCGGTAAGCGCGTCATGGGTGGCCTGGTAGGACAACTGGTCTTCCAGTTCCTTGCGGTCGCTGATGTCACGGCATACGACCAGTAGCCTGGGTTCCCCGGCTGTGGTTGTCCAGGCGCACCCGCTGGTTGATCCAGTGTACGCTGCCATCCTTGCGGACCTTGCGGTACTCGATACCCGGGTCTTCGCCACTCTGGGTGAATCGCTTCTGGATATGTTCGATGACCTGCGGCAGATGGTCGGGGTGAACCAGGGAGGTCCCAGTGGTCTTCATCGAGCGACCGGACCAGCTTCCGGCGGGTCTCGCAAAACTGCAAACGCCAGCCCTGATCGCCGTCCGTCAGTAACGGTTCTATCAGGTCGTGGGTATTTTTACTGCATGCAAGAAGGATATTCACTACGCCACGGATTTTAGCCCAGGATGAGCATAAATGCTCTAATTGCCACGCAATTACAAAACCGGTAGCCCAGCTCCATAAGTTATTTAGAAAGATCTTTTATATAACTAATGAATCAGGTGGTAATGGCGACAGCGGTTCGGCAAACCCGGCGTTTTGATGCACGTCAAAGACAGGCTGTGAAATCCGGACTAAATTATTAATGCAAGAGTGGTTTTCGCAGGTTTGTGATTGATCTTAACGAGGAGGTGAGACACATGGCCAAAAAGGACGTGACGAGCGGTGAGAGCCGTACCAAAGAAGGCCGCAAGGGGACTCATCTGGCTCCCCTGAGCCCGTTTGATGAGATGGATCGCCTGTTCGGCGGCATGCTTCCACGGACGCGCATGCGGCCTTTTGACTGGGAGTGGCCGTCGTGGGCGGAAATGACCGCGCTTGCCGAGAGCAAGGTGCCGAAAATGGATATTATCGAGCGGGACAACGAGGTTGTCGTCCGGGCGGAATTGGCCGGCGTCGACAAGAAAGACCTCGATGTCTCGGTTACCGATAACACGGTCACGGTCAAGGGCAGCACGAAAGAAGAGCACAAGGAAGAGAAGGGTGACTACTTCCGTTCCGAGATCAAGCAGGGTTCGTTTTCGCGTACGGCGTCGTTACCCTGCGAGGTGGATGGAAACAAGGCCAAGGCTAATTTCTCGGACGGCATTCTGGAACTGGTAATACCGAAACTCGAAGGCTCGCGGCGACATAGCGTCAAGGTGGAGTAAGCCCGGGGCGCCGGCCCGTTCCTGTGGGCCGGCGCTGCAAACGGTTAAATATATTCCCGGAGTACTTCCGCCGGTTTCTGTACCAGGTTCTTGTCGACCTGGCGGGTGACCATGCCCAGTACTTCCTTGCTCAGGCTATCACGCAGCATGCCCAGGAAGGCGGGCGGAGCGACCAGCACGATACGCTTGAATTCCCCCTTGTTGCGCCCGCTGTCGAGGCGGTTGGCCAGGTCCCGGGCAAATACCTGGGCCTCATGGTCCTTGGCGGTGTGCCTGTTGTCGATGACGTGACGGCCCTGACCGCTGCTCCCGCCGTCACTGCCGGCCCGGTCCGATACCAGATCACCTTCGTGGGCCCGGCTTTCGGGGTGTACCATGGCGTCGATCTCCATAAACGGCGCCCGCCGGTTTTCTACTTTGTAAAGTTTCGCACGGCTGCTTTCAGCAACCAGAAACAGGGTATTTGCCATATTTACGCCTCCTTTTTTCATACCCGGCTCCATTCTGACCGAGAACAGGGCGGGTAGTTTTGATTTGGCTCAGAATATCGGCGATCTGGTTATCGGTTTTCCACCGGATCTGCCAGCCTTATTTACATTCTAGCACCAGCTGGCTTCGCCGTACTGGGAATTACGCAAAAGTTCCCGGATATTGGCTTCGATGATACGGTAGCCGACATTGCCGTAAAGGCGCTGCCGGCCCTCGTTGAACACCAGTGTCGGGCTGCCCGGGACCAGGTAACTGTCGCGCGCTTCGGTATCGAGGTGCAGGGCGGCGTGGGCCACACCGGAGTCGAGGCGTTCCCGCAACGCGGCGAGCGGCAGGCCGGATTCTTCGGCGAGCCGGTCCAGTACGCCAACCGTTGCGATGTTCTCGGCCTGCTCAAAAAAGGCGCAACGTACCCGCCAGAGAAAGTGTTCAAACAGGGAACGGCCGGCGTGCGATGATTCTGATTCACTGTTGATGATTCCCGTTTCCTCCAGCCCCTGCGCGGCCTTGAGGTAGAGGTGTGGCAGGGTCGAGGTTGCCGGGCGGCAGGCCAGCCAGACCTCGGGGTGGAAACGAGCGTGCTCCCAGTCTGCCGTTATGCTCGCCAGGTGTTTGTTGAAGGCAGTGTAACCCCCGCGGTCACCCCACGCCTGCTCGATACGGGTCTCGGCGGCGGCAAATACCGGTATGAAACGGTAGCGCAGATCGATCTGATCACCATAGTCCTTGCTCAGCTGGTCGATCCGAACCTGGGCGCCATAGGCCCAGATGCAGAGTACGTCGGAAAAGAGTTCAATGCTGATTTTGTCCATGTGGTGTCCTGATTATCGATGCGGCTATAGTAAAAGCATGTCCGACGTTTTGCATCACGCCTGGTGCAGGCGCCGTCCGGAATGGCTGGAGCCTGGCCTGTTCGCGCCGCACGGTATTCCCGCCACTGGCGTGCTGCCAGCTTGTATCAGGCATTGGCCGGATGCCGCTGACAGCGGCACCAGGTGCAATCACAGCCGTCCTGTATGTTGAGCACCGGCTGGTGTTGCTGCGACAGGTGCAGGTCGTACCATAGGCGTTTCCACAGCCGTGGCGCGTAGGCGTGATGCATGCGCTCACGAATGTCCAGATTCTCGGGGTAGCGCCGTAACAGCTGGTAGTAGCCCCGGTCGCCGAGGCGGTTATAGATCCAGCGATTGCATGCCGCTGTTTTATGATAGTTGCGCAGGCGGCGCTTCCAGAAGGCTTCGTAGTCAGTGGGTTGTCCGCGCGCCAGTGCCAGGCCCGCTGCTGCGCCCGACAGCATTGCCCAGCGGATACCGAAGCCAAACAGGGGATCCTGGAAACCCGCGGCTTCACCTGCATAGATGATATTGTCCTTGCGGACCCGTTTCGGTATGCCGAAATTGCCGCTGCCACCGAAACGGCGAGGTGCATTCAGATGTATATTCACCTGTTCGGTGAAAAACCCCACACAACGTTGCAGATACCGGCGTTCCTGGTGAAAGTTGCGGAACAGGCAGGTAGCCAGTGTTGCCCGACCACCGCAGATCAGAAGATAGGCGTAACCACCCGGCGCCAGCTGTTCCGAGACGACGGCGTAAGCAGCGTCAGCCCTGTCGGTATCGAACAGGTAGCCGGCGGCAATGGCATCGGCCCGGTGCGGTCCCTCGGTAACAATGCCTCCTTCAGGCAGTCGGCTGATAGTTTCATTGAAGCGGATTTTCACACCGGCACTGAGTGCCTGCTGTTTCAGAGCCTGGTCGAGGGTACCCTCATCCGAACCGCGGCGCAGCAGGTAGAATAACGGCTGGCTGGCACGGACCCGCCGTTCAATACCGCCCGGACCGAAACATATGACTTCATGGAATGGCGTATAGTCGAAATCCGCGGCAACGCCGAGTTGTTCGAGTTCCTCCAGAACGTCGGTTTCCGTCGTCCAGTTTTCCAGTCCCTGGAGGTCCCCGTGAAAGCGGGAACCAACATCCTGCCTGCGCTCATGCACGCGGGCGCGCCCGCCGGCTTTCACGATGGCCAGTGCCGCGCCAAGGCCGGCAGGGCCAGCGCCGGAAACGTCAATTACGGCCGCGGCTGTCGGGTTCATCTTCAGCCGGGCTCAGCCGGATGTTCGCTGCAGAGGGGACCACTTGTCATGGTAACCGGTCTCCAGTGGAATTCATGTCTGTTGTTTGTCCTGTACATAGAGGTCACTGCGTCGAAGCGGTGTACCGGGCTGCCGATAGGCATGTCCGGCCAGCACCTGGTAGACATTGATGCTACCTTCGTCAAAGTAGTAGGCGGAACCCGCCATGTAAAGTCGCCAAAGGCGGTAAACGGCCTCGCTCGATGCCTGTACTGCAGCTTTGCGGTTGGATTCCAGCGTGCTGACCCAGTGACGCAATGTCATGATGTAGTGACGTCGCAGGCTCTCGACGTCATAAATCTCGAACCCGGCCTCTTCCATGGCGGCAATCACAACACTGATGCGCGCCAGTTCACCATCGGGAAAGACGTAGCGGTTGACGAACCGGGTAAGTTGCGTTTTCTGCCAGCCGCAGTCGTTGGTAATGCCATGGTTAAGAAACAAGCCATCTGGAGCCAGCAGCTTTTTGATGGTTCCAAAATACGTGGGGTAATTAGCTACCCCGACGTGTTCAAACATGCCCACGCTGACCACCCGGTCATACCGGCCGTCGGGTTTCAGGTCGCGGTAATCACGCAATTCCACCCTGACCCTGTCTTGCAGCCCATCGGCGGCTATACGCTCGCATGCAAACCGGTATTGCTCTTTGCTGAGCGTAATGCCATGCGCATGAACGTCGTAATGCTCTGCAGCCCATACTACCAAAGCGCCCCAGCCACAACCGATGTCCAATAATCGCTGTCCCGGCTGGAGCCGCAGTTTACGGCACAGGTAGTCGAGTTTGTCACATTGCGCATCCGCCAGCGATTGAGCATCATCGTGAAAATAGGCGCAGGAATAGACCATCTGCGGGTCCAGCCATAGCCGGTAGAAGTCGTTGCCGACGTCATAATGATGGGCAATACTGGCGCGCGTATTA
>CBEUNK010000062.1:0-15054 GCA_965544455.1 uncultured Thiogranum sp.
TTTTAAATATATTACAATATGTTAAAGGACTTTTAGCAGTGATTTTCTGAATTCAATCGACGTCTATACAGGAAATTTCACCTCGAGCAGCAATACACTATATATTGTGTTTCTTATATTGCCTTGAAAAGCTGTGCAACAGTCCATAAATGAATTGAACTTGCCGAATTAACGCGAGTCTTTATCGCCATCAGGCCACTTTCTACCCGGGAGTTATCGCGCTGTGTCTTGTCTTATTCGCCGTTTCAGCCACCGTTTTGCCCTTTTGATCATTCTCCTGGCGCCGGTGCCTTCACTGTTGGCGGCGCTGCCCGCCAGCGTGGACGGCCAGCCACTACCGACCCTGGCGCCGATGCTGGCCCGGGCCACACCGGCGGTGGTCAACATCGCCGCGATCGGGCACACCGAGGTCCGGCAGAACCCGCTGCTGATGGACCCCTTGTTCCAGCACTTTTTTAACCTGCCGCAACAGCCCCGGCGGCGAGAGACACAGAGCCTCGGCTCGGGAGTGATCGTGGATGCCGGCAAGGGCTACATCCTGACCAACAACCACGTTGTTGAACAGGCCGAGAAAATCAGCGTTACCTTGCGCGACGGGCGCCACTTCAATGCCAAACTGCTGGGCACCGACGAGGCGTCCGATATCGCCGTCATCCAGATCCCGGCCGAGAAGCTTACCGCGCTGCCGCTGACCGATTCCGACACCCTGCGGGTCGGCGACTTTGTCGTCGCCATCGGCAACCCGTTCGGACTGGGGCAGACGGTGACGTCGGGTATTGTCAGCGCCCTGGGGCGCACCGACCTGGGCATCGAAGGTTATGAGGATTTCATTCAGACCGATGCCTCGATCAACCCCGGCAACTCCGGTGGCGCACTGGTCAACCTGCGCGGTGAACTGGTCGGCATCAACACCGCCATCCTGGCGCCCGGCGGCGGTAATGTCGGTATCGGCTTTGCCATCCCGATCAACATGGCCGGCAGCGTCATGCAGCAGCTGATCGAACACGGCGAGGTCAGTCGCGGTCAGCTTGGCATCACCGCCCAGGACCTGACACCGGAACTGGCCGGCGCGTTCGGCATCGACCGCCACAACGGCACGGTTATATCGCACATCGAACCCGGATCGCCCGCCGATCGCAGCGGGCTCAAGGTCGGTGACGTGATACTGGAAATAGATGGCAAGCCGGTGCGCGGTTCATCCGATGTCCGCAATCGTGTCGGCCTGCTGCGTGTCGGCTCCAAAGTGAGCATGAAAATCTGGCGCGACGGACGCAGCTACTCCCGCTCGGTGGTCATCGAGCCGGTCAAACTCGAAGAAGTGGCCGGTGAAAAGCTGCATTACCAGCTCGCCGGGGCTACCTTCAGCAACCTGCCGGAAAACCTGCGCGAACGCTACGGCGAAGGCGGCGTGCTGGTCAGCGATGTGGAGCGCGGCAGTCCGGCCTGGGGCGCCAACCTGCGCAAAGGCGACATCATCCGCTCCGCCAACCGCGTGGCCCTGAACAACGTCAATGATTTCGAGCGCGCGGTGAAGGGCCAGCGCAAACTGTTGATGAACGTGCAGCGTGGTGACGGTGCGATGTTTATTCTGCTGCAGTGACGCCACCGCTTCCGGCAGGCCGGGCCTTCCTGTCGCGGCCATGGGGCCGCTCCTACGCCGGTCCCGATCAAACCCTGCAGGAGCATCGCCCTTCGGCGCGATTGAATCATCGTTCAGGTCGTTAAACGGCGATAGATGTCCGATACCTTCAGCGGCAGTTTGCGCACCTCGTCGATGACGGCGTAGTTCACCGCCCCGTACATGTGCGGCAGGTAGTCGCGCGCCTCGGTATCGATGGTAATACAGAAAGGATGGATACCACTGCGCTTGGCTTCGATCAGGGCCATGCGGGTGTCTTCTATCCCGTAGGCGCCGCGGTAAGTGTCGTAGTCGTCGGGCTTGCCGTCGGACAGAGTGATCAGCAACTTGGTACGCGCCTCGACAGCGTTGAGCAGGCTGGTCAGGTGACGGATGGTCACGCCCATGCGGGTATAGTCTTTTGGCCGGATACCGCTGATACGCGCCTTGACATCCGCGTCGTAGGTGTCGTCGAACGACTTGATACGATACACCTCGCAACGCTTGCGCGTCATGCCGGAAAAACCATAGATGGCATAGCGGTCACCCAGGGTCTCCAGCGATTCGCACAGCAGCGCCAGTGCCTCGCGCTCGGCGTCGTTGATCCAGCCCTTGGTGGAACCGCTCATGTCGACCATGAACATCACGGCGATATTGCGCTCCAGCTTGTGCAGCTTGGTAAACAGGCGCTCGGTCATCTCCTCGCCGTGGTGGGTATCGGCCACGGCTTCGACCAGGGCGTCGATATCCACGTCGTCGCCATACGGCTGTTTCTTTAACAGCCTGTCCTCACCACGCAGGGCCTCGAAGGTGCGGCGCAGCTCCATCGCCAGTCCGCGGTACTTGTACAGCGCCTGGTCGACAAAATCATCATGACTGGGGTGCACATCGAGTTCCCGCAGCACTGCCCAGTTCTTGCGGTAGTTCTGGCGCTCGTAGTCCCACTCGTTATAGATAAAGGCGCCCTCTTCGTGGTAAGTGCCCTTCCAGACGTCCTCGGCGCTGCGCTCCCCGGTATCGCCGGCGAAATAGGCACCGTCACCCGCGGCCTGCAGATAATCCTCCGGGATTTCGCCCAGGTCCTGCATGATCGACGCCATGGTGCCCCTGACGTTGTCCGGCACCGGCAGCGGCCGGCCGTCGAGTTCGATTTCATAGACAAAACCATCCGCACTGTCATCCGACTTCACTTCGCGGAGCTCAAGTTTGTCGGTCACAGCAGGCACCTCGGCCGGTTCGTCCTCCGCATCCCCGGCATCGCGGGTTTTTTCCAGCTCGTTCTGCATCTTCAGTAAACCGAGGCGGAATGCCTGTTTGTCCGCCTCGATACGTGCCGTACGCACTTTTGCAACCTGGATGGGCTTGAGCACGCCCTGGTAGGGAACCGTGTCGGCCGGTGTAGCCTCGATGAGGGCGGCCACCAGTGCCAGACTGTCCCGGGGCGTTGCACCCGGCACCGACAGCCGTTCGCGGGCGTGCTGCCAGGCGGACTCTTCCGGTAACGGCCGGTCAGCACGCAGCGCCATCATCTGCCGGTGCACCCCGGGCAGGTCGCGCCCGATCAGCGCGTCCAGGCGCAACGTTTCCAGCGCATGGAAACAGCTTAGTGCGCGGTCATACTCGGCATATCTTGCCAGCGCCTCGGGAATCGACTCTCGCCAGGTGCCGTACCAGGTCTGCGCCCACAGGTGCACCACCATGGCCTTGTAGAGCTGGAAGTTGGCATCACGTTCGGCAAAGCGGCTGATGGTGGCCGGCAGAAACAGGGTCTCGGTATCGGTATAAACCTGTTCACCGGCCTCGATCTTGAGCCGCCGGCCATTCAGCCCGTGGACAAACCCCTCCAGCACATTGACCACGTCATCCAGCGGCAGGCCGGTACTGCGCGCCTTGTACTCGCGGGCGAAATTCTCCACATCCTTGAAGGCGGCCACCGCCGGGTGCAATCCCCGGGTATCGTAGATATCCATGCAGTACAGCAGCCAGGCTTCGACCCCGGCTTCGTTCATCAACCGCAGTGCGCCACAGACATGAGCGACGAAGTTGAATGCCATACCGGAACTGGTACGGCTGACCATGGCCGCACAGCGCAGGACGAAATCCTGTGTCTCGCGCGGAAACTCGGCCAGCGCCCGCGAAGGCTCTTCGGCGGCGCCCAGCGACACCATGTAGGAATCCAGCCGCTCCTCCAGCTGCCGGGCGGTAAGCGGCATGCCGCCGGTCTGCAGGAACTCGGTCTCGTCGAACCAGCGCGCCGCGACGCCGGCCGGCAGCAGACGGCCATCCGGGGTTTTGACGCCCAGGTGCAGCGGTTCCACCGTGCAGCCCGGCAACACTTCCCGAAACAGCTGACCGAGGCTTTCAGCCTTCCAGGTAATGGCACCACCGTCGGTCGACAGCCAGATGCCCAGGCAGTTGTCGGTCACCAGGCGCGGCAGGTATTTCATCAGCTTGGGCAGGTCAACCTCGCGGTCCCACAGCTGGCCCCGGGGGCCGTGCCCCAGCGCCGGACAGGGCAGGACAATCATGTCGAAGCGCCGCTGGCGCCGTAGCAGGTCCTCGACGTAGTCCATGACGTTTTCATGCACGTACTCGACATGCTGTTCGCCGGCATTGCGGCGCGCCAGGTCCAGCAGGACCGGATCGGCATCCACGTGCACCACCGAGGCGCCCGCCGCCAGCGCCTGCGCGGTGATATAACCGTTGCCGCCGAACAGGTTCAAAACACTGAGATCCTCGAGGTCGTAACAG
Source organism: uncultured Thiogranum sp. (assembly GCA_965544455.1). Taxonomy (GTDB): domain Bacteria; phylum Pseudomonadota; class Gammaproteobacteria; order DSM-19610; family DSM-19610; genus Thiogranum. The sequence goes on from CBEUNK010000062.1 coordinate 4,370, forward strand.
CCCTCGATACGTTGGCGCAGCCAGTCGCCACAGACCCAGTCGCGCGCGTGCAGGCCGACCCGTCCACCGCTGCCCAGGCGGCACAGCACCCGCTGTCCGCCGATGTCCACCGGCCATTCGCGCGGCAGGCCGCTGCGCGTCGGCTCCCAGTGCCCCTCGCGGCCGACGTCGTCGACATAGACCCAGTCGGCCTGCCAGTCCGCGTTGTGCGCCTCACCGTCCGCCAGGCGGTCCGGACGGTCTACCCGGTAGTCGCCCCAGCGTTCCAGCTTGCGGCCATGGCCGAAATCGAGCAGCTCATAGGCGTCGACAGGCGTCTCGACGCAGGCGTCGTGGGTGGCATCTTCGGGAATGGTGGGGAGCTGGACCATGCGCCCTAATCACGGCGGTTAAATACGGGCACCTAGAAAACCGACGCACTCAGCTCGTTAACCGCAATCAGCATTTCCGCGTCATCGGTCAGCGCCTCGGCGATGCTCGAGCGGCAGGCCACCACCGGGCTGACCCCGGTGTTCATCAATTTAGCGGCGTGCACCAGCAGGCGCGTGCTGGCGCCTTCTTCCAGGCCGCTGCCCTTGAGGTTGCGGGTCATGTGGGCAAACTTCACCAGCTGGCCGGCCATATCGTCGGCTATGCCGGTTTCGTTGACAATAATCCGGCTTTCGAGCTCGGCGGAGGGGTAGTCGAAATTCAGCGCCACGAAACGCTGGCGCGTGGACTGTTTGAGGTCCTTGAGCACGCTCTGGTAGCCGGGATTGTAGGAAATTGCCATGCAGAAGTCGTCGCCGGCCTCCACCAGTTCACCCAGCTTTTCCATCGGCAACACGCGGCGGTCGTCCGCCAGCGGGTGGATAACCACGGTGGTATCCTTGCGCGCCTCGACGATTTCGTCCAGGTAGCAGATACCGCCGGCGCGCACGGCACGCGACAGCGGCCCGTCGACCCACACGGTTTCGCCGCCACGGATAAGGAAACGTCCGACCAGGTCGGACGCGGTGAGGTCGTCGTGGCAGGACACCGTGATCAGCGGTCGCTTGAGGCGCCAGGCCATATGCTCCATGAATCGCGTTTTGCCACACCCGGTGGGACCTTTCAGCAACACCGGCAGCTGGTTTCTGTAAGCCGCCTCGAAGACCTCGATTTCGTTGCCGACGGGCTCGTAATACGGCTCGTCATTTATAAAATATTCTTCTGGTTTAAGGACTTGCGCAGTCATCCGGCTTCCTGTCAGAGCGGTTTCAATGAAGTTTCAATGGGGTCAGAATCGATTGAAACCCGTTGAAACTCACGTTACCGCGTCGCGCGGCCGGCGGCAACAAAACGCACATTTACAGGGTGATATACATGCCTTCTATTTTGTTATCGAAAGATTCGATGCTCTTTATATATACATAGTCTGGCGAAGGTACAGGGCCTCAGGTATGGTTGAGCACGATTTTTCGCCCCGATCAGATTCCGGTCACGGCTTTGGCCCCCTCTCCCTCGGGGAGAGGGTTGGGGTGAGGGCTTCCCCTCATCCTGGCCTTCTCCCGGAGGGAGAAGGGACTGACGTTTCCGGCCTTTCCGGACAACTGATCGGCTTTGGTTTTTTTATTTTTGTCACAGTGACTCTGAGCGGAGGAGTATCCATGTCAGAGGTTATCGCAACCAACCAGACGATTCTGGTGGTGGGTGGCGGCATCAGCGGTATGACAGCCGCGCTGGAAGCCGCCGAATGCGGCAAGCAGGTCATTCTGGTGGAGAAAAATCCATCGCTTGGCGGCCGCGTCAGCCAGCTCTATAAATATTTCCCCAAACTCTGCCATCCGAAGTGCGGGCTGGAGATCAACCTCCGACGGATCAAGGCCAACCGCAATCTGCGCGTCATGGCCATGACCGAAGTCACCAATATCACCGGCGAGGCGGGCAACTACAGTGTGACGCTGAATACGCGCCCGCGCTACGTCAACGAAAACTGCACCAGTTGCGGCGCCTGTGGCGACGCAGTCGAGGCCGAGTTCGACGACGAGTACAACTACGGTCTGGGCAAACGCAAGGGCGCCTTCCTGCCATTCAACCAGGCCTACCCGGAACGCTACGTCCTGGACCCGGCTATTATCGGTACCGGTGACGCCGACAAGGCCAGGGCCGCGTGCAAGTACGACGCCATTGACCTGGACATGGCCGACAGCGAAACCACCCTGACCGTCGGCGCCATTATCTGGGCCACCGGCTGGAAACCCTATGACGCCGGCAAGATCCAGCCCTATGGCTACGATCGTTACCAGAACGTCATCACGTCGGTCGAGTTCGAACGCATGCTTGATCCGCACGGTCCGACCGGCGGCAAGATCCTGCGCCCGTCCGACGGCAGGGAAGCGAAAGACGTCGCCTTTATCCAGTGCGCCGGCTCGCGCGACCAGAATCACCTCAAGCACTGCTCGCGCATCTGCTGCATGGCCAGCCTCAAGCAGACCACCTACCTGCGCGAACAGTACGGCGATGATGCCAAGGGCACGGTGTACTACATCGACATCCGCGCCATCGACCGCATCGACGACTTCTACCAGAACGTCAGGAACGATTCGAATATCACCTTCACCAAGTCCAAGGTCGCCTCTATCACCGAAGACAGGGAAACCGGCAATCCGGTCCTGCACGGCGTGGATACCGAGGGCTATCACCGTTACAGCAACCCGCACGAACTGGTGGTGCTGGCCATCGGCATGGAACCCAGTGTGCCGGCCGACGGTTTCCCCATGGAAGTGGTGCTGAACGAGGAAGGATTTGTGGAACTGGATGAGGCCAACGGCGCGTTCTTCGCCGCCGGCTGTTCGTCGGATGCGCTGGACGTGAACCGCGCCGTGCAGAGTGCGACGGCCAGTGCGCTGCGCGCCATCCAGGTTGTGAACAAAGTTGCCGGTGCGGAGGGTTAAGCCGTGGCAGACATGAAAATCGGAGCATACGTATGCAAGGGTTGCGGCCTGGGCGAACGCCTGGACTGCGACGAACTGGCCACTGTCGCCCAGCGTGACGGCAAGGCCCAGGTGGTGCAGCAACACGACTTCCTGTGTTCCTCTGAAGGCGTGAAGATGATCCAGAACGACATTGACAACGAAGGTGTCAACCGTGTGGTCATCGCCGCCTGCTCACGCCGCGCCAAGAGCGAAGCCTTCAACTTCGAGGGGGTAACTATTTCGCGCGCCAACCTGCGTGAAGGCGTGATCTGGATCCGGCCCGACGAAGACGACCTGCGCGAAACCACCCAGGAAATGGCCGCAGATTACGTGCGCATGGGTTGCGCCGAGGCCAAGTTCTCCACCCCGCCAGCCTCCGAGCAGGAGAAAGGCAGCAACAACACCGTACTGGTAGTGGGCGGCGGCATTTCCGGCATGACGGCGGCGATCGAATCCGCCAAGGCCGGCTACCCGGTGCACATTGTTGAAAAGACCGGCGAACTTGGCGGCCATGCCGGCAAAATGTGGAAAGATGTGCCCATGCACACACCCTACACCGACCCGGTTGATACACCTGTCGCCGGCCTGGTCGCAGCCATCGAGGCCAACGACAAGATCACCGTGCATATGAATGCCACCATCACCAAGACCTCCGGGGCACCGGGCCGCTTCTCGGCGGATATCAGCACCGAGAGCGGGTCGACGGTGACGGAAAACTACGGCGCCATCATCCAGGCCTCCGGTGCCACGCCCTATGACGCCAGTCAGCTGCCGGAGCTCGGTTACGGTAAGAGCAAGGACGTGGTCGACCGCGTCGAACTGGAGCAGCTGGCGATTGCCGCCAACGGTGGCCCGATCAAGCGCCCGTCCGACGGCAAGGAAGTGACGAAGGTCACCTTCGTGCAGTGTGCCGGCCAGCGCAGCGACAAGGAAGGTCACCTGAACTACTGTTCCGGCGACTGCTGCCTGACCTCCATCAAGCAGGCCATGTATTTCAAGGACCAGAACCCGGACATCGAAACCGAGATCCTGTTCGACGACCTGCGTACCCCCGGCGCCCCGGGCGAGGACTTCTACCGTAGCGGCCAGGAAAAGATGGTCACCTTCCGCAAGGGCAAGGTCAGCGAAGTGGTTGCCGGCGGCAACAACCCGGTGGTCAAGTTCAAGGACCTGATTCTCGACCAGGACATGGAAGAGGAAGCCGACCTGGTGGTACTGGCCACCGGCATGGTCGCCAATTCGGGCGTCGATATCGACGAAGTACCGCAGAACGAGCCGGGCGAATGGGAAGTCAGCGTCGACTCCATCCTCAACCTGAACTACCGCCAGGGCAAGGACCTGCCGCACCTGAAGTACGGTTTCAACGATTCGCACTTCATCTGCTTCCCGTACGAAACCCGCCGTACCGGTATCTACACCTGCGGTCCGGTCCGCCGGCCGATGGATACCCAGCAGGCGATCGAAGATGCCACCGGCGCTGCCCTCAAGGCGATCCAGGAAATCGAAAATGCCAAGATCGGTCGCGCCGCGCACCCGCGATCGGGTGACCTGTCCTACCCGATTTTCCGCAAGGAAGGCTGCACCCAGTGCAAGCGCTGCACGGTGGAATGCCCCTTCGGCGCCATCGACGAGGACGAGAAGCGCTTTCCGGTATTCAACGAATCGCGCTGCCGGCGCTGTGGCACCTGCATGGGCGCCTGCCCGGTACGCGTCATTTCGTTCGAGAACTACTCGGTCGACACCGTCGGCCAGCAGCTCAAGAACGTCGAAATCCCGGAAGAATGGGATGAAAAACCGCGCATCCTGGTGCTGGCCTGCGAGAACGACGCCTACCCGGCGCTCGATATGGCCGCCCAGCAGGGCAACAGCTACAGCCAGTGGGCCCGCGTGATCCCGGTGCGCTGCCTGGGCAGCGTTAACCTCATCTGGGTCACTGACGCGCTGAACTCCGGTTACGACGGCATCATTCTGATGGGTTGCCAGAAAGGTGAAAACTACCAGTGCCACTTCGTCAAGGGCTCGGAAATGGCGAACGTCCGCATGAGCAAGGTGGACGACACGCTCCAGTCCCTGAGCCTGGAAAAAGAACGTGTGGAAACCTACGAAATCGCCATCACCGATATCGACCGCGCACCCAAACTGATCAACGATATGGCTGAGACGATCGCAAAGATCGGCCTGAGCCCGTTCAAGTTCTAGGAGCAGCCATGAGTAACTACAACCAGGAAATGATCGAAAAGTACCGCGGCAACTTCCTCAAGGAAGTGCAGGACAACGTGGAGGAAGGCGACTGGGTGAAAATGTGCATGCAGTGCGGCGTGTGCTCCGGTTCCTGCCCGCTGGGCCCGCACTGGGAACACCCGCCGCAGGAAATCTTCATGATGATCCGCGCCGGCCAGCGCGAGGCCGTGCTGGAGTCCACGTCCATGTGGATGTGCACCTCCTGCTACAACTGCATCGCCCGTTGCCCGCGCGGTCTGCCGATTACCCACATCATGCATGGGCTGGCGACCTACTCCAAGCGTCTCGGCCTGGCACCCCAGCAGCAACCGACCGCCAAGTTCGCACAGCTGTTCTGGAATAACCTGACCAGGACCGGCCGGGTCAACGAGCTGAAACTGGGTCTGTCGCTGTACTTCATGAACGGTTTCGGTGAAGGCGTGAAGACGGCACTGAAAATGAAAGACATCGGCCTGAACATGCTGAAAGCCAAGCGCATGAGCCCGATGGAGTACTTCGGTGGCCACGGCTGCAAAGATGCCAAGGGCCTGCAGGCCATCCTGAAGAAAGCCGAAGAGCTGGAAGAAGCCCGCATCGGCAAGAGCGGCAGCTGAGGAGAACTGACATGGCAAAGAAATCCTATTCCTTTTACCCCGGTTGTTCCTCGCAGAAAGCCGCATCCTCGTCCAACTACCAGGTGTCGGTCGACACCATGTGCCAGGAGCTGGATATCGAGCTGAACGAGATCCCGGACTGGAACTGTTGCTCGGCATCCATCGGTTATGCCGGTGGCGGTGAGCTGCCGCGCCTGGCCCTGTCGGCGCGCAACATGGCGCTGTCGGAACAGGCGCACGGTGACCAGGACATCGTCGCTACCTGCGCCGCCTGCTGGCTCGCCACCAAGGAGACCCAGGAGCGCCTCAACGACGACAGCGAACTGATGGCCGAAACCAACACGGCCCTGGCCGAGGCCGGCCTTAAGCTGAAGAACGACAAGAACATCCGCCACATGGTCGAAGTCCTGATCGAGGACATCGGTTACGAGGAACTCGGCAAGCACGTCAAGAAGCCGCTGGAAGGCCTGAAGATCGCCGGCTACGTCGGCTGCCAGACCAACCGCCCCTTTGGCATCGACGGTGAGTCCTTCGAAAACCCGAAGTACCTCGACAAGATGATCGAAACCGTCGGCGCCGAGGCCTGTGACACCTACGAGAAGAAAGTTTCCTGCTGCGGCGGCGCCCTGGCGTTCTCGGAACCGGAAAAGAGCCAGGCGCTGATCAAGGACATTATCGAATCGGCCTACGACAACGGCGCCGACATGATCGTGACCCCCTGCCCGGTGTGCCAGATGAACACCGAGGTCTACCAGGACCAGATCAACGCCACCTACGGCACCAAGTTCAAAATGCCGGTGGTGTACTACAGCACGCTGTTGAGCGTGGCCTACGGCAAGAGTGCCAGGGAAGCGGCGCTGGATGGCCAGATCATCAAGGTAAAACAACTGGAAGACATCGCGGGCAAGTAAGCCCGGCCCGCGGATGGACGGGGTTCACTGGCCCGCCCGCTTACTGACGCCCCCTCTTGCGAGGGGGTTTCTTTTTTCAGGGGCTCCCCGAATGGCAGCGGAACATACTCAAAGGCTTGCCATCACCGCCTGCCCGTCACACTTGCGGATATCCGCCAGCAACTCGGCCGAGGTGACGGCCTCGGTATTGTAGGCCACGACAACAGCATGCGGGTGGTCCTGTTCATTGAAGTGCACGGACACCACACCATCGTGGTTACGCAGGTCCTGCTCGATCTTTTCGCGGTCATCGCGGGATGCGTCCGGGTGGAGATGAACTGTAATGTCGGCAATATGCACCTGGTCTTTCATGACGCCCTCCTTTTCGAAGTTTCCATTAATACCTATAGTTCGGCGCCCGATGCCTGTCAATTGCGGTCAGCAGGTCAGGACGCCAGGCGCACTAAAATAATTGGAAGAAAATCTCACCCCGAAGCGTCTCTATCAGTGGACAGGGTGTGACTCCTCGTCCGTTCCTTGACGTCCAGACCCCTCCCCGGAGGGGTCTTTTTTTTAGAGTGGGTCAGCCGCCTGGTTCACAACCAGAGCATCCGGCCGCATTCGAAGCGGTGGGTGAGCAGTTCGTGGTACGGATAGACCCGAACCCGGTAATGGCGCAGTCCGCCGAAGTCGACATCCGCACCGGGCGCCGCCAGGTCGGCCTGGAAAAGTGTTTCGGATTCGCCCGCCGGCCCCGCGGCTTGCAGAAAAACACGGCCTGACGGCACAAATTCCCCCAGCCCGTTATTTTCACCAATCACACATTCAACCTGGACATCGCCGGGGGACAGGCCATTCAGGGCCAGGCGTACACCGATCGGCATCGGCTCGCCGGCATTGATGGCCTGCCGGGGATCCTTGTCCAGCCGGATGCTCACTTTCGGCCAGAGGCGGGCAATTTTGGCACACCAGTCGGCCAGCTCGACGGCACCGGCAGCATTGTTTTCGGCCAGCCGCCTGCCCTGTACGGCGGCGGGCCCGTAATAGTCCCGGAGATAGTCCATGGCCATGCGGATGCCGTTATAATCCAGCAGCGCCGTCTGCAGCGAGGCCTTGGATTTACGGATCCATTCCACCGGCTCACCCTCCGGGTTGCGCGTGAAGTACAACGGGATCACCTCGTGCTCGAGGATGTCCAGCAGTTCCCCCGCCTCGTGCCGGTTGCGCAGAGCGCTATCGAGTTCCGGGTGCGGTGTAATCGCCCAGCCATTCTCGCCGTCAAACGCCTCGCCCCACCAGCCGTCGAGCACGCTCAGGTTGATGGCACCGTTCAGGGCTGCCTTCATTCCGGACGTCCCGCAGGCCTCCTTGGGGTATTCGGGGACGTTGAGCCAGACATCGACACCCGGGTAGAGGTCGCGCGCCATCGACAGGTTATAGTCTTCCAGTAACAGCAGGCGGCCGCGGAATTCGGGGCGCATGGCCACCGCGGCGATGTCCTTGATCAGCTGCTGCCCCGGAGTGTCATTGGGGTGCGCCTTGCCGGCGAACAGGATCAGCACCGGTCGCTGCGGATCATTCACCAGTCGCGCCAGCCGGTCGAGATCCGCCAGCAGCAGGGTGGCCCGCTTGTAGGTGGCAAAACGCCGCGCGAAGCCGATCACCAGGACGTCACCACTGTCCGGCGCCAGTTGACGGGTCATGTCGCGGACGACGGAGTCGACGCAACCGCTGCGCTGTAACTGCAGCATCATCCGCTGCCGGAGTTCGGCGAACATGGCGTCTTTGTGTACCTGCCTGACGCTGCGGTAGACATGGTTGGGAATGCCGGCGATAAACGTCTTCAGGAAGTCACGGTCGGTCAATTTGGCGCGCCAGCCGCGTCCCAGGTACATGTCGAACAGGGCAACCCAGGATGGCCCCAGGAAGGTATCCACGTCGACCCCGTTGGTGACGTAACCGACGGGGTTTTCATGGACCGGCACGCCCGGCCACACGTCGCGGTCCATCTCGGATGCCACCTGACCGTGTATGCGACTGACGCCGTTGCGGAACCTCGATCCTCGCAGGGCCAGCAACGTCATGTTGAACCCCCTGGGATTCGCACTGTCGGCAGCAAGGCTGTAGAAACGCTCCTCGTCGATACCGAGCTGCGTCATGAAATCGGCGAAATGTGTGTGCACCAGCTCGCTGGAAAAAATATCGTGACCGGCCGGGACCGGTGTATGCGTAGTAAAGACCGTGTTGCCGGCAACCAGCTGCAGGGCCGCATCAAACCCGAGTCTGCCCTGCACGTGCTGGCGGCAACGTTCCAGAATCTGGAAGGCGGCATGCCCTTCGTTGATGTGCCAGACCGTTGGTGACAACCCCATGGCATGCAGGGCGCGCACCCCGCCGATGCCCAGCACAATTTCCTGCTGGATACGTTCGCTGGCGTCACCGCCGTACAGTTTGCTGGTAATGGCACGCTCCTGTGCCGAGTTCTCGGGCACATCGGTATCCAGCAGTATCAGGCGGATATGCCCGGCGCGTGCTTCCCAGACCTTGAGCTTCACCGGCCGACCGGCGATCGGCACCATCACGTCCAGCTCCCGGCCCTCGGCATCGGTGGCCGGGAATACCGGCAGGTCGCCGGGGGACACGTGGGGATAATCCGCCAGCTGCGTACCGTCGTGCAGCAGACGCTGGGTGAAATAACCCTCGCGGTAGAGCAGGCCCACACCGACAAACGGCACCCACAGGTTGCTCATTGATTTGCAGTAATCACCCGCGAGGATCCCCAGCCCACCTGCATAAATCGGCACACTCTGGTGGAAACCGAACTCCGCCGAAAAATAGGCAATCAGATCCTTGCCGGGATCCAGCGCGGTATCGATCCCGGTCAGCGGCCGTTCCTGCATATAGGTGTCATAGGCGGACAGGACACTGCGGTAGTCACTGAGAAAAATAGGATCGTGAGCAGCGGCATCGAGCGTCTTTTGCGCCACCCGGCGAATAAAGACTTTTGGATTACTGCGGCAGGCCACCCAGGTCGGTTCATCAAGATGCCGGAACAGCGCGCGCACATTACGGTCCCAGCTGTAGTAGAGATCGTTGGTCAGTTCCTCGAGGCGCTGCAGCCGCTCGGGAAGCACTGGCCGGATTTCGACACTGAATTGCGTGCCCGGCATATTGATACCTCGACGTTCCGGGGACATCCTCAAGTACATCCTGAATTACTTATTATCACTACACGTCCGGCCGCGAACCGCGAACGTGCCGTTTTCAATCGAGGCTACGCTCCCCCGGCAGAGCACGTCAATCCAATCACTTGACGCACGTCAACTAACACCATTTAAGGCTGCTTCAAACGGCTTGATGTATTGACGACTTACAGCCTGCAGGACTATTTTCCCAACACCATGGACGCCCGCAGCTACCCTCGCAGCCAACTTTCCGTACCGGTGGATTTACATTGCACCAGCAGGAACTGTCACCTGCAGGGTAAAATCCAGGATATCAGCGCGGGCGGCATGTTTGTCATGGCCCCGGCACGCGCCAGGACCGGCTGGCAATTCGATATCTGTATGAAATTCCCCAGCTGGAAAGAGGCACAACATATCAATGCCATCGTCAGGCGTGTTGCCGCCAACGGTGTCGGCCTGCAGTTTCTGCTCGATGATAACGCCCGGCAGATGCTTGAGGAAATACTGTTGCCTGACTGGGACGGGGATAATGTTTACGAAGGCCTGATCATTTTTGCCGTCCGGGACAGCATCGTCGATTTTTCACAGTGGTTGCGGCTCACGTCACTGGTCTGCAACCAGTACCGGCGATATGCCCGGGCGCACCGACTGACGAAAAACGGAACGATCAAACAGGATACGGCCGGATAACACACCAGGGAAGCGAGTAGTATGGTGCCCTTTCTAACATGGAGCGATGACTGGCTGCTCGGGATCGAGACGCTGGACAATCAGCACAAGCTGCTCGCTGACTGCCTCAACAAGCTGGTGGTCGAATGCAAACGCGAAACCGACGGTTCA
>CBEUNK010000063.1:0-14870 GCA_965544455.1 uncultured Thiogranum sp.
TTAAGCTGACAGGCCGAAGGGCCGATAACCACCAGGATTTTCTATGTATTGATGAGGGGTGTTTTCCATGGAAACAGGAGCCATTGTCTGGACCGTGATTGCCGTACTGGCCGTTGCGCTGGTGATCTACGCTATCCAGATCTACAACCGGCTGGTTGCCCTCAAGCACAATGTTTCCAAGGCCTGGTCGAATATCGACGTGCTGCTGAAACAGCGTCACGACGAATTACCCAAGCTGGTCGAGGTCTGCAAGCAGTACATGGGCTACGAACAGGAAACCCTGGTCAAGGTCATGGAGGCGCGTGCCCGCGTGGCCCAGGCGCGGGAGGGCGGCGATGTCGGTGCGCTGGGTGCAGCGGAAACGCAGCTGCGGCTGGGACTGGGTAAGCTGTTTGCCGTTGCCGAGGATTACCCCGAGCTGAAAGCCGATACGACCTTCCAGCACCTCCAGGACCGTATCAGCGCGCTGGAAAACAGCATCGCGGACCGCCGCGAGTATTACAACGAAAGCGTCAACCTGAATAACGTCCGCATCGAACAGTTCCCCGACGTGATTATCGCCGGCAGGTTCGGTTTCGGACCTTTCGGTCTCCTCGAGTTCAGCGAGGCAGAAAAGGCCGATGTCGATGTGGGCGCCCTGTTTGCCGGTTAGCCGATGTTCGCAATCACCCATGACCTGCAGACGATGGCCGGGCTGCATTACGCGGTGTTCGTGTTCGTGGTCGGGGCCTTTGCGCTGTATTTCTTTTACCTGATCTGGCGCAATTTTCACCGCGCCCGTGTCATCGCAGACACACCCACCGCAAAAGTGCGCTCCGCGCCGCAGGGTTATGTCGAGCTCGAGGGCGGGGCGCGGCCCCTGCCGGACCGGCCCGTGCTGGCGCCACTGACGCAAACCGCCTGTGTCTGGTATCGCTACAAGATCGAGCGCGAGAAGCGCAGCAGTCGTTCAGGTAGTCACTGGTCGGAAGTCGAATCGGGGCGTAGCGAGACACCCTTCGTGTTTTTCGACGACACCGGTGAGTGCCTGGTGGACCCGCGCCGGGCCGACGTCACGCCGGTGGTGAAAAAAGTCTGGTACGGCCGCAGCAAGTGGCCGGGTTCACCCGGCGGGGATGGCTTTTTCGGGGGGCTGCTCGGTTCGCGTTACCGTTATACCGAGGAGCGAATCGAGGCCGGTGATGTCTACGTGCTCGGCTGGTTCGACACGGTTCGCAGTACCGATACCGCGCTCGGTGAGGAAATGGCCGGCCTCCTGAAGCGCTGGAAGCAGGACCAGCCGGGCCTGTTGCGCCGGTTTGACAGGAACGGAGATGGCCGCATCGATGAGCAGGAGTGGCAGGGGGCCCGCCAGGCCGCCCGTCGTGAGCTGATCCGGGATCGTGCCGTGCGTTCGGCGGAACCGGCTTCCAATGTTGTGCGGGCCAGCGGTTTTGACCGTTACCCGTTCCTGATTTCGGCGCGCCCCCAGCATCTGCTCGGCAACCGTTACCGGCGTCACGCCCTGTTCGCGCTGGTCGGTTCGGTGGCAGCGGCGGGCCTGCTGGCCTGGATGCTGACGGTGAGATTCCAGTAGGAAAGCCGGCCTGCCGGCGAACAAAATCCTCCGGCCGGGGCTTGAAATATCGCACCCGGGTTCCCATATAAAAACCATCGAAGGGAACCTGTCGGTTTCCCATAGTTGGAATTTCAGGAGGTTAACCATGTCTCTCGTACGTTATGAACCCTGGGGTCTGCTCAACCAGCTGCACGGTGAAATCGACCGTATGTTCGATAACCGGTTGCGCAGGGTCAGTGGTGAAAGCGAAGATCAGCTGGCGACCAGCGACTGGGTGCCCGCGGTGGATATCCGCGAGGAGGACCAGCGCTATGTCATCCATGCCGATGTGCCCGGTGTCAAACCGGAAGATATCGAAGTACACATGGAAGACGGTGTGCTGACGATCAAGGGACAGCGCTACAGCGAGAACAAGGACGAGCGCGAAGGCTACAAGCGGGTAGAGCGTGTGCGCGGCAGTTTTTTCCGGCGTTTCAGCCTGCCGGACACGGCGGATGCCGAGTCCATCAGCGCCAAGTCCAGGGACGGCGTGCTCGAAATTGTCATTCCCAAGCAGGCCAGGGTGCTTCCCAAGCGTATTAAAGTGGAAGGCTGATGTCTGTTCATTCAATAACCGGCCGGCAACCGACGGTTGTCGGCCGGAAAGGTGGTTACGGTTACGGTCATGCAGTTCAAGGACTATTACCAGATACTGGGGTTGACGCGCGAAGCCACTCAGGATGACATCAAGCGTGCCTACCGCAAACTGGCGCGCAAATACCACCCGGACGTCAGCAAGGAAAGTGACGCGGAGGCACGCTTCAAGGAAGTCGGCGAGGCCTACGAGGTGCTCAAGGACCCCGAGAAGCGTGCGGCCTATGATCAGTTCGGCAGTAACTGGAAGGCCGGACAGGACTTTCAACCGCCGCCGGACTGGAGTGCGGGGTTTGAGTTCCACGGTGCCGGCACGGGTGCGGGCTTCAGTGATTTTTTCGAAACACTGTTCGGTGGCAGAGGACCTTTCGAGGGCGCGGGTGCCGCGCGGGCTTCGGCCCGGCAAGGTTTTCGCCGCAAGGGCGAGGATCACCACGCGCGCATTATGATTTCCGTGGAAGATGCCTACCGCGGTGGTCGTCGTACCGTCCAGTTGCAGATGCCGGAGCTGGACGCTGACGGGCATGTTGTCTTGAAGAGGCGGCGCCTGAACGTCAGTATTCCCGCGGGTATTGTCGCCGGCCAGCAGATCCGTCTGGCCGGGCAGGGCGGTCCTGGCCTGGGTGGCGGCGACAGCGGTGACCTGTACCTGGAAGTGGAATTCGAGGCACACCCGCAGTACCGCGTCAAAGGTCGGGATATCTACAGCAAGGTCAGGATCGCGCCCTGGGAGGCGGCACTGGGTGCCCGGATCCCGGTGGAAACACCGGGCGGCAAAATCGAACTGACGGTTCCTGCCGGTGCCCAGTCGGGCCAGAAACTGCGCCTCAGGGGGCGTGGCATGCCAGGCAGCCCGGCCGGCGATCAGTATGTCGAGTTGCTCATGGTGACGCCGGCGGCCACGGACGAGGACAGCCGCCGCTTCTACCGGCAGATGGCCGCGCATTTCGAGGAAAAAGGCGTCGTAAACAGGCGTTAGGCATTGCGGTTACTTACCCGCACCTTTTATGCTTGGCGCATGAAAAAATTCTCCGTGCCGCTGTTGTGCCTGCTGTGTGTTCCCGTGGCGGTTTCCGCTGCCAGCAGGGACGATACTATTTTTGACGAAGATGTCGAAAATCTGCGCCCCTACAAGGAAACGCCCGGTTCCGAATGGCGGGAAGAGGACCTGGTGTTGCCGCCTTACCCGCACGATGATGCACTGATTGCTGTTGACGTTGGGCACTACGATTTTCCCTACCGGGTCTACGTCGATCGTACCTCCCTGTCGGTCGGTGAGGACCGGGTGGTGCGCTATACGGTGGTGCTGCGTTCCAGGACCGGTGTTGACAACGTCAGTTTCGAGGGCATCCGCTGTTCCGGGCCTCAGTTCAAACGTTATGCCTACGGGGTCAAGGGCCAATTCCATCCGGTGCCTGTCAACGACTGGGCCTATATCAGCCGCAAACGCCAGAACATCTATCGCCGGGTACTCGCCGAAGACTATTTCTGTCCGCTGCCCAGCGGCGATGCACTGGCCGGGATCAGGGCCAGGCTGAAGGGCGGTGCCGGTGACCTCTACAACTTCCAGGGTGATGAAGAATAGATCCCGGGCGCCGCTTTCGGTAGCATAGCGCGCACCCGGACAGGCCACAGATTGGCAGACGATCAATTCAAGCCGGTTATCCGGCCGCACCTGAAAGCCACCACTGAAATCAATGAGTAGCAAATACGACGCCGCCTCCATCGAAGTTCTAAGCGGGCTTGACCCCGTGCGCAAGCGACCGGGGATGTATACCGATACCACGCGTCCCAATCACCTCGCGCAGGAGGTCATCGATAACAGTGTCGACGAGGCCATTGCCGGCCATGCCGACAAAATCGAGGTCACGGTATTCAAGGACGGATCGCTGTCGGTCAGGGATAACGGCCGCGGTATGCCGGTGGATATCCACCCCGAGGAGGGTGTTTCCGGTGCCGAGGTCATCCTCACGCGGCTGCACGCCGGTGGCAAGTTCTCCAGCAAGAACTACCGGTTCTCGGGCGGCCTGCACGGCGTCGGGGTGTCGGTGGTCAACGCCCTGTCCAAACACCTGGAAGTCTGGGTGCGGCGTGGCGGCATGGAATACAACCTGGCCTTCAAGGGTGGTGAGAAGGTCGCCGGTCTGGATGAGGTCGGCAAGGTCGGCAGGCAGAACACCGGTACCACCTTGCGTTTCTGGCCGGACCCGAAATTCTTCGACTCGGCGAAATTTTCACTGCCGCGCCTGAAGCACGTGCTGCGGGCCAAGGCGGTGTTGTGCCCGGGTCTGACCGTCACGCTCAGCGACGAAAAGAGCAAGGAAAAGGACACCTGGTATTACCAGGACGGTCTGCGCGACTACCTGGTCGACACGCTGGGCGGGGTGGCCTGTCTGCCGGAGGAGCCCTTTGTCGGTCGCCTGGAAGGTAACGACGAAGCTGCCGAGTGGGCGCTGGCGTGGTTGCCGGAGGGTGGCGAGCTGGTGGCCGAAAGTTATGTCAACCTGATACCCACGGCCCAGGGCGGCACTCACGTCAACGGCTTGCGTACCGGCCTGACCGAGGCTATCCGTGAATTCTGTGAATTCCGCAACCTGCTGCCGCGAGGAATCAAGATCGCGCCGGACGATGTCTGGGAGCGTTGTGCCTATATTCTCTCGGTAAAATTGCTCGACCCGCAGTTTTCCGGCCAGACCAAGGAGCGCCTGTCATCCCGCGAATGTACGGCGTTTGTGTCGGGGGTGGTCAAGGACGCCTTCAGCCTGTGGCTGAATCAGCACACGGAGGTGGGCGAGCAGATCGCGCAGCTGGCGATCCAGAATGCGCAGAGCCGCCAGCGCGCCGGCAAAAAAGTGGTGCGCAAGAAAGTGACCAGTGGGCCCGCCCTGCCCGGTAAACTCGCCGACTGCAGCAACAACGACCTGCAACGCTCCGAGCTGTTCCTGGTGGAAGGCGACTCGGCCGGCGGTTCGGCCAAACAGGCGCGCGACCGCGAGTACCAGGCGGTGATGCCGCTGCGTGGCAAGATTCTGAACACCTGGGAGGTCGACTCTGCCGAGGTGCTGGCCTCGCAGGCGGTACACGATATCGCGCTGGCCATCGGTGTCGAGCCCGGGTCCCCCGATCTGAAGAACCTGCGTTACGGTAAAATCTGTATTCTCGCGGATGCCGATTCCGACGGCGCGCATATCGCCACCCTGTTGTGCGCCCTGTTCCTGCGCCACTTTCAGCCCCTGGTCGAAGCCGGGCATGTCTACGTCGCCATGCCGCCACTGTACCGCATTGATGTCGGCAAGCAGGTGTTCTACGCACTGGACGATGCCGAACAGCAGGGCATACTGGATCGTATCGCGGCGGAAAACATCAGGGGCAAGGTGAATGTTCAGCGCTTCAAGGGCCTCGGTGAGATGAATCCCCTGCAATTGCGTGAAACCACCATCGATCCCGACACCCGCCGCCTGGTGCAACTGACCATCGCGGCGCGTGATGCCAGCCACAAAATCCTCGATCTGCTGCTCGCCAAAAACCGCTCTGCCGACCGCCGCGCCTGGCTGGAGAAAAACGGCAACCTTGCCGATATATAGCCTGTGACACCTGCCCATTTTGCGGGCGGTCTCATAACTCATTGAATTATAGTTAATATTGTCAAGGCATTGTGCCGTCTGGCACACGTAATGGACTATGGGCGAAATTGTTGTCAAGCACTTCAAGCGGGTGAACAGCGTTTCCGACGAAAAGGAGCTGATCACCGAGATCGTCATCGAGAATTCCGATACCGGCCAGTTCCTGCAGCGCATGGAGGAATCGCGCCTGACCCGCCCCTGTTTCCAGACCATTGATATGCGCGGGCGCGTGGCCGGTGAATGCCGACGCTATGCATTCAATGATCGTGTCCACTACCTCGACGATATCTCTTTCCAGATGTTTGAGCGGGGCCTGCAGGAGAACAACGGTGTCTACACGGTCGGCACCTTCGAGGCGATTATGGGTGGTGGCCATACCCTGCAGGCCCAGTTGCATGCCCGTGAAGAAGCCGAACGGCGCCGCGAAGAAATCGAGCAGCGGCGCCTGGAGCGCGCCCGGGCGGCAGCCCGCGAGCGTGTCGGCGACGATGAAGACGCCGATGGGCACGGTGCTGCAGAGGTGCCGGCGGACAACCCCGAGCTTCTGCCATTGGGCTACTTCCGTAAACGGACGCACCCGCGCCTACAGTATGCCTGCCCGGTTATGGTGGAGCGTGGCAATATCCGCACCAGCGGCATGACACGGGATATTTCGGTGTGCGGTATCCGTGTGCATATCAAGGGGCTCACGGCGTTCAAGGCCGGTCAGAATGTGCAGGTGTCCTTCCCGGGCCTGTTGTCGGACAGTGGCGATGTGCAGCAGGAGAATATTGCCTACCGCGTGGTCAGGATAGACCTGCGCGAGAACGAAACCGCCCTGTGTCTCCGGCGCGAGGATATCGAAAAACCGACTGGTTTTTCCGAGCTGATAGAAACCCTGGTGGAGCAGAACCAGCGTAAATACAAGCTGGATGTCGAGGACGAGTATCAGTCGATATTGAGCTGGTTGTACGAGCGCAGTTACGCCCAGAGCGCAACGCAAATTCCCTTTTTCGTCGAGCACAACGACAGTGGTGATCTGCAGGTGCAGGCCGTGGCCATGAGCGAAGGCAATACACACCTGGCGCGGTTTTTCTGTACCGATGCGGACAGTTATAACTTCACGCCGCTGTGTCTGCCGCAGCGGCTGCAACACCTGGACAGCGGTCAGTCGTATGTCCTGGCCATGTACCGGCAGCGCGGCGAGCAGGACCAGTGCATGCGAATTCATTCGGCGGCCGATATCGAGCTGGATGGCGGGGACGCGTTTAACCGTTTTGTGTCCCATGTCATGCAGCAGTCGGACTATTGCATTGTAAAGGTGCACGTCAGCATCGTACCCGCGACCCGTGTGTCGGACAAAAAGGTGGAAGAGGTATCGCAGCGTCTGCAGTACAAGTCGGAAACCCAGATGGTCGAGCTCAGGTCGCGCCTGGAACGGCTGAGGCTGGTTGGCTACATGGTGGATGTCACCCAGGATTACGCTAAACGGCTGAGCCCCGAGACACTGGATGACGCTGATGTCGGGGTCTGGGTTGGCAGCGAATGCCGCAGTATTTCGGGTAAGGACGTCCGGCACAAGCTGTCGCTGCCGGCTGCGCAACTGCAGCCCGAGTTGATCCGCTTCGGTTATGTCGAGCGCCGCCGCGAGGACCGCTACCTGGCGGAAACCAAGGTCGATGTGCGTATCGGGGAAAAACAGCTCAAGGGTATGTCAAAAGACATTTCCACGCGCGGCATGCGAATCCAGCTGGGGCGCAGGCTGGCCGTCAAGAAAGGTGCGACCGTCAAGGTGGGCCTGTTGTCCCTGCAGCAGAAGAAATCATCGACCAACCTGATGGATATTCCCTACCGGGTAGTACATTGCCGGGAAGAGGAAGACGGGACCGTATTGATGCTGGAAAGGATACTCGGTGGCAAACGCGAGGGACTGAAGGAGTTCTTTGTCGAACTGATCACCAAGAACCAGCACAAGCTGGGTGTCGATATCGGTGACATCTGGGGCGCCACCGCCTCCCGTGTTTACGAGGCGCTGCTGGCGGCCAATGTGCCGAGTATCCCGTTTTTTCTCGGGCGCAATGACGAGGGTGGCGCCCACATTCAGTTCGTCGGTGTGGCGGAATCCGAGGGGCCGTTGCTGGAGTATTTTCGGGTGGGGGATACCCCGGATTTCCGCTGCCTGAACGAGGCGCGCGTGGTAACCGCGTTGTACGATGCGGTACAGATCCTCCTGCGCCAGAGTCGTAACGGCACCGAGACACCGTCGCCCTTCGAGCTCGAACTGTACGTTTACAAGGAATTCGACGCCGTCAGCGGTGCAACCTTTATTCATGCCGCCAGTGAAATGGAGTTCGCCACCGACGCCCGCCGCGAGGCTTTCCTGATGAAGTTCACCGAATACGAAGACTGGCGCTGCCTCAAGATCATCGCCACCTTCACCCAGCCACTGGACGAAAAAGCGCTGGACAAGATGATAGATTCGGTGCGTTCGCAGTCCAGGCACCGCGCCATCAAGTTGTCCGACCTGGCGCACTCGCTGGTGGGTTACGGCGAAATGGTGGATATTACCGACGAGTGGGCCAGGCTGCGCGGGTTTTTCGAAACCGCATGAGCACCCCGGGACAGATTTAATATCTGCCCCCGTTTACAGTTACAATAGGGTCGTTCTTCTGCAGCAACGGACCTGGCATGAGCACCGACACCACCCTGGAAGCGATCGAAACACTCCCCCTGCACACCTTCACCGAGAAAGCCTACCTGGATTACTCCATGTACGTGATTCTCGACCGCGCCCTGCCGCATATCGGCGACGGCCTGAAGCCGGTGCAGCGCCGCATAATTTACGCCATGTCGGAGCTGGGCCTGTCGGCGCGGGCCAAGTTCAAGAAATCGGCGCGTACCGTCGGTGACGTCCTGGGCAAGTTCCATCCCCACGGGGACAGCGCCTGTTATGAGGCCATGGTGCACATGGCGCAGGCATTTTCCTTCCGCTATCCGCTGGTTGACGGCCAGGGTAACTGGGGTTCGCCGGATGACCCCAAGTCATTCGCTGCCATGCGCTACACCGAGGCGCGCCTGACCCCTTTTGCCGAAGTGCTGTTAAGAGAACTGGGGGAAGGCACGGTCGACTGGACGTCCAATTTTGACGGTACACTGAAAGAGCCGGTGCTGCTGCCGGCACGCCTGCCCGTGGTACTGCTGAACGGTGCCACCGGCATCGCCGTCGGCATGGCGACCGACATACCGCCGCATAATCTCAACGAGGTATCCGCCGCCGCGGTCCACCTGCTGGAGAACCCGAAGGCGACGGTGGACGATTTGTGTGAACACATCCAGGGACCGGATTTTCCGACCGGTGGCGAGATCATTACCCCGCGCGACGATTTGCTGGCCGCGTATCGCAGCGGTAACGGCAGCGTGCGCATGCGTGCGCGTTTCGAGCAGGAAAACGGTGACATTGTGGTGACCGAACTGCCTTACCAGGTGTCGGGGAACAAGGTGCTGGAGCAGATTGCGGGCCAGATGGCGGCCAAAAAACTACCGATGGTCGCCGACCTGCGCGACGAGTCGGACCATGAAAACCCGACGCGCCTGGTGATTGTGCCGCGCTCCAATCGTATCGATACGGCCGGGTTGATGTCACACCTGTTCGCCACGACCGACCTGGAACGCAGTTACCGTATCAATATGAACATGATCGGCCTTGACGGCCGGCCGGCGGTCAAGGATCTGCGCACGTTGCTGAAGGAATGGCTCGAATTCCGTGTGGCGACGGTGACCCGCCGTTTGCAGTACCGCCTCGACAAGGTGCTGGATCGTCTGCATATCCTCGACGGGCTGATGATTGCCTATCTGAATATCGACGAAGTGATCGCCATTATCCGCCATGAGGACGAGCCCAAGCCCGTTTTGATGAAGCGGTTCAAGCTCAGCGACCGACAGGCGGAGGCCATCCTCGACCTGAAACTGCGGCACCTGGCCAAACTCGAGGAAATGAAAATTCGCAGCGAGCAGGAAGAACTCGCTGACGAACGCGACAGCCTGCAGAAAACCCTGTCGTCAAAACAGCGGCTGCGTACCCTGGTGAAGAAGGAGATCAAGGCGGACACCGGGACCTACGGCGATGCGCGCCGGTCGTTGCTGGTCGAGCGCGAGGCGGCGCAGGCCATGGATGAAACAGCGCTGGTACCCAGCGAGCCGGTCACCATCATACTCTCGGAAAAAGGCTGGGTGCGTTCCGCCAAGGGGCATGAGATCGATCCGGCCAGCCTGGCCTTCAAGGCGGGCGACAGCTTGCGTGCGGCTGTGCGCGGACGCAGCAACCAGCAGGTGGTGTTCCTGGATTCCACCGGGCGGGCCTACACCCTGGCGGCTCACAGCCTGCCGTCGGCCCGCGGCCAGGGCGAACCATTGACCGGGCGCTTCAATCCGCCGGAGGGCGCCCGTTTTGTCGCGGTAATGACCGGCGCTGCAGACAGTCTGTACCTGCTCGCCAGCGATGCCGGATACGGCTTCATTGCCCGGCTGGGTGACATGGTCGCCCGCACCAAGGGCGGCAAGTCGGTATTGTCGGTGCCGAAGCACGCCACTGTTCTGCCGCCTGCCCCGGTGACCGATGCCGATACCGACCGCGTCGCCGCGATCAACCTGCAGGGACAGATGCTGGTGGTTCCGGCGGCACAGGTACCGCGCCTGAACCGTGGCAAGGGCATCAAGATACAGGGCGTCAATACCAGGAAGCTGGCCAGCCGCGAGGAATACATGGTGGGTATCGCCGCGGTTGCCGAGGGCGGCAGCCTGGTGATCCGCGCCGGCAAGCGGCACCTGACCCTGAAATCGGCCGACCTCGATGCCTATGCCGGCGATCGCGGGCGCAAGGGCCTGAAGCTGCCGCGCGGCCTGCAGCGCGTCGACAGCCTGTCCGCCGAGTAGGGCTTGAAAGCCGCCACCCGCGCCGCCATATAGGTGGCATCGTGGTAATTTCAGGAGTCGGTTAACACATGAAACGTGTGTTTTTATTTCTCGCCACCAACATCGCCATTCTGGTGGTGTTGAGTATTACGCTGAGTATTCTGGGCGTAGACCGCATTCTGGACGAGCAGGGTGTGAACCTGGATATGCGTGCACTGCTGATTTTCTCGGCTGTGTTCGGCATGGGAGGCTCGTTCATTTCCCTGGCGATGTCGAAATGGTCAGCCAAGCGCATGACCGGCGCGCAGGTGATCGAACAACCGCGTAATGAATCCGAAGCCTGGCTGCTCAACCTGGTGTCTGGCCAGGCGCAGGCGGCGGGTATCGGTATGCCCGAGGTGGCGGTTTACGACTCGCCGGATGTCAATGCCTTCGCCACCGGCATGAGTCGCAACAAGGCGCTGGTGGCCGTCAGTACCGGTTTGCTGCGCGGTATGCGTCGGGATGAAGTCGAGGCCGTGCTCGGCCATGAAATCAGCCATGTGGCCAACGGCGACATGGTGACACTGACGCTGATCCAGGGTGTGGTGAACACCTTTGTTATTTTCTTCTCACGGGTGATCGGTCACGTGGTCGACCGTGCCGTGTTCAAGGTCGAGCGCGGGCACGGTCCGGCATTCTGGATCACCACGATCATTGCCCAGGTGGTGCTGGGAATCCTTGCCAGCATGATTGTCATGTGGTTTTCGCGGCAGCGCGAATTCCGTGCCGATGCCGGTGGCGCCAGCCTCGCCGGCCGGCAGAAAATGATCGCCGCCCTGCAGCGCCTGCAGATGGCCAGCGGCCAGGCGCCGTTACCTGATCAACTGGCGGCCTTCGGTATCAGCGGCGGTTCCGTGGACGGCATCAAGCGCCTGTTCCTGTCGCACCCGCCGCTCGAGGAGCGGATCGCCGCCCTGCAGCATCAGGCACAGGCCTGACGGGTAGCGGCGTTCAGTCGGCCGACAGGTAGGCCTTGGCTTCCTCGCCGGGGTCCGGGAGGCCGGCGATGCGCCACGCGGACAGGCAGGTTTCGAACAGTTCTACCCCGCAGTTGTGTGGCAACTGCAGGTCGTAACAGACCTTGTGTGGCGGTGGCGGGGCATGGAAACGCTGGTAATAAGAGCGTAATGAACGCAGAAATGCCCAGTGTTCTTCCGTCAGGTAGCCGATACCGGCATTGGCAGCCAGCTGCCGGGCCAGTTCCGGCGTCCAGTCGTCCGGGTTCCTGAGTAAGCCGTATTCGTCGAATTCGGGATTCCGCAGCAGTTCTCCCATGGCGGCATCCTCCTGCAAACAGCTCAATCCAATTAAAGTATAGTCCGTGCGCCACCTGCTGCCGGCGGGTAGAATACCGCCTCCTGAATCCTGGCTCTGGAAGTAACGCTATGTCCCTGATACGCCCCTTCGCCGGCCTGCGGCCGGTACCCGAACGTGCCGCAGACGTGGTTGCGCCGCCCTACGACGTGCTGAACACCGAGGAAGCCCGGGCGCGCGCCGCCGGCCGTCCCTGGAGTTTTCTGCACATATCCAAGGCGGAAATCGACCTGCCGGAGGGGACCGACCCCTACGATCCAGCGGTGTACGCCAAGGCGGCCGAGAACCTTGAAAAAATGCTGGGCGAGGGTGTGTTGAAACGTGATCCGGCGCCCTGTTACTACGTCTATCGGCTGACCATGGGTGATCACGTCCAGACCGGGCTGGTAGCCGTCGCGTCAGCCGCCGAGTATGACGCCAACCGTATCCGCAAGCATGAGTTTACCCGGCCGGCCAAAGAGGATGACCGCGTCCGCCAGATAGAGGCGCTGAACGCCGAAACCGGGCCGGTGCTGCTGGCCTACAAGTCGCAGGACGACGTGGATAACTTGATCGCCTCGGTGACGTCGGCTCCGCCGGAAGTCGACCTGCAGGCGGATGACGGCATCAGGCATACCTTCTGGGTTCTCAATGATCCCGTGGTGGTCGATAAACTGACACGCGCGTTCGACGCGATGGAGGCTATCTATATTGCCGACGGGCACCACCGTTCCGCCGCCGGTTCACGGGTCGCAGCGTCATTGAACCGCGGTCCGGATGCCATGAGCAGTTATTTTCTGTCGGTCATCTTCCCGCACCGGCAGATGAAAATCCTCGACTATAATCGGGTGGTCAAGGACCTCAACGGTCTGTCGAAAGAGGCGTTGCTGGAAAAGATCGCGGTCGATTTCGATATCACCAGGGAGCAGCAGGCGGTGTCGCCTGCCGCACCGGGCGAGTTCGGCATGTACCTGGATGGCCAGTGGTACCGCCTGAAGATCCATGCCGACCGCATCCCGGTTGACCCGGTCGGGCGGCTGGATGTCAGCCTGCTGGCGAACAACCTGCTGGAACCGCTGCTGGGTATCAGCGACCCGCGCACCGACCCGCGCATCGACTTCGTCGGCGGTATCCGTGGCCTCGGTGAACTGGAGAAACGGGTCGACAGCGGTGAAATGGCCGTGGCATTCTCGATGTTTCCGACCAGTATGGAAGACCTGATGGCCGTCGCCGACGCCAACGAGGTCATGCCGCCGAAATCAACCTGGTTCGAACCCAAGCTGGCGGATGGCCTGGTTTCGCACGTGCTCGACTAGACACGGAGCCAAAGCGTTGACAGATCGCTGACTGGTGCAAATGTGACTTGAAGCCGTGAAGGCGGGTCTTAGTGGTAATGTGCCTGCCCGGAGACCGGACCCAGTGCCTGTCCAGGGTGTCCTGGTTGCCGGCGTGGTTCCAAAGTATGGATAGAGAGGGGAAAAGCATGTTTAAGAAATACATTTACCTGTATACCACGCTGCTTCTGACGGTACTGGCGGCCGGTTGCGCAACTGCGCCCAAGCTGACGCAGGACCAGATACTGGCACAATACCCACAAGTGGCGGCGCTGGATAAGGGGCTGCGCGATGCCGCCGCACAGGGCGTGAACGATCTGGCGCCCCAGGGCTACAAGGCGGCCAGCGCGCAACTCGCCGATGCCCTGGCCGAAGCCAGTGCCAACCGCGAGGGCACGGCGAACACCGCGGCGGGCCAGGGGCTGCGCATCCTGGAAAAAGCGAATGCCGATGCGGCCCTCAGTCGCGACCTGCTGCGTGAAGTTCTGGAAGCACGTGACAAGGCCTATAGCGCCGGCGCCAGGACGACGTTTCCCGAGCGGACCGACGACCTTGACAAGGAATTGCACGAAGTGGCCGCGCTGGTCGAACGCAACCGGCTGGAGAGCGCCAAGGAACGACGCCAGAAACTCATAGCCGGTTACGACCAGCTGCAACTGGCCTCGCTGAAGGAAGGCATGATGGATGTCGCCAAGGCCGCGATCAAGGATGCCGAGGGCAAGGGCGCGGAAAAATTTGCGCCTAAAACCTTCAAGCTGGCCGAAGAGGAGATGACCCTGGCGCTGTCGGTTCTGGACGCGGACCGGACACGCACTGACAAGGCCAACGTCCATGCCAGGCGCGCCAAGTACCTGGCCGAACAGAGCAGCGCCATTAGCGAACTGATCAAGGACTTCGAGCGCCGCGACTACACCCGCGAAGATTCGGTCCTGTGGTACCAGAAACAGTTGACCGAAATCAGCGCGCCCCTGGGCAAGGAACCACCGTTCAACGAATCCAACCGGTCGGTGGTACTGGGCTTGCAGCAGGCCATCAGCGACCTGGTCAAGCAGCGCGACGATACCGCGGCCCAGCGTAGCCAGTATGAACAGCAGCTGTCACTGACCACCGAGCAGCGCAGCGCAGTCAACAAGGTGCAATCGCTGTTCACGGAATCCGAGGCCAATGTCTACGAGCAGCGCGGGAATATCCTGATTTCGGCGCATGGTTTCCGCTTCCCGCCGGGTGGCAGCGAGCTGGAAACAGAGAATTTTCCGCTGATGAACAAGATCATCAAGGCGATCAGTATCTATCCTGAAAGCCAGATCAAGGTATCCGGTCATACTGATTCGACCGGCAGCGCCGCGATCAACCAGGCGCTTTCGGAGAAGCGCGCCGCCAATGTGGCCAAGTTCCTGATCGAGGTCGGTGGCGTCGCCAATGACCGGGTCACGTCTTACGGTTACGGCAAGGAGAAACCGGTGGCCAGTAACGAGACGGCGGTCGGCCGGGCGCTGA
>CBEUNK010000064.1:0-14824 GCA_965544455.1 uncultured Thiogranum sp.
GCTGGTCTATGCCTTGTGGCCGGCGCGTGTTTCACCGACCCGGCCGGTCGCCGCCACACCTGTGGGGAAGTCGCCTGCGGTGGCGCCACCCACAGCCGCCCCGCCTTCTCCTGTCGCGCCGCCGGTCTCAACCCGCCGGCCGGCACCCGCGCCAGCGCCGGTACCATTGCGGTCGTTACCGCCGTTGCCGGAACCGGTTAACAAGGTACTGGTCGAATCACCGGGCATTGCCGATAACGGTGCGGGTGGCTCTGCCGTGCCGGACCGGGCGGTGTCCGCACCGGCGCCGGAGGAGACCGCCGGAGGGGTGCATGACAACCTGCCGGTCTGGCCGCAGGTGTCCGGTCAGTTGTTCCGCGAGATAAACGGTGGCCTGCGGCTGGATGTCCACGTCTACAGCAAGCAGCCACAGGAGCGCTTCGTGTTGGTAAACATGCAGAAATATAATGAAGGCGAGCGGCTACAGGAAGGCCCGGTGGTGGACGAAATAACACCGGAGGGTGTGATTTTGTCATTCCGCGGGCAGCGCTTTCGGGTGCAGGCTCAATAATTAACCGTTAAGGACCCAGCTAAATGTACAAACTTATCGGCACGGCCCTGTTGGGAGTCTGCCTGACGACCGGGTTACTGAGTCGCCCGGTAGCCGCGTATGCAGGTAAGGCGCGCTCGAGTACCGATCGCCTGATTATTCAGTTCGAGGCGGGCGACACCCGCAACCTGCAGACCATCGAGCGTAACCAGGTATTACCCGGGGTCCGCTTGCCGGATGGGCGCGGTGTACGCTTCCTGCGCCATTTCGAGGGTGATGCCGTGGTTGTGCAGTTGCCCGGGGAGGTCACCCTGGATCAGGCGCAGCGGATCTGCGCGCAGATGATTACCGGGCAGGGGTTGGCGTCGGTGGTTCCCGATAAACGGTTTTACCGCTCGCTGAACCCCAGCGACCCGGAGTATCTTGGCGTTCAGACGCCGGGACAGTGGCATCTGTATGAAACGACGGCCGGTATCCGTATGCCGGCGGCCTGGGACCAGACGACCGGGTCGTCCGCTATTGTTGTCGCGGTGGTGGATACGGGGATTGTTCCGCATCGTGACCTGTCGCCCGGCCGGTTGCTGCCCGGCTATGATTTTATCAGCAGTCCGTTTACCGCCAACGACGGCGATGGCCGGGACAGCGATCCGACCGATCCGGGTGATTGGGCCGACGTCGGCGATCCCTGCTACATGAACGATCCCCTGGAAGACAACAGTTCCTGGCATGGCCTGTCGGTGGCGGGAGTGATTGCCGCCACCGCAAATAATTCACTGGATATCGCCGGCATGGATTTCGCCGCGCAACTGTTGCCGGTTCGCGTGCTGGGCAAATGTGGCGGCAGTCTGTCGGACGTGGCCGACGCTGTCCGCTGGGCGGCCGGGTTGCCGGTGGCCGGCGTCCCGAATAACCCGAACCCGGCCAGGGTGATCAATCTCAGCCTCAGCGGCGACGGCGCCTGTTCGGCACCCGAGCAGAGTGCCATCAACGCGGCGGTTGCCGCCGGTGCTGTCGTGGTAGTCGCCGCGGGCAATGAAGCCGGC
The DNA here is from genome assembly GCA_965544455.1 of uncultured Thiogranum sp. Taxonomy (GTDB): domain Bacteria; phylum Pseudomonadota; class Gammaproteobacteria; order DSM-19610; family DSM-19610; genus Thiogranum. The sequence continues at coordinate 1,573 of CBEUNK010000064.1, forward strand.
AACGTCGGCGCTGTCAGCCCGGCAAACTGCGACAATGTCATTGCCGTCGGCGCGATCGGGCGCAACGGCGCCATCGCCTCCTATACCAACTTCGGCCTGGCCGTGGACCTGGTAGCTCCCGGGGGCGACAACCTGGACGGTGTGTTGACGCTGTCAAACCTGGGTACCACAACGGCAGGGTCGGATGCGCTGGTTACGATTGCGGGAACCAGTTTCACCACGGCGCAGGCCTCAGCCGTTGCCTCGCTGATGCTGGCGCTGAATCCGTCACTGACGCCCGACCTGCTGGGAAATGTGATGAAGGCCACGACACGCACCTTCCCGCACGCCAGTTGCGACAACAGCCTGTGCGGCACCGGTGTGCTCGATGCGGCGGCCGCATTGACAACAGCAATGAACCCGGGTGCCGTTGCAGTGGATGCGGCGCCGACCGCCAACGCCGGTGGTCCCTATAGTGGTGTCGACGCAACGGCGATTGCCTTCGACGGCTCGCTGTCTTTCGACCCGGAGAATGCTCCCCTGGTCTACAGCTGGGACTTTGGCGACGACAGCTTTGGCACGGGTGTCAGTCCGACCCACACGTATGCGGCAGCGGGCACCTATATCGTCACACTGGTCGTGAATGACGGAGTGCTGGATTCGGCGCCTGCGACGGCTGTTGTCGATGTGAGTGCGTCCGGTAACCAGGCCGTGAACATCGATAGCGGTGGCGGCGGTGGTTGCGTCGCCGGTTCCTCCGGGCGGGCGGCTTTTGACCCGGTCTGGTGGTTGATGTTGTTGCTGGCGGGTGTGTACCGCGTAAATTGTCGTGGTACAGGGCAAATAGACTGACGTTTCGCTGTGTTACGCGCTATTCAGGATTATTTCCGCACCAGGATTGAGCCGGATTCGCAGGCTGGTCCGGACCGGCGCGGCTTGCAACTGGCCACCGCGGCACTGCTGTTTGAAATGTTGCGGGCCGACAACGAAGAACACCCCGACGAACGCTGCGCCCTCGAACGGGCGCTGGCAACCTGTTTCGACTTGAGCGAAGCACAAACGCGCGAATTGGCCAGGCTGGCTGATCGTGAGGCCAGCGACAGTGTTTCCCTGTACCAGTTCACGGGGCTGATCAACGCGCATTTTACGCCGGAGCAGAAGGTGCAGGTGGTGGAAATGTTGTGGCAGGTGGCCTACGCCGATGGGCAGCTGGATCCCTATGAAGAGGCTCTGGTGCGGAAAATTGCCGACCTGATCCATGTGCCGCACCGGGATTTTATCCGCGCCAAGCACCGGGTGACCGAAGCCTGAAATAAAAAAGGCAGCCTGTAGAGGGCTGCCTTTCAGTGTCTGGAAATCCGTTATTGTTGTTTGGCGCTCCGCGCCGGGCTTTCGACCGTCCGTTTGGCCGATATCAGGTATAAACCTGATTAAACCATATCTTTCAATGCCTTCAGTGCGAGGACCTTGACCACGTTACGGGCCGGTTTGGCCTTGAACGTCATCGGTTCGCCGGTAAAGGGATTAACGCCCTTGCGTGCCTTGGTAGCCGGTTTGCGAACCACCTTGATTTTCATCAGGCCAGGAACGGTGTAGACGCCGGGACCGGTACGACGCAGGTCGCGCTTGATCAGCATACTGAGGGAATCGAACACGGCGCCGACGTCTTTCTTGGTCAGGCCGGTTTTGTCGGCGATGTAGGTATAGGTTTCAGCTTTGGTAGTGGGCTTCTTAACCGCCTTTGCAGCAACCTTCTTTTTGGCGGTCCTCTTGGCAGTCTTTTTCTTCACGGCCATTCAATAAGCTCCTTAAAAGTTGTTTACTGGGACATGGACGGCGCAAAGATAGCACAAAGAAAAAAAAGTGAAAGCTCTTTTTTGATTTTTTCCTAGTATATTAGTTTCAAATGATAGTCAGGTGACGCAGGTGCTGAAAATAACGCCACCGGACGAGACTCGCGTTTAGTGCAGCTGCCGTTTGTCCCCGGGAGTATCGGCTGGTTCCGCCTGCGGTTCGAAGTCATCTTCGCGCGACGGCGAGGCGTGATGTAACACCATGCGCCAGCTGCCCTCGATCAATTGGTAGATGTTGGTGGCGATAATCGGCTGCAGCTGCACGTCTTCGCCGGCAATGCTCAGGTGTTCGTAGAGTATGTGTACCGCCAGCAGGGCATCCTGGGTGCGGTTGATGTTCGAGACCTGTAAGCGGATGCGCCGCCCGTCATCGAAGATCTGCCGCCAGCCGGATTCGACCTGGGGTCGACCCTGGGTCCGGTCGCACATCGGATGGATGCATTCAATGAAATCACGGTCGGCCCATACCGCCATCATGGCGCCGAGATCGGCGCTGACAAAGGCATCGTAAAACGCACGTTCGGCTTCTTCCGGTGTCGCGAATACGGGATCGGTCATGGTCGGGAGTCGCTGCGCATGCGCAGGCTATGGTACCAGCCCGGATTGATCCTGCAATGATGCCCGACTGTGTGCCGGTTCACGGTTTTTGTCTTTCGCCGGCACCTAACTTTTCACTGCTTTCGGCCGCTAAACAGGGAACGTGGCGGACAACCACGGCGGCCTCCTGTCGGGCCTTTCCAAACAGCGCGTGAACACCAGACTAGGGATGTATTGACAAACCATGGGAGCGGCAAAAAAACTCATTGATAAGAAAGTGTTACGAGATCTTATTCCGATCAATGCGCTGTCTGCCAATCATATCGAAGAAATCTCGAAAAAAGCGCTCATCGAGGATGTGCGCTCGGGTACCTATGTCTTCAAGCGCGGGGACCGCGACTACCAGACCGTCTATCTGCTGGAAGGCAAGGTCGAGCTGCTGGACGAGAACCGTGACGTGGTAGGAACGGTCGCGGCCGGTTCGGAAGCTGCCCGTCACCCGCTGGCACACAAGCAACCCCGGCAACAGGGTGTGCGTGCAGCCGGAAAAGTGACAGTCGCGCGTATCGATTCCAGCCTGCTCGACGTATTGCTCACCTGGGACGAGTCGGCCGGTTACGATGTCGTTGAAATCGACGCCCAGGACGATGATGACTGGATGACCCGCATGCTGCAGTCGCAGGCGTTTCTGCAATTGCCGCCCTCGAATATTCACCAGTTGCTGATGCGCCTTGAGGCGGTCAGCGCCAGCGCCGGCGACGTCATCGTTCGCCAGGACGACGAAGGGGATTATTTCTACATCGTGAAAAGCGGGCGCCTCGCAGTAACCCGCAAAGCGTCACCACGCAGCAAGGAAGTGCTGCTGGCCGAGCTGGGTGAAGGCGCCTGCTTCGGCGAAGAGGCCCTGGTATCAGGCACCAAGCGCAACGCCTCGGTGATGATGGTTACCGACGGTTCCCTGATGCGACTGTCGAAGGACGATTTCCAGGAGCTGCTGTGTGCTCCACTGGTGCACGAAACCGGGTTCGAGGATGCGCTTAAACTGGTTGAACAGGGAGCGAAATGGCTGGATGTGCGGCTTCCGGGCGAGTTCCAGAACCAGGCAATCAAAGGCAGCTCCAATCTGCCGCTGTCGGCCCTGCGTGACCAGTGTGCCGATCTTGATTTAGATACCGACTACATCGTCTGTTGCGATACCGGTCGACGCAGCGCAGCCGGTGCTTTCGTGCTCAGTCAGCGTGGCTTTAGCGTTTATACCCTGAAAAACGGCTTGATGGATGTGCCTGAAACGGCGTTGACGGGCAACCACGGCGGGAAAGCGGCCGAGGCTGCCAACGACGCTGACATTATCCCTTTCGATGCCGATACCCGGCCCGATGCTGCAGACGCGGCCGGTGACGAGGCTCCGGCTGACGACCTCCTGATCGACAAACTGGCCAATGTTGAAAATGACAAGCTGGGTCTGGAGCAGCAGCTTGCCAGGTTGCAGCTGCAGCTCAAGGATGCTGAGAACCGCGCGCAACAGGTCGCGGCGCAACAACGCCGGGAACAGACCGGCGCAGAGCAGTTGCAGCAGAAAATTACCGCGCTCACGGAGCGTATTGCAGAGGGCGAGCAACAGGCGGCACGGCAGATCGATGCGCTGGAACTGGACAAGCGCACACTGCAGGACGAGGTGCAGTCACTGCAAGGTGAACTCGCGTCAGGTCGGCAGCGCCTGGAAACGGCCGATAGCGAGAAGCAGTCGTTGCAGGAAGAACTGAATCGCCTGCAGCAGACCCTGTCGCAGATTCAGCAGTCGGCCGAGGGCCGCGACGACGCCCTGCGCCACGAACTGGAGCAGATGGCGGCACGCCTGGAGGCCGAACAGCAACGGCACGACAAGCAGACGCGTGACCTGGAGCAGGAACTTGAGCGGGTTCGGGATGATTATCACCAGCTCGGCCAGCGTACCAGCGCAGTTGCCGGCGAGCGCGATGCGGCCGCGCGGGATGCAACAGCCCTGCAGGAAAAACTCGCCGGCCTGCAGGAGCAGCTGAGCGCCGGTCAGGCCGAACAGCAGCAGGCGGTCGAGGCACTGCGCCAGGCGTTGTCCGAGCGGGAGCAGTCGTTAGAGGCCGCACAGACCGAGTCGCAGGACCTGACAAAGCAGCTGCAATCTGTGGAAAGCGAGCGTTTGCAGCTGGAACAGCAGCTGGCTGCCGCCGGCGAACAGTCCGAGGCGGAAACAAGACAGTCCGGCGAACTGCAGACGCGTCTGGAGGCCGCCGAGCAGCAGGCAGCGGATCACCAGGCAGCCCTGCAGGATGCCAGCCGGCAGCTGGAGTCGCTGCAGGAGCAGCTGCAGCAGGCGGAACAGCAGGCGCAGGAACAATCGGCCCGTGAACAGGCTGCAGCCACTGAGGAAAAACAGGCGCTGCAACAGCGGATTGATGAATTGCAGCAACAGCTGGAACAGACCAGTGGCGAAATCGGCGCCGAGCGGGACACCCTGGCGGAGACTGTCGGACAGTTGCAGCAGGAACGCGATGCGCTCGGTGACGAGAAACAGGCGCTGGAGCAGGAATTGCAGAAACTGCAGCAACTGTCAGAAGAACAACGGCAGCAACTGGAAGCGCAACAGGCGCTCGAACAGCAGCTCGCCGAGGTGCAACAGCAACTGGATGACACCCGCGAGCAACATGGGCAGTTGCAGGCGGAGCGCGAGAAGGCGGCAGAAAAAACCCTGCAACTGGAGGAGCAGGCCACGCAGGCGGATGAGCGGGTTGCCGGCCTCGAAACCGAACTCGAGCAGGCGCACGAGCAGCACCGGTCCCTGGAGCAGCGCAATACCGAGCTGGACGAACGCCTGGCGATGCTCAGCAAAGAGCACCAATCGGACCTCGCCAGTACACGCGAGGCACTGAGTCGCGCCCAGACGGAAACCGAAAACGTCCAGCGGGAGCAGAAGCGCCTGATGGCATCGCTGCGCAAGGCGGAGGGTGACCTGCAGAATGAGCGTCACGACCACGAGGCGGAGGTCCGGCGTCTGCACAAGAAACTGAAGGATGCCGATGGCGAGTCGAATGCCGGTCTGGCGGCGGAACTGGAGGCATCGCAGGGCAAGATCAGGGAACAGGCCAGGGCACGTGACGACCTGGAGATCAAGCTCGGGGAGCGTAGCGCCCAGCTTGAAGATGTCCAGGCAGAGGTAGAAAAACTGGGCCAGCAGTTGCACCAGGCGCAGGACAGTGCCCGCCAGGCCGAGCAGCAGTTACTGGAAGCCAACCAGGCCGCTAACGAAGAAATGGCCGTCCGCATGGAGGCCGAGGAAAAGGCGCAGCAGGCCCTGCGGGATGAAATCAGCAGCGCGATTGCCGAGCGTAACCGTTCACAGGAACAGTTGACGGTGCAGCTGCATGAGCTCGACGAGTTGCGCACGGCCCTGGAGACCGCGCAGCAGGATGCGGCCGCCCGGGAGGAAACAGGACAGGCAGCGCTCGCCGCGATGCAGCAGGAACGCGATGCAGCGCTCGAACAGCAACAGGCTGTTCAGAAGGAGGTCGACCAGTTACGCGCCGAGGCCGAGGTTACGCGTGGCCTGGTCGACATGCAGGCCACCCCGGGTGGCGTGGACGCCGCTTTGCGGGAAGAGCTGGAACAAGCCAAGAAAAATGTGGATGTCGCGGTGCGCCTGCGTTCCCAGGCCGAAGACAGAAGCGCGGCGCTGGACGCTGAACTCGAAACCCTGCGGGCACAGTTGCAGGCTTCTCCCGGGCAGCAGTCGCCGGGGCACATACCCTCGCTGGACGAGGATGATCCGCACGCGGCGGCTGTACTGGTGTCTGAATACCCCGATGATGAAGATGACGCACAGCCGGCTGACCCGGCGGAGGTTGCTCACAACAATGCCCCGGTAAACGTCTCGGTGGGTACACCACTTTCCGAGCCATCGGCAGCGACCGGTGGCGGGGGCTTGAAAGGCCTGTTTACCGGCGTGCTGCTGGGTGCCGTGCTGGTCGGCGGGGGTGCCTGGTGGTTATTGAAACAACAGCAGCCGGCAACAGCGGTTCGATCTGACGGGGAAAGCACGGTTGTGGTCAAAAAGCCGGACACGGTGAAAGCGCCGGCAGAGATACCGGCCGACAAGCCTGCTGAAAGTCGCTCCCGGCCGCAGCCTGCCGCCCCGGTGAAGCCGCCGGCCGGGATTCCCGATTTCGCCAGGGGTAGCTCGGGGAAATCAGGCACAGCGCCGGCTGTCGAGTCGCCGGTTTCGGCAACCGGTCGTGGAGATGAAAACGAGGATGCTACCGGGACCTCCGCTGAACCGGCGCCCCTGTCCGACACGGCAGCACCGGAAAAAACGGTGCCGGCCAGGCCGCAACCCGTGCGTACCTTCAGTGAACCGTTGGCGGACGGTGGCCGGTCCCCGACGCTGGTGACATTCCGGGCGGACAGTTTCGACATGGGCAGCGGCGCGAGCTCAGCCAACTTCGACGAACGCCCGCGTCACCGTGTGCAGCTGCGTGGATTTTCGATCAGCAAGCAAGAGGTTACCTTTGCCGAGTACGATCGCTTCGCCCGTGCCACGGGACGCCGTCTGCCGAGTGATGCCGGCTGGGGACGCGGTAGCCGCCCGGTGATCAATGTGCGCTGGCAGGATGCCCTGGCGTACACCCAGTGGCTGTCGGCACAGACAGGCAGTCACTACCGTCTGCCGACCGAGTCCGAATGGGAATTCGCTGCGCGTGCGGGCAGCGATACACGATTCTGGTGGGGCAATAATGTCGGTGAAGGCAGGGCGAACTGTTTTGACTGTGGTGGCCAGCTGGCCGGCCTGAAGACAGCGCCGGTGGGCAGTTTCGCCGCCAGCCCTTTCGGTGTGCAGGATATGTCGGGAAACGTGATGGAGTGGGTACAGGACTGTTACCAGCCGGACTACACGGCCGCCCCGGCCGATGGCAGCGCGGTGAGTGGCGGCGATTGCAGCCGCCGGGTGGTACGCGGTGGCGCATACGGCAGTCCGTCAGAAAGCCTGCGCAGCGCCAGCCGCGATGCGCGGGACGCCGACACGCGACTGGACAACCTGGGCTTCCGGGTCGTCAAAGACTGACGGCTTGTCATCGCGCGCGCCGCGCGGCAATCTCGGCATTGTGCATCGGACATCCGGAGATTGCTGCGTGCCCCGCAATGACGACACCGATCAGTTTACCGGGCGGTTCAGCCGTTCCCCATCCCGTTGAAAGTTAAACTCTGTCAACTTGACGACCTTGCCGTGGGCGGCAGTCGCGGTTTCAGCCTCACGACGCCCGGCGGTGTCGAAGATATTTTCCTGGTCCGTACACCCGGCCATGTTGCCGCCTACCGCAACAGCTGCCCGCATACCGGCGGGCCGCTCGACTGGGTGCCGGATCAGTTCCTGAACCTGGAGGGTGACCTGATACAGTGCGCCACGCACGCTGCCTTGTTCCGGATCGAAGACGGCCGTTGTGTCAAGGGTCCCTGTGCCGGTCAAGCGTTACGGGCAGTTCCGGTGAGCGTCGTCGATGGCCAGGTATGGCTGGAATTTCCCATTTCAGGCGGCGAGTAACTGGCGGATCATCTGTTTTACGGATACGGTGTCGAAGGGCTTGTCGCAGATGCCGGACACCCCGGCCTGCTGCACTGCCGACAGACGGCTGTCGTCGCCTTCGCTGGTGACCATCAGTATGGGGATGGAGCGTTGCGAACTGTGGTCACGGATATAGCGGGTCAATTTTTCACCGTCCATTTCCGGCATGTTGTAATCGGTAACCACCAGGTCAAAAAAAGTGGATTCGATCATACCGACGGCCTGTAAGCCGTTTTCCGCGGTGGTGATGTCGCTGATGCCGAGGTTGGCCAGGACCCGGCTGATATGTTTCCGGGCCATCGGGCTGTCGTCGACAACCAGTGTTTTCAAATTGTCCAGTTCGATGTCTGCCAGCGCGTCTTCGTCGGGTGATATGAATTCCACGGTCGAGTAAAGCGCCTTGCGCAGGTCTGCGGGCTCGAAAGGTTTGGGTAGAATCGCGATAACGCCGGCCTGGCGGATCGGGTCCAGCATGGAAAAGCGGGTTTCACTGGATATCAGCATGAACGGTACGCTTTCCAGTCCGGCATCGCCGCGCATGCTTTCCACCAGCTCGGCGCCGGTCATATCAGGCAGATACATGGCGCTGATCACCAGGTCGGGCACATCGCGCTGCATTTCGGACAGCGCTGACCGGCCGGTGCTGTGGTGCAGTATCTTGTTGATACCGAGTTTTTTCAGCTCGCCTCCAATGAGTTTGCCCTGTACCGATGAGGGTTCAATAACGGCGATAGTGAGCTCCGCAATATCCATAAAAAGGCTATCGGCGGGCGTTGGCCACAGCTTTACGGCGTATTAAAAAAGGGCCGCAACGTTTACCGTTGCGGCCCCTGGGGTGTTCGGCTGAATCAGTCTTCGAGGGTATCGATCAGTTTTTTCAGGTCCAGGCCGGCAGGATAGAGCGATGCGGGCTCAGTTGCAGCGGTGGGTTCATGCAGCGCCAGCCGCAGCTCGACCTGCTGATTGTCGCTGCTGAACGGTGCAGCCGGCGACCGGTGTGTCACAGGCGAGGCGCCACTCGGCTCCGTGCCCTGAATTTCCATCCCGCTTGCCATATCGTACATGGTGGTCATGACACACCTCCTTCAGGTGATGTCGGCTGCGTCTGCAGCCTTCACTAATGCTATCGGCCCCGGGGCGTAATCTTTAACCTGTGCCCTTGACCCTTTGCAGCAAGTTGTGTGCCGCTCACCGCAAGAACAGGGCACCTGTGGAAGGTGCCCTCCTTACATAATAAATATCAGCAGCTTATGTGTTAAGGAAAGGCGGGGATGGTTGGCTCAATGCCGTGCATGTCTGCTTCAGGATGGTGCTTCCTGATCATTTTTGTGACGGTTTCGACCTTATCCTTGGGTACATCGACCAGCATCAGGATCTGTCCCTCGGCGACAGCCGTCTCAAATTCCCTGAGTTGGCTGTTGGGGATATCGGTACCAATCATGCCAGCCACCCACGCACCGATCAGGGCGCCGGCGAGGGCCGTTACCAGCAGCGTCCAGCCGCCCAGCTCAATACCCTCGGGCGGGAAGGCGATGGCTACCAGGCCGGCGAGAATACCGGTGGCGCCACCGACGCTGAGGCCGATTTCAATGCCATGCACGAAATCGCTGCGCTGCAGCAGGTTGGCCTGTGGCAGGTCGCCCAGTGGCGTACCTTCTCTGGCCATGACGTGTATATGGTGATCGTCGATACGTACCAGCAGCAGTTCGTCGACAACCTGGCGCGCGCGCGCCACACTGGGCAACAGGAAATAGAGTCTGCGTCTCATGGTAAGCCTCCTTACTCCCAAAGCGGTATTTACGGGCACTACTAACCATTAGACCCTGAATTTCAGTATAGTTGCTTCGCCGGTGTGTCAACCCGGGCCGCCATCGAGGCGATCCAGCTGGCGCATCCAGTCCTCGGTTTCTGACCAGATTTCAGGGGCCTGGCTGTCCTCCCGGGCCAGGTCCATGGATCCACTCCAGTCTTCCGGCGGTTCGATGGGCTCAGGGTGCAGGGATTCCCAGCTTTCGGCATCCAGTTCCTCGACGGTACCGTCGTAGTACTGGAGTTCCAGGGTGTCGTCGTCATCGTCCTGTGCAACGACTTCAAAGGCGTCGCCTGTCGTGCTTTTGTACCAGTCACCAATGCGCGGAGTAGGCTCAAAAGTCATAGCGGGTTTACCTCCATGAATAAACTGCTGATACTTGGCCGTCTTGCGGTTTGTTTAACTGTTCTGCAGGCCACCGCGGCGGGTGAACCTTGTCCCGGTTATAGGCGCATAAAAATGGTTTTGCAAGCAGGCAGGTTTTGTTCCATTTGAGGGTGTCGAAATGTCTATAAAAGTTGTGGTATTGGACGCCGCGCAATTGCCGGCTGGCGTCGATTTTCCGCCGCTGGATATCGATAAATACGGCTGGGAACAGTACCCACAGCTGGTCGGTGAAGATATTGCCGAACGCTGCTGGCGGGCCGATATCGTGGTCACACTGGGTACGCCTGTCGAGCCGTCGGCACTGGGAAGAATGGTCAAAATCGGTTTGCTGATCTGCGCCGGCGGTGCCTGTGCTCAGGTGGACCAGGTCACAGTCGCGGAGCGCGGCGTCGAGCTTCTGGCTTTCCCCGATGCCGACTATGCCACGGTAGCGTCCGCCCAGGACCTGTGTGACCGGGTATCGGCTGCCATTAATCACTACATTCGCACGTTCAAACATTAGAGGGTAATAAATTGAGTTGGTGGGGCAAATTGCTTGGCGGGTCGTTCGGCTTTCTGCTGGGTGGGCCGCTGGGGGCCATGATCGGTGTCGCGCTGGGGCATAACTTCGACAAGGGCCTGGCCGGAAACCTGCGTGGCCGGTTTGAGCCGGGTGACCAGGAGCGCGTGCAGACGGCGTTTTTCACCACGGTGTTTTCCGTCATGGGTCACCTGGCCAAGGCGGACGGCCGGGTTTCCGAGAGCGAAATCGAGCTGGCGCGCGACATCATGCAGCGCATGAATCTGAATGAAGAGATGCGCCAGACAGCCATCCGCCTGTTCAACCAGGGCAAGCAACCCGACTTTGTGCTGACAGACGTCTTGCGCCAGTTTCGCAAGGAATGTCACGGGCGGCGCAACCTGATGCGCATGTTCACCGAGATCCTGATTCACTCGGCTTACGCCGACGGCAGCCTGGCCACCGCTGAACGGCAGGTGCTTGAGCAGGTGCGCATCGAGCTGGGTTTCTCGGCCCGCGAATTCCAGCACATCGAGGCCGTGGTTTACAACGCCCGCTATTTTGGTGGCGGTGCCGGTCAGCCACCCCCGGAAACCACGCGCGCCTCCCTGCGTGAAGCGTATGCCGTGCTCGGCGTGAATGAAGACGACAGTGACGCTGTTATCAAGAAAGCCTATCGCCGCATGATGAACCAGCACCACCCGGACAAGCTGGTGGCCAAGGGGCTGCCCGAGGAGATGATCAAGCTGGCGACGGAGAAGACCCAGGAAATCAAGCAGGCTTACGAATTGATTAAAAAACAGCGGGCAAAAAAATAGGCCGCGATTTCCCGCGGCCTCAAGTGCCTGCGCTATTGCCGGTTTTTATAACTAGAAATCGATCTGGCTACGGACCTGGTAGATGTTCACGTCCTCGTCACCGGTGCCCGCAAACTTGGCCGGGGATGTCGGATCTGTCGAGGCGCGAACATAGTTGGCCATGAAGCGGATGTTGGGCGTGGCGTACCAGTTCACACCCACGGTGATGTTGTCCTCTTCACCGCCATCGATACCGCTGTCCGCCAGGTCAAGGCTGCTGTAGCGCGCCGCCAGTTCCCAGGCGCCGTGACCGCCGCGGCCGACGATGCTCTTGGGCTTGACGCGGCCGAAGGTGCCGGAACTGGCCTTGTACGGGCGGTGTTCGCCGGTGAGGAAATAACTGCCGAAGACATACCAGCCGCTGAAGTCCGGATCGGAGACGCCACCGCTGACGTCCACACTGGACTGCATGTATTCACCCTGGAAGGAGGCCGGGCCGAATACCACCGCGCCTTCCGCACCATACAGGGTCTGGTTGTCGTAGCCGCCGATGGTGCCGGTATCCACCAGGCGGACGCCGGTGACGTGTGATTCCGGCCGTTCGCGGACGCGTATTTCGTTGTCACCATCGGAACCCCGGTAACTGGCCGCGGCGCCCAGGTGGACGACGCGTTCCTTTTCGGCGATCGGTGCGTAGTGAACGCGGCCGCTCAGGCCCCAGCCCTGACTCTTGGGCGAGCTGCTGTTTTTCACGCCGTCAAAGAAATAACCGGCCCGTGCACCCCACTGCTCGCCGTGGGTACTCACCGAAACACCGGTGTTGCGTCCGGGTGCAAAGGCATTGGGCAGGGCGCGTTCCATGAAGGTGATGTACTTGGAGCTGGTCAGTTCTTCGAGGCTGAACGGCTCCTTGTGGTTGCCGATCTTGATCTTGACCGGCTTGAAGCCCTGGTAACCCAGATACATATCCTTGACGGACGTGCTGTTGCCGGCAAAATCCAGCTGCGCCTTATAGAACCAGTCGCGGTATACCGTGCCCTTGGCGAACAGGCGCGCGCGGCGCAGCTCCGCGCCGTTGCCCAGCTGGGTCGAGTCCTTGTCATAGTAGGCAGCGTCTGCCATCACCCGGCCGCCGACCTGGAAACTGAATTCACCGTCGCCGGAAGAAACCTTGAGGCCGGACTTCCCGGTTTTCACCTTGACCGTATCCTTGTCGGTTTCGGCGGCTTTCTGCAGTGCCTCGTAGTCAGAGTCACTGATGGTGCCCTTGTCGCGCAGTACCTTGAGCAGGTCGGCCATGGCGTCGGTGGCGGAAAAGGCGGGCAGCGGAATGCTGGCGGAAAGGCAGAATAAAGTGCCGCTGATAAGCGGGAAACGTAGCCTGGGGTTCACGGGTATCTCCTGTCAGTTGCAAGTGGCGCAAATCGGTTCTCAACCGGAAAATTTACGCGACAGAAGATAAGTACTGTTTGTTACCGAGGTATTACGGTCAAATTACGAACGCATTACAAAGATGTTACGCTATAAAATAGCGGCCACCGGCGGCAACGATAATCACGATCAGGCCGAGGCTGAGATTGATGCCCACCATCCGCCGGATCTGGTTGAGCTGTTTGGCTGCCTCCGGCCATTGCTCGGTGATTACGGCCTCCTTGAGGCGACGGAAAGGGGCGAAAAACAGGTGCAGGTAGATAAGGATCATCACCCAGCCGAGCCCCTGCATAATATGGATGTGCAGCCCCACCGAACCCATGCCGCCGAACAGCTGGAACACCAGCCAGTAACCGGTCAGCGGCAGTA
>CBEUNK010000065.1:0-14765 GCA_965544455.1 uncultured Thiogranum sp.
GCAGCTCAAGATGGAGAATGCCGTCTTAAAAAAGTTACAGGAGCTGGGCGACGCCAAAAGAAAGAAGCCTTCAAAATAATCGACGATTTATCCTATCGGTATGGGGTGGCTCCCTTATGTCGACTGCTGGGTGTCAGTCGTGGCGGTTATTACGCCTGGCGAGGGCGACCGGGTTCGTTTCAGCAAGCCTACAATGACCTTGTGGTGGACGAGATGCGCCAGATCCATAAAGACGTCAAAGAGACTTACGGAAGCCCGAGGATGACAGTTGAGTTGCGTAATCGAGGATATAGCCGCTGTGAGAATACCGTCGCCAAGCTCATGCAGGTGCAGGGTATTCGCGCCAAAATGGATAAACGCTATAAACCCAGACAGTGGCAGAAAGGGTCCAAAATCGCGAAGAAGAACCTGTTAGCAGCAATGCCCCTGCCACCCCGTCCACATGAAGTCTGGGTGGCCGACTTTACCTACACGGGCCACCGGGGCCAGTTTGTGTATCTGTCGACTATTATGGATCTTGGCACCCGCCGTGTTGTTGGCGAAGATATGAGCAAGACACGCGATGCAGAGTTGATTGTAAGAACCTTCAAGAAGGCCCGGCAGAGATACCCGGAAGCCAGGCCGAAGATATTTCATTCAGACCGTGGCATCGAATACGCCAACTACAAGATCGGCGCGATGCTGGAGAAGCAATCTATCGAGCAGAGCATGTCCGGCAAAGGTAACTGCTATGACAATGCGCACATGGAGTCATTCTTCCATACCTACAAGTCAGAGATGTACTATATGGAGGAGTTTCATGATCTTGAGGATTTCAAGAAGAAGACGAAGCAATACCTTCTTTTTTATAACACGAAAAGACTACACTCCAGTTTGGGGTATATGAGCCCGGCAGAGTATGCAGAATCGAAGTCGTGAATGTGTCAACATTTTATGGGGAACATCACTGCGCTCCATTGCCGCCGGTGAGCTTGATCGTTAGGCAATAGAACCACATGATTCATCTAATCTATATAAGTTCGGCTACTAAGAAAATGAGCGAGGATGACCTTATAGCATTGCTCGAGCAAAGCCGGGAAAGAAATGAAAGACAGGATATTACGGGAATGCTTCTTTTCAAGGATGGATTATTTTTACAAGTCCTCGAAGGAGCCGAAAAGGATGTGGATGAGATCTATCTATCTATATGTTTAGATGAACGAAACGTGGGCAATTATTTAATAGAGCGAAATGCAATAGACGAACGAAACTTTCCCGAGTGGCGTATGGGGTTTGAAAATTTATCAAACCGCAACTTGGGCGAGCTGGAAGGTTTTTCGGCGATATTGAATAAAGAAGTAGCGTCAGAGGAAATAGCGAGGCACAAAGGTTTGGCGGTCAAACTTATTCTTAGTTTTAAAAATGCCTAACAAGCGCATCGTGACGTTTGCTATCACTCACTCGGATAGTCACCGCTGCGCGGCGCCTGCCGCACATGCTTGGCGTCAGGCGCCATTAAATAAAAAATAAGTGGATGGCAATAATGAAACCGATCAATTCCCGGATAAATAGACGGTTTGCCTTCTTTCAGGAATTTCTGAAGCATCCACTTCAGATTGGATCGATCATTCCCAGCTCTCATTTCCTTGAACAGCGCATTCTGGATGTCGCAGCGATCGATTCAGCCAGGATTATCGTAGAGTTGGGTACCGGCATAGGAAATACAACTCGAGCGATACTACGCGCGATACCGCAGGACGCCAGGCTCCTGAGCATAGAAATTAATCCGCGTTTCCACGCCTTGGTCAGCAGCATTGAGGACGACCGTCTCATTGCACACCTGGGTAACGCGAGTAAGCTGAATGAAATAATTTCGGTTTATGGACTAGGTGCACCTGATGTAGTTATTTCCGGTATTCCATTTTCAACTATGACCCATCGTGAAGGATCTCAGGTTATCGAGGCGATTTCGTCTCTGCTGGCACCAAACGGACGTTTCGTGGCGTATCAGGTGAGCAAGCGCATCGTATCCTTGTGTCGGCCCTATCTGGGACTAGAGCAGATTGAGGTGGAACTTTTAAATATACCACCAATGCGTGTTTACAAGTGGGAGAAGAACCGTGCCTAAATCAAAAGGGGACAGATTTATTAATGACACCTGAACCCGGCACTTACGCCCTGGTGCTGCGAAGTGATGTAAGCACGCACGGAAAAATCGGGCGCTGGGGTCGTCTTGCCATTCATCCGGGCTATTATATTTACGTGGGCAGCGCGTTTGGTCCGGGTGGCGTGTTGGCACGCGTGTCGAGGCATTGTCGCGAGGTCAAGCCCAAACACTGGCATATCGATTATCTGCGGGACTTCACCACCCCCACGTCGATCTGGTACAGCCATGTCCCGATCCATCTCGAACACCGCTGGGCGGATGCCTTGGCAAAGATGGCAGATACAGTGCCGGTCAAGGGTTTTGGTTGCAGTGATTGCCGGTGTGAGGCACATTTGTTTTTTACAGCCAGGAAACCCGGGTTAGCGGCATTCAGCGATGCCGTTGGCGGGTCTGTCAAATCATGGTCAAGACCCTGGTCCATTCTCACAGATCAGCATTAACCAGGAAGGATTTCCTATTATGAAAACCATCACCTTTGCCCTTATAGCACTCGTTATCGCGAGCACCTCGGCCTACGCAAAGAGCGCTGCCGAGACAACACAGGATTACTTCAACGCCCTGAAGCAAAAGGACTACGGCAGTGCTGCTACTTATTTCGACCCGGCCGCGTTGAACGACTTTCGCCGCATGATGGACTTCATGTTCGAGCTGCCCGCAGAACAGCAACAGAAAATCTTCCCGGCTTTTTTCGGGCAGCAGGCCACCGCGGAATCCGTTGCAAAGCTGTCCGACACCGCGTTCTTTGCCGCGTTCCTGGGCGCTGTCATGGCCCAGGCGGAATCGGCCGGGGGCGTGAATTTTGACGGCATGCAGGTAATCGGCGAGGTGGCGGAAGGCCCTGATCTCATGCACGTGGTCACCCGTAACCAGGTTACAGCCGGGGAGATGAAGGTGGAAACCATGGAGGTTGTGTCATTCAGGAAAGACGGCAAGCAATGGAAAGCGCTACTGTCGGGCAAGATAAAGGGCATGGCCAACCAGCTGCGCGCCGCGTTCAGTCGCCTGCCGAAAAAACCACCGGAACACTAGCCAGTGCCGGGTCGGCAGGCTCAATGGTAAGGATAGTTTCCGGCGGGCAGACCGGTGTCGACCGCGGCGCGCTGGACGCGGCCCTGGAAAGCAACACGGCCTGTGGCGGCTGGGTACCCGACGGCAGAAAGGCGGAAGACGGTACGGTTCCGGCCCGCTACCCGGTGCAGGAACTGGCCGGCGGTGATTACCGGGCGCGCACGCTTAAAAATTTGCAGGATTCCGATGGCACGGTCATTATCTATTTCGGGCAGCTGAGTGGCGGTACGCAGCAGACGCTGCGCTTCTGTCTGGACGGGTGCAAGCCTTATCTGCTGATCGATGCGCAGGAAGTCGTGGCGGACCGGGCGGCGGAGCGCATAGTCGGGTTTCTTGGGGAGCTGGACGGCAGCACATTGAACTTTGCCGGGCCCCGCGCCAGTAGCGAGCCCCGGGCGCACGGCTATACGAAGGCAGCCGTCATGAAGGCACTCGAGATAATGCAGGACAGGGATAGCCACAACATGGCCGAGGTGTGATCATGCCGTACAGTCTCGCCGCCGATGCGCTGCTTATTGTTCACCTCGCCTTTATCTGTTTCGTGGTGCTCGGCGGACTGCTGGTTTTACGCTGGCGGTGGCTGGCTCTGCTGCACCTGCCCAGCGCCGTCTGGGGCGCGCTGATCGAATTCCAGGGCTGGATCTGCCCGCTGACACCGCTGGAGCAACGCTGGCGCGCGGCCGCAGGCCAGGCCGGCTACACGGGCAGTTTCATCGAACACTACCTGGTGCCGGTGTTGTATCCCGACGGCCTGGACCGGCACACACAGCTGTTGTTCGGTGCGCTGGTCGTGGTGATCAATGCGGCGGTGTACGCCTGGCTGCTGTGGCGCCGCAGGCGGGATTGAGGGTGCCGACGACCGATGTCTTCGAACAGCACGCGGCCGACTATGACCGCTGGTTCGACGTGCACGCGTTCGCCTACCGGGCCGAACTCGCGGCACTCAGAGCCCTGATGCCGGCCGGCGGCAGCGGCCTGGAAGTGGGCGTCGGCACCGGCCGCTTTGCCGCCCCGCTGGGCATCCGCTTCGGCATCGAGCCGTCAGGTGCCATGCGGACCCTGGCGCAAAGCCGGGGTATTGCCACGGCCGGTGCAGTGGCGGAAGCCCTGCCCTTCCCGGATGAACAGTTCGACCACGTGCTGTTCGTGACCACGGTGTGTTTTCTGGACGAGCTGGACCGGCCGTTTGCCGAAGCCTATCGCGTACTCCGGGCGGGCGGCGCCATTCTGGTCGGCCTGATTGACCGGGACAGTCCGCTCGGCCAGGCGTATGAGCAACGCAAGGCGAGCAGCCGTTTTTACCGCGACGCCCGTTTCCACACCACCGGCGATGTGCGCCACTGCCTGGCGCAGAGCGGTTTCAGCGCTTTCAGCTTCACCCAGACGCTGTTTCACTCCCTGGAGGAAATCGGCGCGGGCGAAGCGGTTAAAAGCGGCTATGGCGAGGGCGCGTTTGTCGTTATCCGTGCCATTAAATAAATCCGGCAACACAGGTAACGCCCGCACCGTCTTTAAGCCATTCGCCGGATCGCTTATCCTTCACCCCTGTGTATCCCGACCCGAGTTCAGGTTGTTATTTTGAATACCATTGACGCCGAGACCGCCCTGCAGCGGTTACGTGACGGCAACCGCCGCTTCGCACTGAATCTCAGCTCGCAGAAGCCCGTATTCACCGAGACGCGGCGCAGCGAGCTCACCGAGGGCCAGGCGCCGTTTGCCATTATCCTGGGCTGTTCCGACTCGCGCGTTCCCGCCGAGATCGTCTTCGACCAGGGCCTGGGCAACCTGTTCGTGATCCGCGTGGCGGGCAACATCGTCGCGCCCTCGCAGGTCGGCAGCGTGGAATTCGCGGCCTCGCGCTACGGTACCCGCCTGGTGGTGGTGCTGGGGCACACCCGCTGCGGCGCCATCCTCGCCACCATCGACGAGCTGACCGAGGTCAGCGGCAGCCCGTCACGCAACATCAGTTCGATTGTCGACCGCGTCAAGCCGTCGGTGGAAACCCTGCTCAACACCGAGCTGCGCAACGACCCCGAACGGCTGGTCAACGAGGCGGTGCGCGCCAATGTGCGCGCCTCGGTCAACCAGCTGTCCCACGGCTCGGCGATCCTGGAGTCGCTGATCAAAAACGAGGACCTGCAGGTGGTCGGCGCGGAATATTCCCTGGAAACGGGGGCTGTTGATTTCTTCTGCGGCCTCCCCTAGCATCGCCGGCAGTTTTTCAGGCAGTCAGTCCTTATGCTCGAACTCAACGCATCCAATTACGAACAGGCCGTGCTGCAGAAATCGCACCAGGTGCCGGTGCTGGTGGACTTCTGGGCCGACTGGTGCGCGCCCTGCAAGATGATCGCACCGGTACTGGAGCAACTGGCCGCCGATTACGGCGAGCTGTTGCAGATCGGCAAGGTGAACACCGATGAGGAACGCGCCCTGGCAGCCGAGCACGGCATCCGCAGCCTGCCGACGCTGCGGCTGTACCGGCACGGTGAGGTGGTCGAGGAGATACTCGGCGCGCAACCCGAGTCGGCGCTGCGCGCCCTGATCGAACCCTACCTGGCGCGCCCTACCGACAGCAGCCTGGAACAGGCACTGGCACTGGAAGCCGCGGGCGACCGTGCCGGCGCCATCCAATTGCTGGAAAGCGCCCACGCCGAAGACCCGGAGAATCCGCACCTGCCCCTGCCGCTGGTCCGGCTTTACATCCAGGCGCGTGATCTCGACAAGGCCGGGGCGCTGCTCAACGCCCTGCCCCGCGAGCTGCGCGACAGCGACGAGGGCAAGAGCCTCGGCCTGCTGCTGGAATTCGCCACCGCGGCGGCCGCGGCGCCCGATAAGGATACGCTGCAGCAGCAACTGGCGGCGCAGCCGGATGCCGCCGAGCCCCGCTACCAACTGGCCGCGCTGGCGTTGCTGGAGGGCGACTACGATGCGGCGCTGGAAGGGTTCATGGAACTGCTGAAAAAACACCGCAGCTTCGGTGACGGCGCGGCGCAGCGCGGTCTGCTGGCGGTATTCTCGCTGATGGGCGAGGACGACCCCCGCGTCACCGCCTGCCGGCGGCAGATGTTTGCCTTACTACACTAGGAACGGCAACCGAACAGGCGCTTGTTGCGGATAATCCGCACCACCGGTTCCGGCACCAGTGTCTCCCAGTCGTTTTCGCCGTTCTTGATTTTTGCCAGCACATCGTGTGAATAGATCGCCAGTTCGGCCTTGTCGATGGCGTCAAGTTCGCGGATGAAGCGGTTGTCCAGCAGGTGCTGGTAAAGGTGCTGCAGGTGATCCGGCACCTTGAGGCCGTGGACCGTCACCAGTTCACCCGTTTCCGCGTCGAGCATCGGGCAGACGTACAGGCGCAGGTCGTGCTTGAACAGCCGGCCGAACGCCTCGAGGATGCCGCCGTCCAGGTCCTCGTAGTATTTTTCGTCGAACACCTGCACCAGGGTCGGCACTCCCAGGGCGATACCGATGGGCCGCTGGGTGAAGCTCGACAGGTACTGCGCCAGGCGGTAGAACTCGCCGAAATCGGAGATCAGCACATGCTTGCCCAGCGCGCAGAGAATTTCCACGCGGTGCAGAAAATCCTTCACATCGATATCTTCGCCGCTGACCAGGTTGTGCAGGGTCATTTCGCTCAGCACCAGGACGTTGTCGGCGTCGACGTCGGAGTCCTGGCAGAACGCGTTGTAGGCGCAGTCGAGCAGGCGCATGTTCAGCCGGGTCGGCGGGCGGAAGCGGCTGCGTTCCACCAGTACCGCCTTTTTATACAGCGCGTCGGCCGGTTGCAGCACCTTGCCGTCGGCGCCGAACATGGCGGCGTGCGACAGGCCGTGCTGCACCAGGCGCAGCGCCATCAGGCGGTTGTCGACGCCGGCGAAGGCCGGCCCGGAGAAATCGATCATATCGATGGCCAGCAGGTCGGTGGTCAGCTGGTCGAGCAATGACGTCAGCAGTTCATCGGCCGTATCGTGCATGTACAGGGCGCCGTAGATCAGGTTGACGCCCAGCAGGCCGAGGGTCTCCTGGTCCTGGATGTTTTCCTGGCCCTTGAGTTTCACGTGCAGGTCGATCTGCGAGGGCGCTTCGCCCGGGTAGCGCTGAAAACGGATACCCAGCCAACCGTGACCGGGCCGGTTCTGGCTGAAACTGCGCGCCGCAACGGTGTTGGCAAAGGCAAAGAAAGCGCTGTTCTCCCCACGTACCTCGCCGAGGCGTTCGTTCAGCAGGCGGTACTCGTGGTCCAGCATGGCCTGCAGGCGGTCGCGGCTCACGTAGCGCTGGCAGCTGCCGTAGATCGAGTCGCTGAATTTCATGTCGTAAGCCGACATGGCCTTGGCGATGGTGCCCGCCGCACCGCCGACCTGGAAGAACCAGCGCGCCGTTTCCTGGCCGGCGCCGATTTCGGCGATGGTGCCGTACTTGCCCTCGTCCAGATTGATGGCCAGGGCTTTCTGGTGGGTATCGATCGTACATTCCATGTGTCAGCTTCCTTTGCTTTATAGCGGGTTAATCCTTGCTGGCCAGCTGATCCAGCAGCCGCGCCATCTGCTTGGCCGGCGCGTAGCCGGGCTGGGTGTCACCGTTTTCGAACACAATGAACGGCGTACCGCGCGCACCGAGTTTTTCCACCAGGTCCATGTGCTCGTCGATCGGGTTGTCGCAGGTCTTCATGGGAATCGGCTTGCGGTTCTTGGCGTCGGTCAGCGCCTTTTTACGGTCGTCGGCGCACCACACCGCCACGGCTTTCTGGTAGGAGGTGGAACCCCGGCCGGCGCGCGGGAAGAACATGTAACGCACACGGATACCGGCATCCAGGTAGTTCTGCATTTCGTTGTGCAGCTTGCGGCAGTAGCCGCAGTCGATGTCGGTAAACACGGTGATGGTGTGTTTGGTCTTCTTCGGTGTGTAGATGATCATCTTGTCTTCGCTGACACCGGCAATCACCGCCTTGATCGCCTGGCGGCGGCGCGGCTCGGTGAGACTCTGGCGCGTGTGCACATCGATCAGCTCGCCCTGGAACATGTAACGCCCGTCGGCGCTCAAGTAGACGATATGCGGCCCGACCACCACTTCGTAGATGCCCGCCACCGGTGTCGGCGCGATAACCTCGGGCTTGATCTGGCCCAGCGCCTTGCGGATGGCGGCTTCATCCGCCGCGCGGTCGGCACTGACGGTAACGGTGGCCAGCAGGGCCAGACCGCCGAATAACAACGTTAGAATAGTTTTCACAAGTTTTGTCCGGTCATTGATAAAAATGCGTAGTCGCCCCTGCTAAGACCCTGTATCGGCAGCCGGGTTCGTTAGTGTACCTGACAATTCAGCCGCGCGGGTGGTGCGCCCGGTGCAGCTGTTTCAGGCGCTCGCGGGCGACGTGGGTATAGATCTGGGTGGTAGACAGGTCGCTGTGCCCCAGCAGCATCTGCACCACCCGCAGGTCGGCACCGTGGTTCACCAGGTGGGTGGCGAAGGCGTGGCGCAGGGTATGCGGTGACAGGGTGCCCCGTATGCCGGCCTCCACGGCATAGCGGCGCAGGCGGTACCAGAAGGCCTGGCGGCTGATCGGGGTCGCCTTGCGCGACACAAACACCTGTTCGCACGCCCCGCCCTTCAGCAACGGCGCGCGCGCCTCGCCCAGGTAGCGCTGTAACCAGTTCAGGGCCTCATCGCCCACCGGCACCAGCCGCTCCTTGCCGCCCTTGCCGATGACCCGCACCACGCCCTGGCGCAGGTTGACCTGCGCGTGCGTCAGGCCCACCAGTTCCGAGACGCGCAGGCCGCTGGCGTATAACAGCTCGAGCATGGCGCGGTCGCGCAGGCCGATGGACTGCGCGGTATCGGGTGCCTCCAGCAGGGTTTCCACCTCGGCTTCGCTGAGCGCGTGCGGCAGCGGCCGGTCCATTTTCGGGGATTCGATGGTCGCGGTCGGGTCATCATTGCGCCGTCCCTCGCGCACCAGGTAGCGGTAGAAACGCCGCAGGCTGGACAGCAGGCGGGCGCTGCTGCGCAGTGCCCGGCCGTCACGGTACTGCTGGGCGAGAAAACCCAGCAGGTCGGCGGACTGCGCAGCAGCCAGCGTGGCGTGGCGCTGTTTCAGCCAGGCCGACAGGCGGTAGAGGTCACGCCGGTAGGCCGACAGGGTGTTTTCACTGAGCCCGTTTTCCATCCACAGCGCATCGGCAAAACGATCAATGACCGCCACGTCATCGGCCGCGCAGCGCTGCGCCAGTGGCAGCTTTGCTTCAACGTCGGCCATACGGCTGTCGGGACAGATTCCACACACCGGCTACCCTATCACAGAACCCCCCCGCCACACCGCCGTGTTACACTGCGCGCCGCTTTCGCGGTCAATCACTGTATGGACTTCAGACTATGAACACACCGGCATCGGACTGTTGCGCAGAACCCGGCGACACACTGTTAAGCGTTGAACAGGGGCGCCGGCGCATGCTCGATGCAGTCAGCACTATCGAGGCATTCCAGCAGGTGCACCTGCACGCGGCGCTCGACCGCGTACTGGCGGAAACCGTGGTCTCCGCCATCGACGTACCGCCGTTTACCAACTCGGCCATGGACGGTTACGCGGTACGCAGCGCCGACTGTACCGGCGGTGACTGCCGCCTGGCGGTTATCGGCAACTGCTTCGCCGGCGCACCGTTCGACGGTGAAGTCGGGCCCGGTCAGTGCGTGCGCATCATGACCGGCGCCATGCTGCCGGCCGGCGCCGACGCGGTGATCATGCAGGAGAGGGTCGAGCGCGACGCCGACCATATCCGTTTTTCCGTCACACCCGGCGCGGGCGAGAACGTGCGTTACGCGGGCGAGGATACCCGCCGGGGTGATGCCATGCTGGCCGCCGGCACCCGCCTGGGCGCGGCCGAGATTGGCCTGCTGGCCTCGGTCGGGGTCAGCGAAGTGCGGGTCAGGCGGCCGCTGCGCGTGGCCTTCTTTTCCACCGGCGACGAACTGACCGGCCTTGGCGCACCACTGGCGCCGGGCCAGATCTACGACAGTAACCGCTATACCCTGTTCGCGCTGTGCACCCGGGCCGGTCTCGACTGCCACGACCTCGGCGTTATCCCCGATGACCGTGACGCCGTGCGCGCCGCCTTCAAACAGGCCGGTGACATGGCCGACCTGGTGCTGACGTCCGGCGGCGTCTCGGTGGGTGAAGCCGATTACATCACCGACACCCTGCGCGAACTGGGCGAAGTGAATTTCTGGCGCATGGCGATGAAGCCGGGCAAGCCGCTGGCGTTCGGCCGTATTCAGCAGGCGTATTTTTTCGGCCTGCCGGGCAACCCGGTATCGGTGATGGTGACTTTCTACCAGTTTGTGCTGCCGGCTATTCGCAAATTGAACGGCGAAGCCCAACGCGAACCATTGTTGATCAGCGCGCGCGCCGCCGAGCCTTTCCGCAAGGCGCCGGGGCGCATGGAGTTTCAGCGCGGGGTGTTAAGCCGTAACGATGAAGGGGGCTGGACGGTCAGCAGTACCGGCGGCCAGGGTTCGCACCAGCTGAGTTCGATGAGCAAGGCCAACTGCTTTATCCTGCTGGCGGCCGACAGCAGCGGCGCCGATGCGGGTGACACGGTGACGGTGCAACCGTTCTGCGATTTCGCCTGATCAGGCGCCGTCCTTCTGCTGCTCGGCGATGTCGGCGCGCACCTTGTCCATGTCCAGTTCCTTGACCTGCCCGATCAACTGGTCGAGGGCCGATGCCGGCAAGGCGCCCGGCTGGGCGAATACCATGATCTGTTCCTTGAAAATCGCCAGCATGGGAATGGAACGCACCTGGAAGTGCGCTGCCAGTTCCATCTGTTCCTCGGTGTTCACCTTGGCGAATACCATGTCGGGATTTTTCTCCGAGGCCGCCTCGAACACCGGGGTGAAGCTCTGACAGGGACCGCACCAGGACGCCCAGAAATCAATCAGCACGATCGCGTTGTTGTTGATCGTGTCCTCGAAATTCTCGTGGGTGAGTTCAATCGCCGCCATACTGCCTTCCTGCTATTTTCCTGAATAGATGAGCGGCGCAGTTTAGCAACTGCGGGGAAAGAGGGAAACCGTTGATTTTTCTTTGATTAGCTGAACGTTAGTTCAACCCGGGGTGTGGACGTTTTCCTCGCCGGCGGCGGTTTCGTCCTCGGTTTCGCTTTTGTAGGTGGCGTCCATCTCGACGCGGTTGCGACCCAGGCGCTTGGCCCGGTAGAGCGCCTTGTCGGCACGCTCGATAAAACCGCTGGCGGTTTCACCCGGCTTGTACAGGGAGACGCCCGACGAGAAGGTCGGCACCGGGATCAGTTCGCCGTTGGCCTGCCAGCGGGTTTCCAACGCGCGGTTCTTCACCTTGGTGAGCGCGCGCAGGGCACCCTCGGCATCGGTATTCGGCAACAGCACGGCGAATTCCTCGCCGCCGTAGCGTGCCACCAGGTCGTGGTGGCGGAAGATCGACAGGATATTCTTGGAATACATCTGCAGCACTTCGTCACCACCGGCATGGCCGTACTTGTCGTTGACCTGCTTGAAGTGGTCGAGGTCGATCAGTGACAGCGACAGCGGGAAACCGTAGCGCTGCACGCGCGCCACCTCGTCCTCGATACGCCGCAGGAAGGCGCGCCGGTTGGGCAGGCCGGTGAGTTCGTCGGTCAGGCTCAGCAGCCGTACGCGGGTAAGTTCGTCGCTCAACTGGCGGCTGTCGGATTCGATCAGCTGCAGGTAGTGGTGGGTGCTGTCCAGTTGTTCAGCGAGTTCGTGGTGGCCCTTGGTGAGTTTTTCGATCTCGCGAATCAGCGTCCAGCGCAGGTCTTCGAGTTCGCGGCCGTCGCCAGCCTGGCGCAACTCGCCCAGCACCACTTCCAGCAGCACGCCGAATTCCTCGTTCTGGGCGATGGTGTCGAGCACCTGCTGGCCCAGGGTGGCCTGCAGTTTCTGGATATCGCGCCGCTTGGAATCGAGGTGGCTGCGGTAGGCGGTATCCACCTGGTTTTCCACCTGCTCGTCGGCAGGCGGTTCGCCGCCCTCGGTGTCACCGCTTATCGGCGTACCGGTGCCCAGGCCAGTGCGCGGCACTTCAGGCTCTGCGTACTCGGGCGGCCCGGTTTCCTCATCCTGCGGGTAAGCGTGTTCGGCAGGCGCTGCGGCCGGTGGTTCGGGTTCGGGTTCGGGTTCGGCCACGGGGACGGCGACTGCTTCCGGTTGCGGGGGAACCGCCGCTGCTTCGGTCTTGACCGGGGTGATGGTTTCTCTGACAACGGCGGGCTCGGCCGGTGGTTCCGGCGCGCGCGCGGGCTGCTCGATAATCCCGAAGGATGACAGCAAGGGTTCGATAGCCCGGTTGAACAGCTCGTTGTCCAGGTCTCTGGCGGCCTCGATCTGACCGGCGTAGACCTCGACGTAGTCGCGCAGCGTTTCCATGTCCGTCGCGGTCAGCGGTGGCCGCAGGCGCGTCTGCAGCAGCCGGACCTGGAGCTGCATCGGCGAGCCGGGACGCAGGTGGCTGACATAGGCTTCGAGCAGCTGGTTGATGAGTACCAGGTAGGCTTGCTCGATGCCCTGGTGGCTCTCGAGCAGGTCCTCCAGCATGCGCTCGACCTGGCGGTAGATAACGGCACCGCTGGTGGAATGACGCAGGCTGTCCAGCAGGCACAGGACCTTGTGTGCACTGCTCGCTTCTAGCCCTTGGAATTTGGGTGCGCCCATACTTCGCAACGTCTCCCGCGACACTTGCAATACTCAGGCAATGATCGCCTTATTTTGATTATCGAACATCATTTTTATTACAGCCTGGCCGAACTCCCGCCCCTTGCTTCCAAGCTTGGATAGAAACGTTACTCCCGTTAACCGCAAAGGACAAACGGGGAAATAGCCCACCCCTGGCCTTTTGGGTAAGGCAGCTGAAAAATCGCCGCAAATCAAGGCTATGACAACACCACTTGCGGCCCGGGCGGCGGCATTTTTTTGACAGTATTTTCAGTCAGCTAGCTGTCGCCACGCTGCCTGTGTAACAAATGTCACACCATTGGACGATTGGGTACAGGCTGATTTCTTACACAATACCGGCCGATTTCCTCGACCGGAAATCGGCAATTTCGACGGCTTATCCATGCCAAAATCACCCGTAAAACGACACATTTTTGACGTCCCTGTCGTTCAGCGGCGACTGAACGGGCGCGCCGCCACTATCACCCAGCCCGCGGTCTAGCCCAGCGCGGCGAAAATCGCGTCGCGGATTTCCTCGACCTGGCCGACACCCGCGATGCGCACGTAACGCGGGGCGTTATCCCCGCCCTGCTCCGCCCAGGCCGAGTAGTACCCGATCAACGGCTCGGTCTGGTCGTGATACACCTTGAGGCGCTGGCGGACGGTGTCTTCCTGGTCGTCATCGCGCTGCACCAGCGGTTCGCCGGTGTCATCGTCCTTGCCTTCCTCTCTGGGCGGATTGAACACCACGTGGTAGGTCCGTCCCGACGCGGGGTGCACGCGGCGGCCGCTCATGCGCTTGATGATCTCGTCGTCGTCGACGTCGATCTCGACCACGGCATCGATGTTGACACCCTGTGTTTTCAGGGCCTCGGCCTGCGCGAGGGTGCGGGGAAAGCCGTCGAACAGGAAACCGTTGGTGCAATCGTCCCGGTCAATGCGTTCCTTCACCAGGCCGAGGATGATGTCGTCGGACACCAGCCCGCCGGCGTCCATGACCTTCTTCGCCTCGATACCCAGCGGGGTGCCCTCGCTGACCGCGGCGCGCAGCATGTCGCCGGTGGAGATCTGGGGAATGGCGTACTTGTCCTTGATGAAGTTGGCCTGGGTGCCCTTGCCGGCACCCGGTCCGCCGAGAAGAATGATACGCATGATGACCGCTCCTTAGCTTGAGTGACAAACACCCATTATCCAAAGCCGGGGCCGGCAGCGACAAACAGTAGAATGTATGAGGGGATGCGGGGGGTTTATGAAGCCGTCGCCAGCTGGCGCGACAGCGCGGTCAACTGGTCGCGCGCGGCCATGGCATCGCGGAATACCGCCAGCGCCTGCTCCGGTAACAGTTGCAGGATACGCCGCGTGGCTGGCGGGAAATGCGCCAGGTCCGGCATGTTCTGCTCGTGCAGCAACAGGAAGTCGCACAGCTGCACCAGGTGCACCAGCAGGTCGTAGTCACCGACATAGTTCGGGTTGTGGTGCTCCAGCAGCGTCACGCTGATCGGCTCCGGCATGCGCCAGGCCTCCATCAGCCAGGCGCCGATGCGGCCGTGCCCCATGGCGAGCAGTTCGCGCGCCTGGCCCATGCCCAGCAGGCTCTGTTCCAGTTCGGCGACTGACTTGCCGGGGTGGGCCTGGGCGAACTTGTTCAGCAAGCGGAATTCCGGCGGGAACAGGTGCCCCAGCAGGAGGATGCCGAAATCGTGCAGCAGGCCGGCCAGGTAACACAGGCCGGGTGGCGGCCGCATGCCCTCGGGCAGGGCCGCGCCGAGCTTCTGTACCAGCACGGCGCTGCACACGGCGTTTTCCCAGAAGCGCGTAAGACCCAGCGGTCCGCGATCAGGAATGGTGAAGG
>CBEUNK010000066.1:0-14502 GCA_965544455.1 uncultured Thiogranum sp.
AGTTCCAGACACGCGAGGCATTCGCGGCGCACAACCGTGCACTGCTGGCGGATCTGGAACACCTCGAGGCCAAGTCGCGGCGTCGTGACCTGGTCGCTGACGAGGTCGAACTGGAGGGTTTTTTCCAGGAGCGTGTACCGACCTCCGTGGTTGACGGTGCCAGCTTCAGGCGCTGGTGGAAACGGGCGGGAAAGGCTCAGCCGCGGTTATTGCATCTGGACCGGGACCGGGTCATGCAGCACCGGGCCGAAGCGGTGACCAGCCAACAGTTTCCAGACAGTCTCGATGTGCGCGGCCTGTCTCTTCAGGCGAACTACCGTTTTGCCCCCGGCAACGAACGGGATGGCCTGTGTATCCGTGTGCCACTGGCTGCACTCAACCAGCTGCAGGATGATGACTTTGACTGGCTGGTGCCCGGTATGCTGGAGGAAAAATGCAGTCTGTTGATCAAGTCGCTGCCCAAGCCGCTGCGCAGACATTTCGTGCCGGCACCGGACTACGCACGGGCCTGCCTCGAGGCGACTGCCGGACGGCAGGGCAGTCTGACAGACTTCCTGGCCCGGCAGTTACAGCGTATCAGTGGTGTTGCCGTACCGGCTGATGCCTGGCGCCGGGAGCTGTTGCCGGCACACCTGTCGGCGTTCTACGAACTTGTCGATGAAAGCGGCAGCGTGCTGGCGACGGGGCGAAGCCTGGAAGTGTTGAAGGGGCAGTTCGGCGGCCGGGCGCGGCAGAATTTTTCCGGCCCGGGCAGTGTCGGCTGTGAACGCCAGGACATCCAGGACTGGGATTTCGAGGCGCTGCCCGACAGTATCGAACTGGATCGGGCGGGTGTTCGCCTGCACGGCTGGCCGGCCTTATGCGTTGTCGAGGGGCGTATCGATGTGCGCGTGTTCGATCAACCCGGGCTGGCGCAGAAGGCCCATTGTGGCGGCCTGCTGGCGTTATTCCGCAAGCAGGCCGGCAGGCTGGTCAGGGAAATCAAACGTGCCGTGCCCGATTTTGACAAGCAGACATTGTGGTTCAGTACCCTTGGCAGTGCTGATGTCCTGCAGTCCGATATCGAGCATGCCGTCCTGGCCGCGGCGTTTATGCCGGAGGGTTGTACGGTGCGCGATGCAACCGCCTTTCACCGGCAGCTCGAATGCGGCAGGTCGCAGGTAGTCGGGATCGCCGTGGAAATCGGTGGGTACAGCTTCCGGACCCTGGAGGCGTATCACCACTTGCGGCGCGTGTTGAAAAAAATGACGTCGCCACAATTCCTGGCGGCGGTCACGGATGTCAGTCAACAGCTTGATGCCCTCGTCTACCCGGGATTTGTCAGTGCAACGCCGCGGCCGTGGCTGGCGCACTTGCCAAGGTACCTGCGGGCCGCGCAGCAGCGGCTGGAACAACTGTCCGGTAACCTGACCCGTGACCGACAGCAGGCCGGTCTGATTGCGCCACACTGGCAACACTATCTGCAGGCGGTTGAACGCGGTGTGGAGAACGACGAACTGACCCGCTTCCGCTGGCTGATCGAGGAACTGCGGGTGTCATTGTTCGCCCAGTCGCTGGGTACTTCGGAGAAGGTGTCATCCCAGCGGCTGGAGCGCCTGTGGTCGGAGATCAGCCAAGGCTAGCCTTCATTCAAAGCGCTGAAAAACCAGCGACGCGTTGGTGCCACCGAAGCCGAAGCTGTTGGACATCACGGTACGCAGGCCGGCGTTATCCTTGCGTTCACGCTGGATGGGGAAACCCTCGGCAGCCGGGTCCAGCTGCTGGATATTGGCCGAGGTGCAGATAAAGTCGTTATTCAGCATCAATAGCGAATATACGGCTTCCTGTACACCGGCGGCCCCCAACGAGTGACCGGTCAGCGACTTGGTGGAACTGATCGGCGGGATGCGGTCAGCAAAAACTTCCCTGATGGCTTCCAGTTCGCGCACGTCGCCCACCGGGGTACTGGTGCCGTGGGCATTGATATAATCGATGTCGCCGTCGACCGTGGCCATGGCCTGCTGCATGCAGCGCACCGCACCTTCCCCGGACGGCTGCACCATGTCGTAGCCGTCGGAGGTGGCGCCGTAACCGACCAGCTCGGCGTAGATTTTTGCACCACGGGCCCGGGCGTGTTCCAGTTCCTCGATGACCAGCATGCCACCGCCACCGGCGATAACGAAGCCGTCACGGG
This sequence comes from uncultured Thiogranum sp., assembly GCA_965544455.1. Taxonomy (GTDB): domain Bacteria; phylum Pseudomonadota; class Gammaproteobacteria; order DSM-19610; family DSM-19610; genus Thiogranum. The sequence goes on from CBEUNK010000066.1 coordinate 2,174, forward strand.
TGGCATCGTAAGCACGGGAGGCCGTGGTCGGTGTGTCGTTGTACTTGGATGACAGCGCACCCATGGCGTCGAACAGCAGCGTCAGGCTCCAGTGCAGTTCTTCGCCGCCACCGGCGAACACCATGTCCTGCTTGCCCATCTGGATGAGTTCGCTGGCGTTGCCAATGCAATGTGCGCTGGTGGAACAGGCGGAACTTATGGAGTAATTCACGCCCTTGATCTTGAAGGCGGTGGCCAGGCAGGCCGAATTGGAGCTGCCCATGGTGCGCGGCACCATGAAGGGGCCGACTTTCTTGGCCCCTTTTTCGCGCAACAGGTCTACCGCCAGGGTGACATTCTGCGTCGACGTGCCGCCGGAGCCGGCGATCAGGCCGGTGCGTGGATTCGATATCTGGGCCTCATCCAGTCCGGCATCCTCGATGGCCTCTTTCATGGCGATATAGTTATAAGCGGCACTGTCACCCATGAAACGCCGCAGTTTTCGGTCGATCAGCTTGTCGAGTTCAAGATCAACAGCACCATGAACATGGCTGCGAAAGCCCAGTTCCTCGTATTTGGGGGCAAACACGATGCCGGATTTTCCCTGTTGCAGAGACTCCAGTACCTGCTGCTGATCGGTGCCGATACTGGAGGTAACACCCAGTCCTGTTACTACTACGCGCCGCATAACTAATCTGTCCTAAAAATCTTCAGTTGATGTAAACAAGCCGACTCGCAGGCTCTTGGCGTGATAGATCTCTTTGCCATCAGCCGTCATGACCGCATCGCCAATACCCATGTAAAGTTTGCGCTGGATGACCCGCTTGAGGTCAATTTGGTAGGTCACCAGTTTCGTTTCAGGTGTCACCTGCCCGCTGAACTTGACGTCGCCGGCTCCCAGGGCCCGGCCTCGGCCGGGGCCACCCAGCCAGCCAAGGTGAAAACCGATCAACTGCCACATGGCGTCCAGGCCCAGGCAACCGGGCATCACCGGGTCTGATTCAAAATGGCAGTCAAAGAACCACAGGTCCGGTTTGATATCCAGCTCGGCCACGATCTGCCCCTTGTTGTGCGCACCACCGGTGTCGCTGATGTGCACAATCCGGTCGAACATCAGCATGGGCGGCAGTGGCAACCGGGCATTGCCCGGTCCAAACAGTTCACCGTGGCCGCATTTAATAAGTTCTTCGTAGGAATACTGGTTTTGGGTCTGCCGCTGCACGGCGGGTACGGTGGTCATAATGGGGGTCGGCTATCCGGGTTGGCTGTTGATTAGAGGCGCGTATTCTAGCGGTTTAGCTCGCATTTTGCATGGCGTGGACACCCGGCTAAGGCCGCCAGGCGGTATGTAACGCCAAAATACTGACTAATCGCGAAAATTGATGTACTGCAGGGGCAGGTCAACAGGCGCTTCCTTGAGTAGTGCGATGACGCTCTGCAGGTCGTCGCGCTTTTTGCCGGAGACGCGCAGCTTGTCACCCTGGATGCTGACCTGCACCTTGAGCTTGGCGTCCTTGACCAGTTTCACGAGCTTCCGTGCAATGTCCTGGTCGATGCCCTGCCGGACCGTGAGGCGCTGGCGTGCCTGGTTGTTGCTGGTTTCAACCGCGCTTTCTTCGAGCGAGCGGAGGTCTATGCCCCGCTTGGCCAGTTTCTTGTGCAGGATGTCCTTCACCTGGTCGAGCTGGAACTCGCTATCGGCGAAGACGGTCAATACGTCGTCGCTGTGTTCGACTTTCGAGCACGACCCCTTGAAGTCGTAGCGGTTGCCGACTTCGCGGTTCGCCTGGTCGGCGGCATTGGTGATTTCCTGTAAATCGACTTCCGAGACAGCATCAAATGACGGCATGCGGTACTCCACCCAGGGTTTATGCGACCCGCTCCAGGCGCAGGACTGTAACGGGTTCCGGTCTACCGCGTACAATGGTAACTCACCCACCGGCGGGCAATCCAGAATGGCTTTGAACGTGCTCAAGTTATTACGCCGTGCCCGGTTTCTCTCAGCCAGGCGCCGCCTGGAATGGTATCCGCCGTTCCGGCTGATGGGTATCAAAGTGATTGAGCTGGATGACGACTGGAGCAGGGTCCGGTTGCGGTTGCCGCTGACCGCCTTCTCGCGCAACCTGGGCGACAGCATGTTCGGGGGTTACCAGGCGGCGATTGCTGACCCGATAGCGGCGATTGCCTGCGCCAGGCAATTTCCGGGTTACAGTGTTTGCACACGCTCCCTGCACCTGGATTTCGAAAGCCCGGGCGACTCCGACCTGGAGCTGCGCTTTGATTTCAATACTGTGACCAGGGAGCAGATACGTTCAGAGCTGGCGGCGAAGGGACGCAGTACACCCGGGTTTGAATATGGCCTGTATCGAGCTGATGGCCGGCGCTGTACCCGGATTCGCTGTGATGTGGCGATACGTCCGCGAGGTTAGCTGACGCTGCGTTAAACCGCGTCGGCGGATACCGGCAGGGAACTTTCTTCCTTTTTCTCCAGCGCCGTTTCGAGCGCCCCCAGCAAGGTGGCATACTGGTTGTCGCGCGACCGGTTCCAGGTATGCAACAGTGGCATGACAGCCCGTGCCAGTGCGGTGGCATCGGTTTCCGGGTGTTGATCGCGGTCCAGTGCCTGCAGTGCGTTCGCCACGTCACTGGCGCTCGCAACGCGCACGATGCTTTCTTCCGGCGACGGCGGTTCTGGCTCAGGCGTGGCCGTAGCAGTGTACCGGGGGACTTCCACCATATCGTGCTGGATACGGTTGCCACCGGCCTGGTGTGCCAGCTGCAGCTTTTGCTTCGCCTCTTCCAGCATGGTCGCGGCGTTGGTATCAGTACTGATTGCGGGGCTGACGACGGCGATGTTCGCAGTTACGGCGATGGACTCCCCATCCACCTCAAAGTCATACCGCCCTATAGCTTCGATCAGCTGTTCGGCTACCCGCCGGGCCCCGATGGAATTGGCCGATGGCAGCAGGATACCGAAGGTGTCCAGGCCGATTCGCGCCACGTTGTCTTCGCGGCGCCGTCCTTCACTGAGTAAACGGGCCATGTTCCGCAGCACTTCCTCGGCGGCCTGTTTGCCTCGACGCAGGAAAATCACTTTGTATTTCTCGATCTGAACCAGCAGGAGAGACAGCTCGGTGCGATGCCTGAGTGCGTAGGACAGCCCTTCTTCGATGTGATTGACCATGTCTCGGTCGTTGGCGAGTCCGGTGAGTATGTCGACGCTGCTGTGCTGTTCCAGTTGCTTCTTGTCCGCTTCGCTGCTGTTCAGCGCATGCTGAGTCTGCTGTTTTTCAGCCTGGGTCTTGGCGCGGGCGAGCAGTTGCACCGACTCGAAGGGTTTGGTGATGAAATCGCTGGCGCCGGCCGCCAGGGCAGTCTGTTTGCTGCCGTCGTCGTCCTCGGCACCGGTAACGATGATTACCGGTAAGGTTTCCAGTTCGGGATTGCCGGCTTCGCGAATGCGCCGCAACAGGCCGAGGCCATCCAGATTAGGCATCGACAGGTCTGACATGATCAGGCTGATGTGCGAATTTGCCTGTAGCGTCTCCCAGGCCTGTTCGCCGTCAGCGGCTTCAAGAATGTTGAAGTCGTTTTTGAGGATTTTTCGGGCGGCGACCCGCATCAGCCGGGAATCGTCGACCACCAGTATGGTTGGTTTGCTGTCTATGGCTTCGGTCATTACTCCGCCTTTGACCATCTGTCTATTAAGGAGGTGTCGGCAGTGGTTGGTGTATCTTTACCAAATTCACCGGTGATCAAACTGTTAGCGGCAGTAAGGCGTGTTTGGCACCGCCGGGCGTGTGACTGGCTTGGTAACGGTTGCCGGCGATCCCCGTGACAGCATTAACGGGCATAAAATATTATATTATTTTATAGTAAGTTATGTATTCCCGGCTGCCAAAAAAAAGGCCTGCAAAAGCAGGCCTTTTTTCGGGTGTCTGCCAATCAGCGACGTGCTCTCCTCTTGGCAGGACGTCTCTTGGCAGCCTTCTTCTTAGCGGCCTTTTTCTTGGCAGGACGCTTCTTGGCAGCCTTCTTCTTGGCAGGCCGCTTCTTGGCAGCCTTCTTCTTGGCAGGCCGCTTCTTGGCAGCCTTCTTCTTAGCGGCCTTTTTCTTGGCAGGACGCTTCTTGGCAGCCTTCTTCTTGGCAGGCCGCTTCTTGGCTACTTTTTTCTTTGCTGCTTTTTTCTTGGTAGCCTTTTTCTTAGCTACCTTCTTCTTCGTAGCAACCCGCTTCTTCTTGGCTGCTACCTTTTTCTTCTTGGCTACAACCTTTCTCTTCTTGGCGGTAGCCTTGCGCTTAACGGTCTTCTTTCGTGCTGCCATGAGGATAACCTCCTTCAGGTACATGGTTCGCGTACAGTTACGGCGTTTACGAATAAAACTTTAATGAAAAAAGAATAAATTACAACACCTAGGTAATATCAGGCTCTATGATTAGCGTGTAACTTGAGCGCTGGTGACATGACCGAGGACTTTGTTTAACTGACCGTAAACCTGAAAGAAAATTTGACTGATGTGAATTTGGTAAGTAAATAGCAGTGTAAAATGAATTACTCCTGCAGTTTACGAGGACTCGGGTTGATGCTGCGACCACTTTGAAGATGAACAGCATGGACTGTTTTCAGCACTGAAAAAAATTTTCAGAAAAGTTAAAAATTTTTCGGAAAAAGGCATTTTTCTTATTATTGCGTTGTAAAAGTGCAACAAAAAAACAAGGCGGAAATGAAATGAACAATCAGATCCTGCAGTGGTATGACGACTTCAATGCGTGGCTTTGGCAGGGTGATTTTCGCACCCTTCGGTTCTGGCAACGTGCCCCCGTTGTTATGATCCGCCTTCTGGTCGTGGTAACCCGGCAGCTGGTTCGGGGGCAATTGAATCTCAGGGCGATGAGCCTTGTTTACACCACGCTGTTGTCCATCGTGCCGTTGCTTGCAGTCAGTTTCTCCGTGTTGAAGGGCTTTGGTGTACACAACCAGGTTGAACCCCTGCTGTTAAATTTTCTCGCACCCCTTGGACCCAAAGGTGAAGAATTAACCAACAACATAATCGGCTTCGTGGAGAATATCAGGGTAGGCGTGCTGGGTTCGCTCGGCCTGCTTTTTCTTCTGTATACCGTTGTTTCTCTTATACAAAAAGTAGAGTCTTCATTTAATTATGTGTGGCAGGTCGAGCGCCTGCGGGGCCTGGCACAACGCTTTTCGAATTATCTCAGCGTGATCCTGATTGGCCCCGTCCTGGTGTTTTCAGCGCTCGGCCTGACGGCCACAGCGATGGACAACAGCCTGGTTCAACAGTTGATGAACATCGAGCCGTTCGGTTACCTCGTGGTGTTGTTCGGCAAGCTGGTACCGTACCTGCTGGTGATCGCCGCCTTCACATTTATTTACATGTTCATTCCCAATACGCGGGTCAACCTGGTTCCGGCGTTGCTCGGCGGACTGCTCGCCGGTGTGCTGTGGCAATCCAGTGGCTGGGCATTTGCCGCCTTTATCGCCTCGTCAACCAAGTACGCGGCAATCTATTCCGGATTTGCCATCCTGATCCTGCTTTTGATCTGGCTTTATCTCAACTGGCTGATCCTGCTGCTCGGGGCGCAGGTGGCTTTTTATGTCCAGTATCCCCAGTATATGACCCGACAGCCGGTGGCATTGCGGCTCAGTAACCGCCTGCGCGAGCGCCTGGCCCTGCAAATCATGTTCATGGTCGCCGATCATCACATCCACCGCCGCGACCCCTGGACTTCAGAAGCTCTGGTACAGCATCTGGGGTTGCCCATGCAGCCGGTACACCATGTATTGCAGTTAATGGTTGATAGTGGCTTTCTCGCCGAAACCGGCGATAACCCGCCGGCCTACCTGCCCAGGCGTGACGTGGAAACCATTACCCTGGCTGAACTCTATGAAGTGGTACGCAGCGCAGGCGAAAACCGGTTCCTGACGATTAAATCCCTGCCGTACCAGCAGCAGGTCGAAATGGTGATGACGGCGCTGCAGCAGGCTGTCAGAACTGAATTTGGAAAACAGACTTTGAAAGACCTGGTGACCACCGGGCATGACGCCGGTGGTCATCCGGCGAATTAATCAGCGGTTCCCTGCGTATCCAATGAGTGCTAGCGTACGGCCAGGTAAGAGGATGGCAGGGAGCGGGCGATTCCCTGGTTGAAGGCTGTCGTCTGCCCGGCCGGCCTGATGGAAACCCAGGGTGGCAGGTAACGGCTCATTTCCTGAAAGAAGCGGGTACGGGAAACCTGCCCGCAGTTCAGTGGTTGTGCCCGGCGCAGCGACTGGTAGGCCCAGACTTTATCGCTACCACCTGATGCAATAACAGTCGGGCCGGCCTGCTGCAACGTCTCGCCGCTGGGGCTCCAGTCGCCTTGGCACAGGCTGCGTTCGGCGCGGATTTTGGCAGTGTGCAGGGCAATATTGAGCCTGGCCAGCGCTACCGACGCAATAGCGGCGCGCTCGGAGGGAATATGCGCGATAAGCTGGTCACAGTCACAGGCAGGGTCCACAACAGCTGGTTCGGGTGATGGCGACGCAAGGGCGGCCTGTCCCAGGCAGGCTATAAGCGGCAGCGCAATCAGTGTCTTGGAGCCGAACAGGTATTTCGCTGCCATTGGCTGTTTTCCTCCTGGGTGGGCCTATAGCCTATGCCCGGCCCCGCGCCGAAACTGTGAACCAGTACGCAAAAGCTCACTGCTCACCGGGAGTGGCATGAGAAAAACGCCGGTCAGCTGTAACAGGTGTTACGGGCGCCGGCTGCTGGAAATTCCCCAGCCGGCAAGAAACGGGGTATGGCCACGAACCTCATGGTAAACCGGTTGGAGGTGTGGACTCAATAGCAGGCTTATGAGGCACTTGGATCCACAGGTAGAGCAGGCAATAGACAGCGTATGCGTCCTCGGTTGCGAGCTGGTGAATGCCTGTATCACGGCACTGCGGAACGGTGAGCAGCGCCCGGAATATGCAGCACTGAACGCCAGTCAGCGTGCCAGCCTTCTGGCGGAGCTGCAGGCGATCATGTGTGTGTATGGCGAAAAGCAGGTTCGTCAGCTGGCCCGCGCTGCCCGTTTCCGTTCGTGTTCCAGCAGCAGTTTCTTGCGCAGACGGATGTTCTCCGGTGTGACCTCGACCAGCTCGTCATCATCGATAAATTCCAGTGCCTGCTCCAGGGACATGCGGATAGGCGGTGTCAGTAATATGTTCTCGTCGCTGCCGGCCGCACGGATATTGGTCAGCTGCTTGGCCTTGAGCGGGTTGACCACCAGGTCATTACTGCGCGAATGAATGCCGATCACCATGCCCTCGTAAACGGCTTCGCCGGGGTCGATAAACAGGCGGCCGCGCTCCTGCAGATTGAACAGCGCATAGGCCAGCGACTTGCCCGCGCCGTTGGCGATCAGGACACCGTTAATGCGCTTGCCGAAGTCACCTTTGCGCACGGGCGCATAGTGGTCGAACACGTTGTACAGCAAACCGCTGCCCTGGGTGGCGGTAAGAAACTCGGTACGGAAGCCGATCAGACCCCGTGACGGAATGGTGAAATCCAGTCGCACCCGGCCATTGCCGTCCGGCACCATGTTCTGCAGGTCGGCACCGCGTTCGCCGAGCTTTTCCATCACGGCACCCTGGTGCTGTTCTTCAACGTCGACGGTCAACTGCTCGAACGGCTCCTGCAGTTCGCCATCGATTTCGCGGTAGATGACTTCCGGGCGCGATACCCCCAGTTCGTATCCCTCGCGGCGCATATTTTCGATGAGAATGGAGAGGTGCAGTTCGCCACGGCCCGATACCTTGAACTTGTCCGGGTCATCGGTGTTTTCAACCCGCAGGGCAACGTTGTGTACCAGTTCGCGGTCGAGGCGTTCGCGGATCTGGCGCGAGGTGACAAACTTGCCTTCGCGGCCGGCGAACGGCGAGTTGTTGACCTGAAAGGTCATGCTGACTGTCGGTTCGTCGACGCTCAGGGAAGGCAGCGCCTCGACGGCGGCCGGGTCGCAGAGGGTGTCCGAGATGCCCAGTCCGTCCACGCCGGTAAACGCGATTATGTCGCCGGCCCGTGCCTCGTCCACTTCAACCCGTTCCAGGCCCAGGAAGCCGAACAGCTGCAGTATACGGCCGCTGCGCCGGCGGCCGTCCCGGTCGACGATGGCGACCGACGTGTTGCTCTTCACCCGGCCACGGCTGATGCGACCGATGCCAATGACGCCGACGTAGCTGTTGTAGTCGAGCGAACTGACCTGCATCTGGAAAGGGCCGTCGGTGTCCACCCGGGGCGCCGGCACCTTGTCGATAATGATTTCGAACAGGGGTTTCATGTCGCCGTCACGGGCGTCTGCGTCGAGACTGGCGAAACCCTGCAGCCCCGAGGCATAAACCACCGGGAAGTCAAGTTGTTCGTCCGTCGCACCAAGCCGGTCAAAGAGATCGAAAGTCTGGTCCAGTACCCAGTCGGGGCGGGCACCGGGGCGGTCGATTTTATTGATGACGACGATCGGGTGCAGTCCCTGTGCCAGGGCCTTCTGGGTAACGAAACGCGTCTGCGGCATGGGGCCTTCCACGGCATCGACCAGCAGCAGCACCGAGTCGACCATTGACAGTACACGTTCCACTTCGCCGCCGAAATCGGCGTGCCCGGGCGTGTCGACGATGTTGATACGGTAGTCCTGCCACTTGATGGCCGTATTTTTCGACAGGATGGTGATACCGCGCTCGCGTTCCAGGTCGTTGGAGTCCATGACGCGCTCGGGCGCGGCACTGCGCTCGCCGAGGGTGCCGGACTGGGATAACAACTGGTCGACCAGAGTGGTTTTTCCATGGTCAACGTGGGCGATTATGGCAATATTGCGCAGACGTTCGATCACGACAGAATCCTGCAGGTAAAAGAGCGGGAATTATACACGATCAGGCAAATTAAAGGGCAGAAAGTATGGTCTATCAGCATTCATTTCCGGTCGCCACCCATGGCCGCGGTACCTATTCAGTCCGGCCCGAGGCCGAGCGACTCCTCGCCGGGAGCGGGATAGATACCGGCATCGGTCTGATATTCGTACACCACACCAGTGCTTCGCTGATTCTATGCGAAAACGCCGACCCGGACGTACGTGCCGACCTGGAACGCTTCATGGCCCGGCTGGTACCGGACGGCGATGCACTTTTCAGGCACATCGACGAGGGTCCGGACGATATGCCGGCCCATGTACGCAGTGTGCTGACGACGAATTCCCTGAGCGTGCCGGTCAGCGGTGGCCGTTTCGACCTGGGTACGTGGCAGGGGATTTACCTGTGGGAACACCGGCAGTCGGCGCACCGGCGCCGCGTCACGCTCACGGTGTATGGTGACTAGCTGGCCTTTAATGCCGGGTTGTGGATGCACCATCCGGTAGTTCGGCGTCCAGGCTGGGTACGTGTGGCGCATCACCGATACAGGTGTCGCTTTCGTTGTCTACCTCGGGCTCATCCCGGTCAGGTTTTTGCTCGTGCGCTTCTGCCGGCCGGTTATCAGTGGTGGTGTCCAGGACCGGCTGTTGAGTGAAATCCAGGCTTGGCGCATCCACGGGATTCTGGCACAACGCCTGTGAACCACTGGCAAGATGTTCGTAGACCTCGCGGTAGCTGTCGGTCATTTTCTGTACCAGTTCCGAGGTGGTGAGGAAATGCTGGCTGACCTGGTTACGGTAGTCGTCAAAACCCTGTTGCAGTTCGGCGAGCTCTCTTTCCAGTTCCTGGATACGTTGCCGCCTGCCACGCATCAGCAGGCCGATACCCGTACCGCAGGCGATGCCGAAAGCAAAACTGATCAGGCCGATACTCCAGGCCCAACTGATATCAAGATTGCCGTCCATAACCAGCACTCCAAAAATAACCGCCTCCAGTATAACGGGGATGACGGCTTTCTGAACAGCGTTATCAGGTGGCGCTTCACGCCTGATCACCATGGTCTATACTTTTACCAGCCGGCGTTGCAGGGCCTGATTCTCCCGCCAGGGATTACAGCAACCCGGGTTTTGACCGATTGTCGGCGTAGACCGGGATTCGGCTGCGTGGGCATGGAAGATAAAGCGATCCGGTACCGGCGCAAGCCGGACGAAGTCCGGTCGCGGAATACCGACTAGGAGGTTGGCAATAACAATGAAATCGATCTATGTGGGCAACATTGCGTTCGACACCACCTCTGACCAGTTGCGGGAGTTATTCGCACGCCACGGTGATGTACTCTCAGTCAAGTTAATCAATGACCGCTATACCGGGAAACCCCGTGGGTTCGCCTTCGTGGAAATGGACGACGAAAGTGCCGAGGAGGCAATCAGCGCAACCGACGGCGTAGAGTTCGAGGGTCGCAGCCTCAAGGTCAACCTGGCCAAGCCGCGCGGTGTCTGGCGCATGCGACGGCCGCGGCATTAGCTCGGTACGACGGGAGCATACGGGCCACGGCTGCGGTGACGTCAGCCGGGTTCTCTAGGCGAATACCGGGTTACGCGATTGTCCTTGCTGAAATGCCTTGATGTTTTCGGTTATTTCGCCGACCAGTCGCTGGCGGGCACTGCGGCTCGCCCAGGCGACGTGGGGTGTCACGATCAGCTGTGGAGACGGGTAGTTCAGCAACGGATTGTCCGACGCCGGTGGTTCTTCGCTGGCGACGTCAAATGCGGCACCGGCGATTTCGCCCCGCTGCAATGCCTCCACCAGGGCGGTTTCGTCGACGATTCCACCCCGTGCCGTATTGATCAGGATAGCGCTGTGTTTCATGGCCTGAAGTTCCCGTCTGCCGATCAGGTTACGGGTGTATGACGACAGTGGGCAGTGCAGGCTGATTACATCCGACCCGGCGAGCAGCTCTTCCAGGGGTACCCGCCCGTCGACAGGTTCGCCGTAAAGCCGCTGGCAGATGATCACCTTCATGCCAAAAGCCCGGGCATGCTGCGCGACGGCGTGGCCGAGTACGCCGTAACCGATGATTCCCAGCGTCTTCCCCTGCAGTTCTTCAATGGGGGTGTCGAACAGACAGAAGTGCGGACTATTGGTCCAGGCGCCGGCGGCGACCTGTTCGCGATAACGGTCCAGTTGCCGAACCAGTGTCAGCAACAGGGCGAACACGGCCTCGGTCACGGAAGCGGTCGCATAGTTACGGGCGTTGCAGACAACGATGCCGGCCTGGCCGGCAGCCACGAGATCGATATTGTTGGTGCCGGTCGCAGCCACACAGATCAGGCGCAGGTCCGGGGAGACGCACAGTTGTTCCTCCGTCAGGCATACCTTGTTGGTGACGACGACCTCGGCCGCGGCGATCCGCCCGGCGACCTGATCCGGGCTGGTATGGTCATAAAAGTTCCAGGTCGGCAGGCAGGCGCGCAGATCCGCCAGTTCAAGATCCTGCGGGTGCAGGCTGTCCAGGTCGAGAAAGACGCCGCGCAACACTTACTCGCCGAGCAGGCCGCGCTTCAAACCCTTGTCCGCGGGGTGGTCGCCGATCCAGACCCGTAGCAGGGCATTGAAGAAATCTGCTCCTTCGATCTGGCCGCGGGATTCATTATTGATTTTCAGGGTTGTACCCTTGCCGGGTGTAAAATCCATGTAGACATGGTCACCCTTGCGCAGATCCGGGAACAGGCTGTTGAACTGTTTCAATCGCGCTGCCAAGGCTGACAGTTCGTCAGGTGACAGGTTTGCCTTAAAGCCGTCACTCCAGCCCTCGGCGATTTTTTCGGCCTCGACTTTTTTGTAAAGCATGATCATCTGCATGCTTTTGGGTCCGCTGCTTTTCAGCGCCTGTTCTGCCTCCGTCGTTGGTGCGCCCAGGTACAGGGCGCCGACATAGACCTTGATGAAAAATTTACTACGGGTGCCGGCGCCATTGAGTACCAGTAGCTGGTTGGACAGGCGGTAACTTTGATCGACATGTATCCCGGCAATATCGACAGCGCTTCGGGCGGGCAAGGCGGCGAAGATCAGGCTAAGATAAATGCAGCAACGAACAAGAATATGCATGCGCGAATGCCTCGGGAAAGGGGTGCCGGCAATACTAGCACGCACGTGGGGCGGGGCAACAGAATATGGCGGAGGCGGGTGCCATGTTAAAGGGCTTTGAAAAACAGTCAGACGATCCACTGCGTGACCGGATTCGCCGGGCGCAGTGGCTGGATGAGTCTGAATGTCTCGCCGAGCGCCTGCAACAGGCGCGGATCGACGCGGGTCACGAGGCGCGTATTCAGGAAGAAGCGCGCCGGCTGGCGACGGCAGCCCGCCAGCACGCACGGCAGCGACCGGGGCCGGACGCCTTCATGCAGGAATACGACCTGTCGTCACAGGAGGGGGTCATGCTCATGTGCCTGGCCGAGGCGCTGT
>CBEUNK010000067.1:0-14473 GCA_965544455.1 uncultured Thiogranum sp.
CACAAAGCCCCTGCAACTGCTCCAACGTTTCATGAGGCGAAACACACTGAAAGGAAGCCGCCGTAACATCGAGGCGCATTACGACCTGGGTAATGAACTTTTCAAGCTGTTCCTGGACGATACCATGATGTATTCCTGTGGCATTTTTAAAGACCCGACCACCACGCTGCATCAGGCTTCCGAAGCCAAACTGGAACGTATCTGCCGGAAACTGCTTCTCAAGCCCGGGGATCACGTACTGGAGATCGGTACCGGCTGGGGAGGCTTTGCGCTCTATGCCGCGGCACGCTACGGCTGTCGTGTGACCACAACGACGATATCAAAAGAGCAGCATGCCTATGCGACACGTCGCATACGCGGGGCGGGACTTGAAGATAAAGTGACTCTGCTGTTCGACGATTACCGGGAGCTGCACGGCAAGTACGACAAACTCGTATCCATAGAGATGATCGAGGCAATCGGCCACCAGTATTTCGATACCTTTTTCAAAAAATGCACCGATCTGCTCAAACCCGACGGTATGATGCTATTGCAGTCCATCACCATTGCCGATCAGCGCTACCATGCCGCAAAACGATCGGTAGACTATGTCAATCGTTTTATTTTCCCGGGCGGTTGCCTGCCTTCGGTTGCAGCGCTGAGCGATGCAATCGGAAGGACAACCGACATGCGCATCTTTCACCTGGAGGACATCGGACCGCACTACGCCACCACCCTGAGGCTTTGGCGTGAACGTTTTTTTTCCAACATAAATAAAGTAAAACAACTGGGTTATCCGGAACGCTTCATTCGCATGTGGCAATACTATCTCTGCTACTGCGAGGGCGGCTTCAGGCAACAGGCCATCGGCACGGTTCAATTGCTGCTCACCAAACCACAGGCACTGCGCAGACCATTGACCAGCACCGATTACTGATAGCAACATTAACTGGAGAATTACTATGATCACAACGACACTTGACCCTATTACTCTGAACGATGTCACAGACATCGAGAATGCTCCTTACGTCATCGAAGGTGAAGGCGACGGCGCAATCAAGATTTACTTTGAATCCGAAGAGAACAAGCAGGCGTACCTGGACACGCCGGTACACGGCTCGGAAGACATGAGCGGGCTGAAGAAAATCTACGACGCTATGGCGGAGAATCCAGATACAGGATCGATCAACTAAAAGTGAGACCTCACCTCTCGCTACGCGTATTCAGCTGTCATCCGCTTTATCGTACGGGAATCGCGCATGCCCGAGACGAGGCCAGGGCCGATGTGTTTGATTACATCGAGCGGTTCCACAACCCAAGAATGCAGCGTAGAGTTGCCAGGCAGGATCAGAACTTTTCAGCCGTTTTTAAACCGTCCGTGGAATCTGGCTAGGCTTGGTGCAGGAAGCCTAGCCGGCCCGTCGCGGGCCCAGATGTGGTAGCGTAGCCAGCGGGGTACCCGACTAGCGAGCCGCGTCCGCCCCCGTAGCGGCTGTCGGAGTCATTTGCTTCGCAAGGTTTGCTAGCTCGTTGTCAATCAGCAGCAGGGCCTGACCCTGGTCGCCGAACACACGCAGACGACCGATAATGTCCTTGACGGTCGCTTCTTCCTCGATTTGTTCGGTTACAAACCACTGAAAAAAGACGTTCGTAGCATGATCTTTTTCCGACAGTGCGTGGTCCACGATGTCGTTGATTGCAGAGGTGACCACGCGCTCATGCTCAAGCGTGATTTCGAACATATTGACAGCACCTTCGACATCAGACGGCGGTGCTTCCACCTGGGTCAGCTCTACGCTTGCATCCTGATCGATCAGGTAGTGGTATATTTTGTGGGCATGCGCCATTTCTTCGTGGTGTTTGGCCATGAACCATGCAGCGGTTCCCTTCAGATTGCACGCCTCGGCCCGGGCTGACAGGTTGAGATAAAAATAAGAAGAAAACAACTCGCGGTTAATCTGTGCATTAATAAGGGATGTCATTTCATTGGAAATCATCGGACTCAGCTTTCATTTAGGTTGTGGTAACGGAACTTGGCGATAAATCGTGATCATATCTCCAGACAAGTTTTCACACAGCCCGGGTCGGAAATTTCCGTTTCAGGCGCAGCCCGGAGAAAAGTTGCCTAATCCAGATGCTACCTCGATTCGGCATGAACGTCAGCCTTTACTGAGTTGACAGTATCGCCTTTCAGAAGCACCGATTTCCGTAAGCGCTTCTTTATGTATGGCGTCCCCAAGGGGAGGCCACCTTATCCCCCAGTTGCACACGACATCTCTCGTAATATATTTATGTTAACTCTCAATAAGATACGTTTCGCCACAGCTATCATCTCAGGTCGCAGTTCTTACTCACCCGAAACACCGGCGACATCATCAGTCATCATTTCTCATGCCCGATAATTTCCAACCTGGATCGGCTGGTTCGTAGCCACACTGAAGCATTTAACTTTCACCATTAATCAGTTACTGGCAGTGTTTGCCACTCTGATGCCGCAGTTGAGTTATCAATCAGTTACTGTTCACTGCCATTGCAAGTGAGCACAAAACTAGCACAGTCCTTTTTGCCAGCAGAAATATCTCTATTGCCACAATGGAGTGGAATTTGCCATGCACACCCCTCCAGCAGCTCGCTCATCCACTCAGCTGCCAAACCAGAATTGATGGCCCTTTTCCAGAAACTCCGGAAGGGGCACGTAGTGTGTACCATCGCAGGAAAAGTTGACACCAACCATACCGTTAATCACATTCACTGATGCTGATCGCAGATAAATGACGCTGTCACCCAGTCTGAGGTTTACGAAACGGTCCAGTGTCTCGCGCACTTGCCGCGGAGTGACGATAGCATCCGTCGGGTAGTCCATGCGTGGATAGGCCAGACAGACGGAAGGATTAATAATCTCGTCGAGAACGTGAATACGATAGTGACGCGGGTCATTGTTAAGCCACAGAGTGGCGCGCGAACTGCCGTAATGCAACTTGGCATGGAACACGCCACACTCCGTTATCAGTTCATGGATGATATCGTGCACCTGGTTGAGATAGGCATCCATCACTGAACTGATGCGCTGCTGGTAAAACAGCGCCTGCCGGATGACGGGATCGCCCTTGATCTGTCGCCATGCAATCGGCATTTCGGCCGCCTTGTGCAATTGCGGCAGGTTACGCAAATCGAAATCGGCAGCCAGGTAACCCAGTATATCCCCCGACTCGCTGCATACGCGGTGCAGCGCTGTGATACAGCTGCGCCGGCCAACCCGGCTGATATACACATCGGACAGGATAAAAGTCTGACCGTTGGCGTAACCGGACAAATACGGCCGGCCACTCAGATTCTGGCCACGGGCCTCGACATCAATACCTGCCTTGCTGACATTGCCACTGCACTGCACACCCCGGGTATCGATGGCGTACAGAAGCAGGCAACAGGGAATTGCCTCGAGTTGTGTGCGCAACTCTCCATCCAGCGACCTGCTATCTCCCCAGACAGAAGCGCAACGCGACGCAATCACGCCAAGGGACCTGGTGAGCATTTCCTCCAGGCGCTGCCGGTGCTGTCGAATAACAGCGCCCAAAGCGTCAACCGGCGGTGTGGATGACGCCTTTTCCTCCATCAGTCGAACCTGTAGTTTTTAGGTATAACCACGATGCCTTTTTCTGAGATTGTGAAACGTTGCCGGTCTTTATCCGGGTCGACACCGACGGACTCGCCATCCGGGATAACCACTCCCTTGTCGACGATGCAGTGCTTGACCTCGGCATCGTTACCAACGACAACATCATTGAATAAAATGGCATCTTCAACGATCGCCTCGTCCCCTACCCTGACACCCGAAAACAGGATGGAATGATTCACGCCACCGCCGGCAATTACCGACCCACCGGAGATAATCGAATTGACAAATACGCCTTCGTTACCTGACTCACCCGGCACCGTGCGCGCCGGTGGTGTTTGTTCCTGGTAGGTGCGGATGGTCCATTCCTGCTGATACAGATCGAGCGGCGGAACCGGGTCCAGCAAGCTCATATTGGCTTCGTAATAGGCATCGATGCTTCCTACATCACGCCAGTAGCGGTCCGGCGATACGCGGCCGCTTTCACCACCGAACCGGTAGGCGAATGCCCGGCCCGAACCGATCAGGGAGGGCAGAATGTCGCAGCCAAAATCATGGCCGGAATCGGGCTTGTCATGATCACGACGCAGTTCGTCAAGCAGCAGCTGCTTGCTGAATACATAAATACCCATCGATGCCAGTGCAGTTTCACGATTGTCCGGCAAGGCCCTGGGTGCGTTTGGCTTCTCCTCAAATTTTTCAATGCGCCTATCGCTGCCGACTTGCATGACACCGAAGGAACTCGCCTCATCGAGGTTGACCTCCATACAGGCAATGGTGACATCGGCCCCGCGCTCTATGTGCGCCTTGATCATTTCCGCATAGTCCATGCGATAGATGTGGTCACCGGCGAGAATAAGAAACCAGTCGGCTTCGCTGCGTTCGATCATATACAGGTTCTGATAGATAGCGTTCGCGGTACCTGTATACCATTCGTCGTCAACACGCATCTGTGGAGGTACTGGCGTGATGTACTCTCCGAGCTCGGGGTTGAAGATCGACCAGCCGTCGCGCAGGTGCTTCTGCAGGGAGTGTGATTTGTACTGGGTGAGTACCAGTACACGCCGAATACCGGAGTGCAGGCAGTTGGCGAGCGTAAAGTCGATTATGCGGTACTTACCGCCAAAGGGAACCGCAGGCTTGGCTCGGTCCACCGTCAGCGGGTGCAGACGCGAGCCGGTGCCGCCTGCGAGGATAATAGCCAGTGTTCTCTCCAGCATGATTGGGCTGCCTGTAAATATTAAAAAGTTATCTGCCGGTTAGTAGCAATGCCCGTGCCGGGCGAAGCCGACTACCGATAACGCGCAATCATCGGCACCGAACGCTCCACCCGCACAGGAAAGCGCACCATAACCGGGATAAGAGTGTATGGGACGCTTCAAGGTTGTGCATATCCCAGCGGCAGAACCTGGTCAGTCATTCGATAATCAAGCGCTTAGCCTCCATGGCACAGCACTTGCTAATATGCTGAATCAAACAGTTTTTGTGAAGTACGATGCAACTTAAGGTGCTACTGGTTAAAGATGACCTCGAACGCAGCGAGCTACTCAAGCAGTCTTTGCTGGGTTTCGGCCACAGCGTAGTGGGCGAAACAACGATAGGGGGTAACCTGCTCAGGTCGATCGAGAAGACAGACCCGGAGTTGCTGGTGATTGACAGCGATTCACCTGGCGACATGCTGTTGTCACGACTTCGGGAACTGGCCCGGCACAGGCCGCTTCCAATGGTGTTGTTCACCGAGGAAGACAACCGGGAGGTTATCAGCCAGGCGGTCCGCGCCGGTGTCAGCGCCTACATTGTCGATGGCCTGGAGCAACACCGGCTGGGCGCAATTCTCGACATCGCCGTAGCACGCTTCAAGGAAACCGAACGCCTGCGGCAGGAACTCGAGGATACCCGGGCCAGCCTGGTGGAACGCAAGGCAGTCGAACGCGCCAAGGGTATCCTGATGAAACAGCGCGGCTTCGACGAACCACAGGCCTACCATGCACTGCGCAAGATGGCCATGGACAAGAACCTGCGCCTTGGCCAGGTTGCTGAAAACGTTATTGCAGTTGCTGAACTGCTGAACTGAACAAGTCATTGTGACTGCCAACGGCGGCAGTCACGGGACGAAGGCGTCCATTCCGGTGAACACGGTGTTCACTCGGTGTGGACGCTTTTTTTATGCATATTGAAAACAGATTGGGAAGGTTATGTCAGCCGTCTTGGAACAACATATTGATCACAGCGACACAGCTACGACAGCGCCCGTCGTCGTCGTGGGTACAGGCCCGGTAGGTATCCACTTTGTCGAGGAACTCCTGAAACGCAGCCCGGACACACCCGTCGTTATCTATGGCAACGAGCCCTGGGAGCCCTACAACCGTGTCAGGCTGGCCGGTCTCATGACCGGTGAAGTAAATTTCGCGGATATTCAGAACCCGCTCAAGCTCAAGGATGATCATCGTGTCGTCCAGCATCACAACTGTGAAATCGTTGCCATTAACCGACAGAACAAGCGCGTCCACGACCGCCTGGGCAATACCCAGGTCTACAGCCAGCTGGTGCTGGCGACAGGCTCAAGGCCGCATATCCCCGGTATCGAGGGCATCCAGAAGCCGGGCATCTTCACTTTCCGCAACCTTGACGATGCGCAGAATCTTACTGCCCGCCGCACACGCAGCCGCCGTGCGGTTGTACTGGGCGGCGGCCTGCTTGGCCTGGAAGCCGCCCGCGGTCTGCAGAAACACAATACCAGTGTCATCGTTATCGAGCACGCCACGCGCTTAATGGCCCAGCAGATGGACGAGCAGGCAGCCGAGCTGTTACGCGAGCACATGCTGTCCAGGGATATACAGATCATACTAGGCGATTCGGTCAAACGTGTCATCGGCGAAGACCGGATCAGCGCTGTGGAACTGCGCTCCGGACGCTCCATTAACTGTGACACGATGGTGGTCGCAACCGGCATTCACCCCAACCTCGAACTGGCGCGCAGTGCCGGTATTGCTGTCGGCCGTGGCATCCGCGTCGACGACCGCATGCAAACCAGTGATGCCAGTGTATTCGCCATCGGGGAATGTGCCGAGCATCGTGACAGGATTTACGGGCTGGTGGCGCCCGGCCTGGAACAGGCCGGCGTGGCCGCTCACTGCATCAGTGGTGGTGCCTCTCAATATACCGGATCACTTGCGGCCACCCGCCTCAAAGTCGTGGGTGTGTCCGTATTCAGTGCCGGCCGCACGGGCGAGCGCGACGCGATTTCCCATTTGCGTACCATTACCTGGCGAAGCTACGACAGTACCCGCTACCGAAAGCTTCTGCTGCAACGCAACCGGCTGGTCGGGGTCGTTGCTTTCGGCAAGTGGGATGAAAACAGCCGTGTGCTGGAAACAGTACAGCACACGCGCTATGTCTGGCCGTGGCAAATCCGGCGCTTTGCCAATTCAGGGCAGCTCTGGCCCAAGCAGGCTGCCGCCAGCGTGGCCGACTGGCCGGCAAGCGCCGTGGTATGCCAGTGCATCGGTGTCAGACACGGCACGCTCAGCCGCGCGATACGTGACGGCCACTGCAACCTGGACGCCCTGTGTGCAGAAACCGGCGCCTCCAGTGTCTGCGGCAGTTGCAAACCGCTGCTGGCAGAGTTGCTGGGCACAAAGACAGTCGAACCCGAAAAAGGCAGCGGCACACTCCTGTGGACGGGCATCACCGCCCTGCTTGCCTCACTGATTATATTGATCGCGCCGGCCATACCTTTCGCTGACAGTGTACAGGCCGGGATACCCTGGGACAGGCTGTGGCGCGACGGGCTGATCAAGCAAGTGACCGGCTTCAGTCTGCTCGGTCTCGGCGTACTGGTCAGCCTTATCAGTCTGCGTAAGCGTGTTCAGCGCATCAGCTTCGGCAACTTTGCCAACTGGCGCCTGGTGCACGTGCTGCTGGGTACGCTCGCGCTGGCCACACTGGTCGCACATACCGGATTACGTCTCGGTTACCACCTCAACCTCTACCTGATGCTGAGCTTCATCGCACTGCTGCTGGTCGGGGCAATCGCCAGTGGCGTAATCGGACTGCAACATGCCTTGCCCGTAGGGCTGGCGAGGAAAACCCGGGAAATATCACTATGGATGCACATCATTTTACTCTGGCCATTGCCCGCACTGCTCGGCTTTCACGTACTCAAGACCTACTGGTTCTAGGGCATGAAGGCAACGGATTCGATACAGCGGCGAACGCTGGTATGGGTGTGGCTGGTACTGAGCATCAGCCTGCTCGGCTGGCTGGGTTACAGCATGTTTGAAGCACAGGACAAAACAGTGTTCATGCCTGGTCCACTCACCGACGGGCATTACCAGATCGGTATCGCCTGTACGGCCTGCCACAGTGACCCGCTGGCCGGGGACGAGGTATTCCAGGAAGCCTGCGTCAACTGCCACGGCGATGACCGCAAAAAACCGTTTGATTCGCACCCGCGCAGCAAGTTCACCGATCCGCGTAACGCGGATACCCTTGAAAATATCGATGCCCGGCAGTGCGTCACCTGCCATACAGAACACCAGCCGGACATGACTGGCGAGAATGGCCTGACCCAACCGGTGGATTTATGCAACCACTGTCACCAGGACATCGGCAAAGATCGTCCCAGCCACCAGGGCATGGCCTTTGACACCTGCAACAACGCGGGCTGTCACAATTTCCATAACAACCGCGCACTGTATACCGACTTCCTGGTCAAGCATCTAGGTGAACCCGATGTGCTGGAAAAACCAGTTCTGCCCGAACGCGAGTTTGCCGGTGTGCTTGCAGAGCTTGTCGATTACCCGGCAGACCGTTACCCGGTCAACCCGTTGACCACCGATGACGCCGACTCCCCGCAGCAAAACAGCCTGCCCGGGCCGGCACACGCTGACTGGGCGGATACCGCGCACGCGAAGTCGGGCGTTAACTGTTCTGCCTGCCATAACGTCATCCTGAACGAGGGTGCGCAACCGCAATGGACCGACAAACCTGATCATCAGGCCTGTGCCCAGTGCCACAACCTTGAGGTAGAACGATTCAAACGCGGCAAACACGGCATGCGCATTGCCGCCGCTCTGCCGGCGATGACACCTGCCGAGGCGCGCCTGCCCATGCAGGATGAAGCCGCACATACAGCGCTGGAATGCACCAGCTGCCATGGTGCGCACCGCTTCGATGTCACCAGGGCTGCCGTAACCGCCTGTCTCGACTGCCACAACGATGATCACAGCCTCGCCTACCGGCAGTCGCCTCATTACAAACTATGGGAAAAGGAAATCAGTGGTGAGGGCGAACCTGGCAGCGGCGTGTCCTGCGCCAGCTGTCACATGCCGCGTGTCAACTTTGATGTCAATGACTGGATGAGCCGCATCATGGTGGATCACAACCAGAACGCCACCCTGTCGCCGAATGAAAAGATGATCAGGCCCGCCTGCATGCAATGCCACGGTCTGGGATTCACCCTGGACGCCCTGGCCGACCCGGCACTGATAGAAAACAACTTCACCGGACGACCCGCCGTGCACGTCACCAGCATGGAACTGGCGGAAGCCGACCAGAAACGCGCTGAAGAGGAAAAAACCGAAATCGACGAAAACTAGTTTTCATACATCCCGGGCAACACCCGGACTATTTTTTTCACACAATGGGACAGGAGAAAGACCTATGAAACACCTACGCAAAACCCTGATCGGCCTTGGCATCGCGGCTTCCGTCGCAGGCATCGGCAGCGCAATTGCGGGCAGCGACGCTTTTAACAAACCCACTATATCACCCAAGGCAATGGCCGATGCCCTGCATCTGGTCATGGACTCGGACCGCGCCATCTACACCAAGAAAATCGTCAACCGCCTGGTGAAAAAAGAAAAGGTGATCAAGGCGAGCGAGCACTTCGAAGACGACAAGGCGCTGGTCCTGCCGGCACAGATGTTCCGCTTCGGTTCCGAACTGGTCGCCAAGCGCGCCGAGAAGCTGGACGATGTCAACTTCAGCTATTCACTGCAGTCGCTGTGGCCGATCAATAAACAGAACGCGCCCAAAACGGATGTTGAAAAAGCCGGCCTCAAGTTCATCGCCGAGAACAAGGGCGAAAACTACTATTCGGAAGAAACTTTGGGTGGCACCAAATATTTTACCGCGATCTATCCGGATGTGGGTGTAGCCCCGGTATGCGTATCTTGCCACAACGACCACAAGGACACCCCGAAACGCGACTTCAAGCTGGGTGACGTGATGGGCGGTGTTGTTATCCGCATCCCGATGGGAGGCTGATCGATGCGTGCACCGGCCTATTACCTGCTCGCGGCAGATTTGCTGGTGACGGCAAGTGCTGCCAGTGCCGATAACAGCGCCTATGTCGAGCTGCAGGGTCCGGAACTTATGCAGGGACGGACCCTGTGGCTTGCCAATTGTGAAACCTGTCATGGCTACGGTATCGCCGGTGCACCGATACCCATGCAAACTTCAGAGTGGGCGCCGCGCCTTGAACAGGGCAAGAGTGTTCTTTACGACCACGCCATCAACGGCTTTTTCGGACCCGATGATTCCATGATGCCGGAACGTGGCGGTAACCCCGACTTAACCGATGCAGAAGTGATGTCCGCCGTGGACTACATGGCGGCGCTCGCGGCTTACTACATTCAACTAGAGAGGAAATAAAATGACCCCCGAACAAGTGCAACTCGTCAAGAACTCCTGGGCACAAGTACTTCCCATTGCCGACAAGGCTGCGGAACTGTTCTACGGAAAGCTTTTTGAACTCGACCCTTCCCTCAAACCCCTGTTCAAGGGTGACATGGTCGAACAGGGTAAAAAGCTGATGAAAATGATCAATACAGCGGTCAACGGGCTGGATCGTCTGAACGAAATCGTGCCCGCGGTGCAGCAGCTTGGCGTCCGCCATATCACCTATGGTGTCAAGGACGAGCACTACGATACCGTCGGCGCCGCACTGTTGTGGACACTGGAAGCCGGTCTTGGTGAGGCATTCACGGAGGACACCAAGGAAGCCTGGGCAACTGTCTACAGCATACTCGCGGATACCATGAAATCAGCAGCTGCAGAGGCTGCTTAGGCAGGCACCTGATAACCGGCCCCGGGAGCGGGGCCGGTTTACTTCTCCCGCACATTACCCCCCGACCACTCTCCCGCGGCTGAACCAATAGGAAGCACTGGTGCCATTGCGCGCCTGCATAACGCACTGGATTTGTGCAGACTGGGAACCGCGTATCAACCAATATCTCACGCCTATTTAAGTTTTTCCTTATGCTCCAATAAGTTACTGGTTTGGCACACAAACTGCTGTAGAGCCGGTAATGTTTGTCGACTGCAACGGCGCAGTCGGCGAATCAAAACAGTACACACAATCTGAATTTTCGTTTGGCCGCTGGCGGTTGAACGCATATGGACAAAGGCGTCTATGAGCCTGCCCGCGTGGCCGGTGCTCAAGACGCCTTTTTTGTTTTTTGCACAACGAAACTGGAGTCAAAATGAAAGGCAAGCAAATCAGCAAACCCAGACGCGCGTTCCTGAAGACCGTTAGCGTGGCCTTGAGCATCGGAATGAGTCTCTCCCTGAGTGCTCCCGGTAGCAGCTACGCCGAAGTGGGTGAGCCTGAAAAAGAAGATCTCAAATTTGGCTTCATAAAACTCACCGATATGGCTCCGCTGGCGATTGCCTACGAAAAAGGCTACTTCGAAGACGAAGGTCTTTACGTCACCCTGGAAGCCCAGGCCAACTGGAAAGTATTGCTCGACGGCGTGATCGACGGCCAACTCGACGGTGCTCACATGCTCGCCGGCCAGCCACTGGCTGCCACCATCGGATTCGGCACCAAGGCACACATCATCACGCCATTCTCGATGGATCTGAACGGCAACGGTATCACGGTCTCCAACGACATCTGGGAGCAGATGAAGCCCAATGTCCCGAAGATGAAGGATGGACGCCCCCAGCACCCGATCAAGGCTGACTACCTG
Organism: uncultured Thiogranum sp.; assembly: GCA_965544455.1. Taxonomy (GTDB): domain Bacteria; phylum Pseudomonadota; class Gammaproteobacteria; order DSM-19610; family DSM-19610; genus Thiogranum. The sequence goes on from CBEUNK010000067.1 coordinate 11,569, forward strand.
AAACCGGTGGTCGAGAAATACAAGGCCGACGGTAAGCCATTCAAGATGGGCATGGTATTTCCCGTATCCACACACAACTACGAGTTGCGTTACTGGCTGGCCGCCGGCGGCATTAATCCCGGCTTTTATGCGCCGGACAAGGGTGATATCAGCGGTCAGTTACGGGCCGATGTTCTGCTTTCCGTCACTCCACCACCGCAGATGCCCGCCACTATGGAGGCCGGTACTATCTACGGCTACTGCGTGGGCGAGCCCTGGAACCAGCAGGCGGTATTCAAAGGTATCGGCGTCCCGGTCATCACCGACTACGAAATCTGGAAGGACAACCCGGAGAAGGTATTCGGTATGACAAAGGAGTTCACCGAAAAGTACCCGAACACAAGCGTGCGCGTGGTCAAGGCCATGCTGCGCGCGGCCAGGTGGCTCGATGCCGACAACAACGCCAATCGCCCGGAGGCGGTCAAGTACCTGTCGCAGCCAAACTACGTGGGTGCGGACTACGACGTGATCGCCAACTCCATGACCGGTACCTTCGAGTATGAAAAGGGTGACAAGCGCGAAGTACCGGATTTCAACGTGTTCTTCCGCTACAACGCGACCTACCCCTATTACTCTGATGCCATCTGGTACCTGTCACAAATGCGCCGCTGGGGCCAGATCGCCGAGCACAAACCTGACAGCTGGTACTTCGAGACAGCGAAGAAGGTCTATCGCCCCGATATTTACGAGAAGGCTGCGAAAGAGCTGATTGCCGAAGGCAAAATGACAGCGGCTGACTTCCCCGACTTTGCCAGCGAGGACGGCTTCCGCGAGCCTCAAACAGAGTTCATAGACGGCATTACCTATGACGGGAAGAAACCCAATGCCTACCTGGAATCCCTGGCCATTGGTTTGAAGGGTAACGACAAGATCTAAGCAACCCGGGAACAACAACGGTACAGTCACATGAATACAGAGTTAACAGCAAGAAGATACCGGGGCTGGAATGCACCGCTGATGAACAAGCTGCTGGACTTTCTCTCCCGGGAGAATACGTCGGGCATGGCAGGCAGACTTATAAAATCGGCAGGTGTTTCAGTTGCTGCATTCGCTGTCTTCCTTATGTTATGGAGCGCACTCGCGGCGCAGGTCCAGACCTCCCTTGGCGTCCTTCCGGGCCCGGCCAAGGTGTGGGAGCAGGCCGTCTCGCTGGTCGACGAGCACAAGGCGGAACGCGAAAAGGAAGCTGCTTTCATGGCACGCCAGGAGAAACGCAACGCCGAAAAGCTGGCCAAAAACCCGGATGCCAAAGTGAAAATCCGGCCCTACACGGGCAAGGCAACGTTCTTCGATCAGATTCTGACCAGTCTGTTAACCGTTGCCACCGGCTTTATCATTGCGTCCCTGATTGCCATCCCCATCGGCATTGTCACCGGCATGAACCAGACACTGTATACGGCGTTCAACCCGATCATACAGTTGTTCAAGCCGGTGTCGCCGTTGGCCTGGTTGCCAATCGTCACCATGGTGGTAAGCGCTGTCTATGTCAGTAAGGACCCGTTGTTCGCCAAGTCCTTCCTGACCTCAGCCATTACCGTGACTCTGTGCTGCCTGTGGCCAACCATTATAAATACAGCAGTTGGCGTATCCTCGGTCGACAAGGATCTGCTCAACGTTGGCCGCGTGTTGCGTCTGCCATGGCTGACCCGCACGATAAAGATTGTGCTGCCCTCTTCCATTCCCATGATGTTCACCGGTCTTCGGCTGTCACTGGGTATTGGCTGGATGGTTCTGATCGCGGCAGAAATGCTGGCGCAGAATCCGGGGCTGGGCAAGTTCGTCTGGGACGAGTTTCAGAATGGCAGCTCGAACTCGCTGGCGCGCATCATGGTCGCGGTGCTCGTGATCGGGCTACTCGGTTTCGCGCTTGACCGCAGCATGCTTATGCTGCAGCGCAAATTTTCCTGGGACAAGAGCGCAGCCCTGCGCTGACAGAATGGAACCAAACGTTATGACTACGCAAACACATCTTGAACTAACCAGGGTTGCTATCGACTTTCCAACCGATAACGGCCCCTTTCGGGCGCTGGACGACATCAACCTGAAAATCGAAAAGAGCGAATTCATCTCCCTGATCGGTCACTCCGGTTGCGGTAAATCGACGGTGTTAAACATCGTCGCCGGCCTGCACCGTGTAACCGAAGGTGGTGCTATCCTCAACGGCAAGGAAGTCACCGAGCCCGGCCCGGAACGCGCCGTGGTATTCCAGAACCACTCCCTGCTTCCCTGGTTGAGTGCCTACGAAAATATCGAACTCGGTGTGAAGCAGGTCTTCAAGAGGATGAAATCAAAAACAGAAATGCGCGAATGGATTGAACACAATCTCGACCTGGTTCACATGACGCACGCCCGCGACAAACGCCCTGATGAGCTTTCCGGTGGCATGAAACAACGCGTGGGTATCGCACGCGCGCTTGCCATGCAGCCGGAAGTATTGCTGATGGACGAACCCTTCGGCGCGCTCGATGCCCTGACCCGAGCCCACCTGCAGGACTCGCTGATGGAAATTCATACCTCGCTGGGCAACACCGTCATCATGATCACCCATGACGTGGATGAAGCCGTACTGCTGTCGGATCGTATTGTGATGATGACCAATGGCCCGGCCGCTACCATTGGCGAGGTGCTGCACATTGAACTCGAACGTCCGCGTGAACGCCTGGTGCTTGCGGACGATCCGCAATACAACCACTATCGGGCGGAAGTACTCAAATTCCTCTACGAACGCCAGAAACGCCCCGGGGAAAGTAACGAGTCCCCGGCAACAGATAGCATCAGTGCCGGCAACCCCGCAACAGAGGAACAATCGGAGAAAACACCCGAATCGACCGAGTTACGCGTGGTATCCGGCTAACAGATATCACTC
>CBEUNK010000068.1:0-14391 GCA_965544455.1 uncultured Thiogranum sp.
TACCAGATCTGGCACCAGCCGCTGATGACGGTCAATGGCGAGCACCTGATCAGCCAGGTCATGGAGCTCTGTGGTGGCAGCAATATTTTCGCCGCCCTGCAGACACTGGCCCCGGTGGTAACCCGTGAGGCAGTACTGGCCGCCGATCCGCAGATCATTATTGCCAGCGGCCGTGCCGGTGAGCGACCGCAGTGGCTACAGGCGTGGGAGAACTGGCCACAACTTTCGGCCGTACGCTACAAGCAGTTGTACTTCATAGAACCCGACCTGATTCAGCGGCAGACACCGCGCATACTCGACGGCGCCAGGATCATGTGCGGGCAACTGGCGCAGGCGCGGGAGATGCTGCGCAAATCCGGCGAACAGTCTTTACAATAAACCGGTTCACAGGTGGGCGGTCGTTCCGCTCTTACCTGTCCCTCTTCCAGAGCACGTCATCGACACCCTCCACGCGATTCAGACTACGCGCCATCACGAATAACAGGTCAGACAGGCGATTCAGGTAACGCTGACTGGCCATGTTGGTCGTTTCCCCGCGCGCCAGGCTGACCAGGCGTCGTTCGGCTCGCCGTCCTATGGTGCGCGCCAGGTGACAGGCCGCAGCGGCTGGACAGCCGCCAGGCAGGATAAACTCCTTCAGCGGCGGCAAGTCCGCGTTGAGTCTATCCAGGCTGGCTTCCAGTCGTTCGACCTGTCGGTCCGTGATGACACGGTGCCCGGGAATCGACAGCTCGCCACCGATATCGAACAGGTCATGCTGGATAGCCGTGAGTTCCCGCCGAATGTCGTCGGGCAGCGTGTATGTAGCTATCACCCCGATGGCGCTGTTCAGTTCATCCACCGTGCCGAAAGCCTCGACCCGCAGACTGTCCTTGGCCGTGCGCGACCCGTCGCCCAGACCGGTGGTGCCGTCATCGCCGGTGCGGGTGTAGATTTTGGAAAGGCGGTGCCCCATATGGCAGTCCTCAAAGCTTGCCCGTAAAGCCGAGCATGTAGTTCCTCCCCAGCGCCTCAAACCCGTCTGCCGGTTCGTAGTGCGCATCCAGGAGGTTGTTGACGCGTGCCTCCAGGCGAAACTGCGGGTTCACATCGTAAGTTACCGCCGAGTCCACCACCGTGTAATCGCTGGCCTTGATAACTGCCGCCGTGGCACGGTCGATATCCTTGCGCTTCCCCGTATAGTCGACGCCAAGATAGATATGACCCTTGTCCGTTGCCTGGTAGTTAAGCGTCGCGCCGGCCTTTTTCCTCGGACGTCGCAGCAACGGGCGGTCACTGTTATCGCTCACGTCGGCATCGGTAAAAGTATAGTCAAGACGCACCGACAGATCCTGCAGGATATCGCCCGAGACAAACGCCTCGAAGCCGCGCAGATGGACCTTGTTGATATTTTCCGGTGTACTGTTAAAGCTGCTGTCGAACACGGTTTCGATCAGGTCCTTGACGTCGTTCCTGAACCAGGTGGCACCGAACGCCAGCCGCCCGGCCAGCAGTGACTGGTCGAAACCCAGTTCCCAGCCAACGCTTTTCTCCGGCTCCAGGTCGGGATTGCCGCGAAAGGCGGAACCGAAGTTATTGGGCGTAAAACCGAACAGCTCGAACAGGGAGGGTGCCCGGAAGCCGGTGCCGGCACTGCCGCTGAAACGGGTGTTGGTAGGATGGTGCTGATACACGCCCGTTAAGCGGTAGGTCAGCTCGGAACCGAAATCGTCGCGGTCATCCAGGCGCAAACCGGCCGTACCGAAAACACGCTCGAAAAAACTGAACTGGTCCTGCAGATAGGCATAGTTGGTACGTTCACTGGCCCGGGAAAGCTCGCTGACGACAAAACCGCCGAAATCCGAGAAGCCGTCATTGTTCATGCTTTCTTTTTTGGTGCCGCCACCCAGCGTCAGCGTATGGCCTTCTGCCAGGTACACATCATTATTGAGACTCAGCTCAAGCGTATCCCCCTGGAAGCGGGTCTGCTGAAGGGTCTCGAAGGGATTGCTGCGCCGGTTGTCGTTCCTGCGGTTGTAATCGGTGTAGGCGATCGCCAGCAGGGCATCCCAGCGACCGTCCAGCAGGGCGGCCCGGCTTTCGCCGCGCAAAAAATATTCGCGGTTTTTCAGCCGTGCATCGGGGTCTTCTATGGTGCCGAAACCTACTTCCGGGTCAATACGCTGCTCATCATCGATGTAGCGCCCGAACAGGGAGAAATCCAGGGTCTTACCGGCCTCGAAGCCGAGCCGGGCTGACAGTGTGCTGTTGCGGTAACGGTCCGCCTCGGCCGGCAATCCGGTGCGTAGATCCTCGGGTGTTACGGAACTGGCGTGGGTTTTTAAATGTGTTCCACTGAACGAATAATCGGCCTGATCCGTCGCCCCCATTAATCCCAACTGCGCATAGTTGCTGCTGTGGTTCCCCGCCTGCAGGCTCAGGGTGGCGCGCGGCCGACCTTCGCCTTTGCGTGTGGTAATGCTGACCACGCCGCCGATGGCATTGGCACCGTACAACGTGCTCTGCGGACCGCGAACGACCTCGATGCGCTCGACGTTATCCAGCACCAGGCTGGAAAAGTCGACGGCCCCACTGGGGCTGCTGGGATCCGCGATATTGATACCGTCCACCAGCACCAGCGTGTGCGATGAACTGGCACCACGCATGAAAACCGAGGTCTGCTGCCCGGGGCCACCGGCCTGCACGACGTCAACTCCGGGCACCATACGCAGTGCTTCCGCAACAGTCTTTACCTGCTTGCGTTCAATATCCTCGGCCGTAATGACCGTTACCGAACTGCCCACCTGGCTTTGAGGCGTGGCGAGCCTGGTTGCCGTGACGACAATGGCTTCCTGTTCAGCGGTTACCTTGAGTGGTGCAAGTAATGCAAGGACCAGCGCCATGCGGACACCTGCCGGTGCCGGGGAGAATACGAACATAAGCTGTTTTCCTCTTGCCGGGCGCACACCCGCGCGCACGGACCTGTGTCAAAACGAGCCGGCGGAAGGAAAACGAATCAATGCGAGCCAGATCCCGCAGCGCCGTCGCCCTCCGCGAATGGCTGTGTGGCTGCAGGCCGGTCTCCGGGCTGACGAGTGAAAGTTCCCTTTCCAGCGAATCGCCTTCCCGTGGATGACCACAGTGGCGTCGTGATTCGCCTTTACTCGCTTACCGTTGCGGGGGCAGCGCCGGAATCGCACACATCAGGGTCGTGGCTCACCGGCTTCCCGTTTCACTCCGCGGGTGAATACCCTTGGAGCACCTGAAGCGTGGTCGGGACTGTAAATAAAAAGGGAACAGATTTCAATCAGGAAGGGACCAGGGACGAACAGGGGGACAGAATTAATTCTGCCCCCCTTGTTTCCAGCGTCAGAGGTTCACGTAACCACGCTCCTCGTGGTCCGAGATATCCAGACCCTGGGTCTCTGCATCGGCACTGACGCGCAGGCCACCCGTCAGTATGTCTACCACTTTCAGAATGACCAGCGTGGCAACAGCAGTGAACAACGCTGTTGCGACAATACCGATGGCCTGCACACCGACCTGCTGGCCCATGCTCTCAATGCCGTCGGCAAATCCCTGGCCGCTGAAGACACCGAGTTCGGTCGATGAAAAAATGCCCGCCATGAAAGTACCCAGCATGCCGCCGACACCATGGACCGGAAAGACATCCAGGGAATCGTCGATTTTCCATACCCGCTTGATCAGCAGGGTGGCGTTGAAGCACACGATACCCGCCATGACACCGATGACAAGCGCACCGGCGGGACCGACAAAACCCGATGCGGGCGTAATCGTACCGAGGCCGGCAACCATGCCGGTCACCGTGCCCAGGGCAGTCGGTTTGCCGAATTTAATCCACTCATAGAACATCCAGGTCATGGCGCCGGCCGCGGCCGACAGGTGGGTTACCAGCATAGCCATGGCCGCGTCCCCATTGGCCGCCAGCGCACTGCCGCCATTAAAGCCGAACCAACCGACCCAGAGCATGCCGGCACCGGCCACGGTCATGGTCATGTTATGCGGCATCATCGGCGTTCCCGGAAACCCGCGACGCGGACCGATGACCAGGGCGGAAACCAGGGCCGCGACCCCGGCGGTGATGTGCACCACTGTGCCGCCGGCGAAATCCAGCAGCCCCATGTTACCCAGCCAGCCGCCACCCCATACCCAGTGGGTCACCGGCGCGTAGACCAGCAGCAGCCAGATGGCACTGAACAGCAGCACGGCGGAAAATTTAATACGTTCGGCAAAACCGCCGATAATCAGCGCCGGCGTAATAATCGCGAAAGTCATCTGGAACAGCGCGAATAGCGATTCCGGCAAACCACCGCTGAGCGAATCCTCCAGCATGCCGGAGAACAGCATCCTGGACAGGCCGCCGAAATAATCATTGCCGTCGGCAAACGCTATGCTGTAACCCACGATCAACCACAGAATAGAGGCAATGCCGGCGATGGCGAAACACTGCAGCAGGATCGACAGCACGTTTTTGGATCGGACCAGGCCGCCATAGAACAGCGCCAGCCCGGGCAGTGTCATAAATAACACCAGCGCCGTGGAAGTGAGTATCCAGGAAGTATCGGCCGCCTGCAGGCTCTCATCCGCCAGCGCCATACCCGGTAATAACAGGAATAGCGTCACCACCCGCACCAGTTTGCTCATATTTGTCCCCGTGTCCGTCCAGTTCCGATTAAAACTGACAAATTTACCCTAGACTGAATGAATATGCACCCGAACGGGTCTTTACCCGCCCACGAACGCTGGTATGGCACGTCTTCTGCAATGATTCCGGACAAGGACGGATTTTCGACGCAGGGACGCGTCCACTACCATGGTTATGATCTGGGAGGTAAGGCGATGACCCGATCGGCGAGGCGGTTGCCCCCCCGGGGACACGGGGCCCCGACCGGCGACAGCGCGGTTAGCCTGCGCATGGTGAATAGCGACGCACTGTCAACCTGGACGGGTGTGACGGATATCACGGCCGCCAATCCCCATTGCCTGCTTTACCTGGTGGCACTGGAACGCCCCGCAATCCGTTCCACCCAGGCCCGGCGCCTGCGCCTGAGAGACAGCCTTGCCGGCGGCGAAGCCTGCCGCAATGCCGGACTGCTGGCGCGTGACCCGCACTTCTGGGACTACCTGCAGCAGATCAACCTGACCGCCTATGACGCGGAAATCGATGCCGGCCGTGCCCGCCATTTCATCAACCGGGTCTGCGCCGTAAGCAGCCGCTATGAACTGAACCGGAGTCTCGAAGCGGCACAACGTTTCTTTACCCTGATCGAACAGCCGTTCCTGACCTGGTTACGGACCGCGGACTGCGACTAGATCGCTTCGGATTTGGCGCGCTGCCAGAACGCTTCGAGCTCGTCCAGGCTGCAATCCTGCAAATTGCGCTGCGCCTCGCGGGCGAGTCGCTCCACGCGGCGGAACCGGCAGTCGAACTTCCGGTTGGCGGCGCGCATCAGCGACTCGGCGTCGGCCTCGAGAAAACGCGCCAGGTTGACACCGCTGAACAGCAGGTCGCCCAGCTCTTCGCGCATATGCTCAACCGACTCACCCGCCGCCAGTGCCTGCTTGAGTTCTGTGAGTTCTTCGTCGAGCTTGGCCACCACGTCGCCGATGTCGTCCCAGTCAAACCCCACCCGGGCGGCACGCCGCTGGATTTTCTGCGCCCTGACCAGGGCTGGCAGCGCCAGCGGCACGCCATCCAGTGCACTCTCCGCGGCCACGCCCCGCTCAGCTCGCTCTTTCGCCTTGTGGCGTTCCCAGGCCAGCGTCTGCTCGGTTGCATCGGTGATTTTTTCGTCACCGAATACGTGCGGATGACGGCGCACCAGTTTTTCGTTGATGGCCGCGACCACATCACCAAAGTCGAACCAGCCGCGCTCACTGGCCATTTGCGCGTGGAACACCACCTGGAACAGCAGGTCACCGAGTTCGTCACACAGCTCTTCCGGTACATTGCCCGCGATCGCCTCGGCAACCTCGTAAGCCTCTTCGAGGGTATACGGCGCGATGGTCGAGAAGTCCTGCTCCAGGTCCCAGGGACACCCCTGCTGCGGGTCGCGCAGCCGCGCCATGATGTCCAGCAAGGTATTCAGTTGCCGCATACTGGTCCGGCGATCACTCAATGTTTTAACCCCGCGAATACAGAAAGGCCGGCAAGAGCATACACGCTTACCGGCCTTCTATTCAGAAATCCCTTGCGGCTGTCGGCCGGCTACATGAAATGGCGTTGCGGCTAGTGGAACTGGCCGGTCATGGCACCGATAACCTGGTCCTCCAGCTGAATCCGCTCGGCCAGCGTTTCACCCAGGTGGGACAGGTCGGTATCCAGCAGGGTCAGCACTTCCCTGTCGCCATTGAGCAGGTCGACGGCTTCATACTTATCGTTGAAGCGCAGGATATTATCGGTGGTCTGGACAATTTTCGGGTAAATCCGGTCGGCGACTTCCAGTACCGGGGTCCGCCGCTCGAGCTTGTCGGATATAAAGCGGTACAACTGGAAGTGAGCGCTGGCGGCATAGTCGATCAGCGCCTGGCAGAACTCCTGCAGAGCCTCGCTGGTCACTTCATCAGCCTCGAAGGGCCGCTGGTTGGCAAGTTCACTGTATAAGGAAAGGGTTTCGCCGCGGGTCTTTACCAGGGTAGCCAGCTTTTCTCTTGACCGGCCACGTCGATCTTTTCCGGCCGCATATTCGCTCGTCATTGGGTAACTCCAATCACTTGTGTTTATTGTGATAAACGGGATTCTAACAACCGTGGGAAGCTTCCTTAAGCCCAACGCGTCGGTCATTTGTCGCTCGGCGCTTGCTGACTCCCGCCCGGAATCTTCAGGATACTGAATTTCATGAAATTTTCAAGGATGGTTCGGTTTTTGCTTTTTATTCGGCAGGGATAACTGGACAGAAGGAACCTAGGATGGGATTGCCGGCCAACATACGCGATTTTCTGGAACGGGAGCAGGTCTCTTACGAAACTATTCTGCACCCACGCACCGCGACACTGGCGCAGGCCGCCGATGCCTGCGAAATCCCGATTTCACAGCTGGTTCGAGCCGTCATCCTGGTGGATGCACGGGGCCTGCTGATGGCAGTACTACCGGCCGATCACGTACTCGACTTCGAAGCACTCAGCACCCTGTTGCAACGCGACCTGGAACTGGTCCCGGGCAACCAGCTGGCCACCATTTTCGACGATTGCGAACCGCGCTCGTATCCGCCGTTGGCACCGGCTTACGACCTGGATGTCGTTATCGACAGCGCCCTGGACAACCACGACGTAATCACTTTCGAACCGGGGGTGCACACGACACTGCTGCAGGTTGCCGGAAGTGATTTCCACCGCCTGCTCGGCAATGCGCTGAGCGGCCAGTTCTCGCGTCCGGCAGCATCGCTGCGCGCGGATTTTCAAACGGCTGACAACACGCTCAGCCACGTCGTCGACCAGTTCACCCCGGCCCGGGTCAAACGCAATATCGAGGAATTCCACGAATTACCCGCGCTGCCGGCAACCGCGGCCCAGATCCTGCGTCTGGCGGCCGATCCCCGAGCCAATGCACGCCAGCTGGCCGAGATCATCCAGCAGGATCCGGCGCTTTCCGCCCAGGTGCTGCGCTACGCCAACTCCTCATTGTATGGTTACGCCGGCAGAATCAAAGACCTGCAAACCGCTATCGCGAGGGTTCTCGGCTTTGAATTCGTACTCAACATGGCACTGGGATTTTCCATTGGCAAATCCCTGCGCGTGCCGCAGGACGGCCCGTTCGGCCTGGACGCGTTCTGGAAACATTCGGTTTACGCCGGACGCCTGACAGAGCAGCTGGCCGGCCTGCTGCCCGGACGGAAGAAACTGCCACGCGGCACGGCCTACCTGGCCGGCCTGTTGCAGAACCTGGGCAGACTGGTCCTGGGTCATACCTTCCAGCCGGAATTCTTTATCCTCAACCGCTTCGCCCAGGCCAATCCGGATATGCCCACCCGCGACCTGGAACGCCACGTTCTCGGCGTGACCCATGACCAGATCGGCGCCTGGCTGATGGAAGCCTGGGGACTGCCGCAGGAACTGGTTGTGGCAGTCCGGCATCACCACGACGAAGGTTACTGGGATCACCACGCCATCTACCCCCAATTGGTGCTGATCGCCAACCGGGCACTGGCCGGGCACGGCCTGGGGGAAACCGACCACGCCGGAATACCTGATTTCAGCCTCGAGATGCTGGGACTGAAAGAAGATAAAGTTATTGAATTAGCTAATAATTTATTCGATAACTGCAGTGAACTCGAGGAACTGGCACGACGCCTGGCGGCTTGACGACCGCGCCCGATTCGGCTTAAATACCCCTCACTCGTCATAGTTTTATCCAACCCGCTGCCACTCAGGCAGGAAGAATTTCATACTCCCTGCGAATTATTCTTGACTAAAAGAGTCAAGTATTATTATCATTACCAACAGTTGATGAAACGGAGACGCGCACCCCCTGTGCTGCGCCTGGGAGTCAAATGAGGCGAATCATGAAACTATCAACCAAAGGTCGTCATGCCATCACTGCGATGATGGAACTGGCGTTACGTCACGACAAGGGGCCGGTTACCCTTGCCGATATCTCTGTCGAGCAGTCGATTTCTGTTTCCTACCTGGAACAGCTCTTCGCACGCCTGCGCAACCATGGCCTGGTCACGGGTATGCGCGGTCCCGGTGGTGGTTACTGCCTGCGCCGACCGGCGAATGAAATTACCATTGCCGAAATACTGAGTGCCGTCGACGATGCCATGCCGGCACGGCGCGAACGCATTCCGGGTGAAGAATGGCCGCAGAGCGTGGTGATGTGGAACCAGCTCAGCGCTCGTATCTACGATTACCTGAACGACCTGACTTTGGCCGAGGCGGTGAACCAGACCGCTGAACACAAGGAAGGCGAACAGGGTAAAACGGGGTTTGGCTCGGGTTTCCAGCAGACTGCCGCCTGATCGTTTTGCAGGTCGTACCTTAACTGAACGAGTAGTGGAGTAATCACGTCATGGCATACAGTGACAAAGTTCTGGATCATTACGAAAATCCGCGCAATGTAGGGTCTTTTGACAAGGCCGACACCAGCATTGGTACCGGCATGGTCGGTGCGCCGGCTTGTGGCGACGTCATGAAACTGCAAATCAAGGTAGGTGACGGCGGCGTGATCGAAGACGCCCGCTTCAAGACCTACGGCTGTGGCTCGGCCATCGCGTCGAGTTCGCTGCTGACCGAATGGGTCAAGGGTAAAACCCTGGAAGAAGCCAGCGAGATCAAGAACAGCCAGATTGCCGAGGAACTGGCCCTGCCACCGGTGAAGATTCACTGCTCGGTGCTGGCGGAAGACGCCATCAAGGCGGCGATTTCCGACTTCAAGCAGAAAAATGAACCAAGCCGGGAAGAAGTTGCCTGACAGCTTCAGCAACCTGAACTTTCAAAGCCGCCGCTTCCGGCGGCTTTTTTATTTCCCCGGCAATAACCGTTAGGATCAGCGGGATGCAAGATCACGTCCTCGAACTCTACCCGGACCCCGGCCGCCACCGCGTCCTGAAAAACCTGTACCTGGACGAGCTCGGCGAGTTGCCGGCAGCGCACACGGGACCGTTTATCTACAGCAACTTTATTGCCAGCCTGGACGGCCGTATTGCCCTGCCCGGCGAACACCGGCACAGCCACCAGGTACCCCCGGCCATTGCCAACCCTCGCGACTGGCGCCTGTTCCAGGAACTGGCCGCCCAGGCCGACCTGCTGATCACCAGTGCCCGCTATTTCCGCCAGGCCGCGGATGCTGAAGCGCAGGCGGAACTGCCCGTCGGATTGTCGGCCGAGTTTGATGATTTACGCACCTGGCGACTGGCGCAGGGCCTGCCACCGCAACCGGACATCGCCGTCTTCAGCGCCAGCCTGGATATCCCCACGGCGGCACTCGAACATTACAGCGACCGGCGCGTTTTCGTGCTGACCGGCGCCGGCGCCGATCCCGCCAGGCGGCAGCAACTCGCCAGTATCGCCCACGTGGAGATCATAAGTTGCGGTCATGGTTCGCGCGTCGAAGCCGGGCCCCTGCGCAACCTGCTCGGAGAACTCGGCTACCGGCGGGTGTATGTGATTGCCGGTTCGTCAGTGCTGCATACGCTGGTCAACGGCGATGCCCTCGACCGCCTGTACCACACCACCGCCCACTGCCTGCTGGGCGGGACGGAATTTGATACCTTTGTCTGGGGAGAACAACTGCAACCGGTATTTGCCCTGCCGTTGCGCGCCCTCTACCTGGATAACAGCAGTCCGCCCGGCTGCGGCCAGACACTGGCGGTTTATGGCCGTTAGATACACTTTTCCGTCGAGAACCGGCTACCCGTGGTCGTACCGGCACCGGTGACAATCCATGTTCAGGAGTCCATGTGAAATTCTGTAGCAGCTGCGGGAGCACCGTCAGCCGGCGCATTCCCGAAGGTGATAACCGCGAACGCTTTGTCTGCGACAATTGCCAGTTTATCCACTACCAGAACCCCAACATAGTGGCCGGCAGTATTCCCGAGTGGGAGGACCGGATCCTGCTGTGTCGCCGCGCTATTGAACCCCGCTACGGCTTGTGGACCTTGCCGGCGGGCTTTATGGAGAACGGTGAGACCACCGAGCAGGCTGCGCTGCGGGAAACCTGGGAGGAAGCCGGCGCACGCGTCGAGATTCACAGCCTGTACGGTGTTTTCAGCATCCCGCACATCAGCCAGGTGTACATGCTGTTCCGCGGCGAACTGGTCGACGGCGCCTATGAACCGGGCATGGAAAGTCTGGAGTGCCAGCTGTTTGACGCACGCACGCTGCCCTGGGAGCGGCTGGCATTCCCGGTGATACAGGAAACCCTGCGGCGTTATTTCAAGGACAAGGAGCGCGGCAACGGTTTCCCGTTACAGCGCGGGGAAATCATCAAACATCCCTCCCGCCGTTAACGGCGGTGGATTCCGATTCTCAGGCTACTGCCCGGCTGATTGCCGGCCTGGCATCCTGTTGCCGCTTCTCGAACAGCCAGGCACGCAGCCTGCTGCGCTGTTCATTGGTCACCGTCTCAAACATCAGGCCGGCACCCCGGTGGTTGTGATGAACCACGACCGCGGGTAAGCGCATGCTGGGAAGGCCGTCCTGACCCAGTATTTCGACCTCGACACACTCGTGTTTGCGCCAGGCGCGGTCCCCGGTGTCAATAAACAGGCCACCCAGGCCCAGGTTACGGCAGACACCACTCTGGATCGGTAAGCCGTGCTTGTATAGCAGCAACTGAAATTCCAGTGATTTACGAACACTGCATCGGTGTTCCATCTTATCCTCCCTCGATAAGCATGACAGGCGACTGATTAGATGGTCGCCTTATCGTCACTTACGTACATTACTTTATACGGGTGAGCAGAACAACGACTTGCGTCACAACAATTCTTTTTGCCCACCTCCTGGCCATCAACTTACCTGGCCTTGCACCCTGGTCTAATCCTCGGACAGGGACAGCAGGCCGGTATTGCCACCCAGTGCCGCGGTATTCACGCTGCGGGTGCGCTCGGTGGCGAACCGATGCAAGTAGTATGGACCGCCGGCTTTCGGTCCGGTTCCCGACAAGCCTTCGCCGCCAAACGGCTGGGCGCCGACGACAGCACCGATCATATTCCGGTTGATGTAGAGATTACCGACATGTGCCCGGCGGCTGACACGCTGCCAGGTGTCCTCGATACGACTGTGGACACCGAGCGTCAAACCGTAACCTGTCGCGTTGATCGCATCGATCACCCGGTCGAGCTGGTTGGCGTGGTAGCGGATGACATGCAGCACGGGCCCGAACACTTCCCTGTCCAGCAGCGTCAGCGATGGCAGTTCATAGACCCGGGGCGCGAAATAACTGCCCGTTTCCAGGTCCGGTGGCAAAGGCATCCGGTATACCAGCCGGGCTTCGCGCTGCATGCGCTCGACATGGGGTTGCAGGGCAGTAACAGCCTGATCATCGATCAGGGGACCAATATCGGTCCCGGGAAACAGCGGGTCCCCGATACACAATTCCTGCATGGCGCCTCGTAGCAGTGCCATGAAACCGGTGGCGATATCTTCCTGCACAAACAGCACCCGCAGTGCGGAACAGCGTTGCCCGGCGCTGTTGAACGCCGACTGCAGCACGTCCACCACCAGCTGTTCGGGCAGCGCCGAGCTGTCGGCAATCATCACGTTCTGTCCGCCGGTCTCGGCAATCAGCGGCACAATGGGACCATCGCGCTGCGCCAGTGCCCGTTGGATGGTCCAGGCAGTTTCGGTCGATCCGGTAAAGGCGACACCCGCCAGCCGCGGGTCGGCAAACAGCTGTTGCCCGATGATACTGCCGCTACCCGGCAGGAAATGCAGTACCTCGGGTGGCACCCCGGCCTCGTGCAGCAGGCGGACAGCCAGGCAGGCCGTCAACGGTGTCTGCCGGGCCGGCTTGGCCAGCACGGCGTTGCCTGCCGCCAGCGCCGCCGCCACCTGGCCGACGAATATCGCCAGCGGAAAATTCCAGGGACTGATACAGGCAAATACGCCGCGACCGTGCAGCCGCAATTCATTGTGTTCGCCGGTGGGACCCGGCAGCACCTGCGGCTGCTCGAACTCCTGCTCGGCCCGCCAGGCGTAATAGCGGCAATAATCCACCGCCTCGCGCAACTCGGCGATACTGTCCGGCAACGTACGCCCGCCCTCGCGGATCACGCGCGCCAGCAAATCTTCCGACCGCTCCTCGAGCAGGTCGGCCGCCCGACGCAGGCAGGTGGCGCGACCAGCGCCCCCCTGCCCGTCCCAGGACACCGCCGCCGCCGCGGCAGTGGACAATGCCCGCTCAACC
Source organism: uncultured Thiogranum sp. (assembly GCA_965544455.1). GTDB lineage: Bacteria > Pseudomonadota > Gammaproteobacteria > DSM-19610 > DSM-19610 > Thiogranum. The sequence continues at coordinate 12,848 of CBEUNK010000068.1, forward strand.
TGCCCGCTGCTCGCCTCGCGGACACTGCCGAGTTGTTCCATACGATTCGCCGGGTTCATGACGCTGCGCAAACCGCCGCCGTTGCCTGTGCCCGGGACCAGGGCGGACACCTGCCATTCCTGGCGGATTCCCTGTTCCAACTTGGCACCAAGCGCTGCCAGCGTGTCCGCATCGGCCAGATCCCAGCCCCGCGAGTTGCGCCGTGCTTCGCCATACAGGTCCACCGGCAGTGGAATACGCGGATGAGCCTGGCAGTGAACAGCCTCGATATGCCGACACGGATTTTCCACCAGTGTCTCGATGTCGGTATGGGCATCGGTGAGCTGGTTGATGAAAGACGAATTGGCCCCGTTTTCCAGCAGGCGTCGCACCAGGTACGGCAGCAACTCCTCGTGGCTACCCACCGGGGCATAGATCCTTAGCGGTGGTGGTTCGCTGTACACCTCGTCCAGCGCCCGGTACAAGGCGTCGCCCATGCCGTGCAGGCGCTGCAGTTCGTAATCCTTGCCTGCGCCCAGCTTGATCACCCAGGCCAGGCTCAGGGCATTATGGCTGGCAAACTGGGCATAAAACCGGTCCTGGTGTTGCAACAGAAAGCCTGCGCAGGCCAGGTAGGAAACGTCGGTCGCCGCCTTGCGGGTGAACACCGGGTAAGCCGCCAGGCCACGTTCCTGGGCGCGCTTGATTTCTGTGTCCCAGTAGGCACCCTTGACCAGCCTCACCGGTATCCGCCGCCGGCCGCGTTCCGCCAGTTGCAGCAGCCATTGCAATACCGGCCAGGCATTCTTCTGATAGGTCTGCACGGCCAGCCCCAGGCCCTGCCAGCCGTTCGTTGTGGAGTGATTTTCGAGCCGCTCGAAAACATCCAGGTACAGCTCCATCCGGTCCACTTCCTCGGCATCCAGGGTGATGCCGATACCGGCATCCCTGGCGGCCTCGACCAGGGACTGCAGACGCGGAATCAGTTCCCGGTAGACACGTTCGCGCTGGGCATACTCGTAACGCGGGTGTAGTGCCGACAGCTTGATGGAAACACCCGGCCGCCCGAACAGGTCACCACCGGTCTCGCAGTCCGCGGCGAGTTGCTGGATGGCATCCAGGTAGGTCTCAAAATAACGCTCGACGTCGTCTGCCGTGTGCGCCGCTTCCCCCAGACAGTCATAGGAGTAACGCAGTCGGCCACCACTGCCGGCCGAACGTTTCAGCGCTTCGCGGATATCCCGGCCCAGCACAAACTGCTGTGCCAGCAGCTGCATGGCCTGTTGCATGGCGGCACGCACCAGGGGTTCACCGATGCGCGCCACCAGCCGCTTGAGTACCTGCTCCGGGCCACCGTCATCAACAGCCAGCAGGCGCCCGGTCAGCAGCAACCCCCAGCTGGATGCATTGACCAGCAACGATGCACTGCTGCCCAGGTGCTCGTCCCAGTGCCCCCTGGACAGGCGGTCGCGGATCAGCCGGTCCGCGGTGTCCGCGTCGGGAATACGCAACAGCGCCTCGGCCAGGCACATGAGCATGACCCCCTCCTGTGACGACAGGTCGTA
>CBEUNK010000069.1:0-13943 GCA_965544455.1 uncultured Thiogranum sp.
CTTTCCGAACTCAACGATCTGGACATCAACAACATCGCCAACTGGCCGTTGCCGGCGCGTATTTTTGTTGTCGCCCTGGTATTTGTCGGCGTACTGGGACTGGGCTACTGGCTCGACATCAAGGACCAGCGCGCCACGCTTGAAAAAGCCGAGGCCAAGGAAACGGAATTGCGCCAGACCTTCGAGGCCAGGGCCAAGAAAGCCGCCAACCTCGCCGCCTACGAACAACAACTGGCGGAAATGACGGAATCCTTCGGCGCCATGCTGCGTCAGCTGCCGAACAAGACCGAGGTCGCCGAGCTGCTGGTGGACATATCCCAGACCGGCCTGGCGGCTGGCCTGGAGTTCGAGCTGTTCAAGCCGCAGGCCGAGGTTCCCAGGGAATTCTATGCCGAACTGCCCATCAGCATTCGCGTCAAGGGTGACTACCACGAATTCGGCAGCTTCATCAGCGGGGTTGCCGCGCTGCCGCGTATCGTCACGGTCCATGACATCAACATGGAACCCAACGATGACGGCGAGCTGACCATGGATATTCTGGCCAAAACCTATCGCTATATGGACGAAGAAGAAGGAGGTGCCCAATGATCCGCCTGCATAAAGCGGCATGGGCGATTTCTATCGCACTGTTAGCCGGCGCACTGAATGCCTGTGGTGGCAACAACACGGAAGACCTGCGCAGCTATACCGACAAGGTCAAGTCACAGCAGCACGCGCGTATTGAACCGCTGCCCGAGTTTACACCGTACGAGACGCACCTGTACGCGGCCGCCGGAGACAGGGATCCGTTCACACCACCGGTCTATTCGGCGCCCAAGTCGGAAGTTGCCCAGTCCACCGGCAATGGTGTATCACCCGACTTCAACCGCGCGCGCGAACCGCTGGAAGCTGAACCTCTGGACAGCCTGCGCATGGTCGGCACACTGGAACGCCAAGGCAACTCCTGGGCACTGGTGCGCATGAGTGACAGCACCATACACCGTGTCAAACCGGGCAACTACCTGGGCCAGAACCACGGCCGCATTATTAACATCAGCGAATCCGAAGTTGAAGTAACCGAGATCGTACCGGATGGCCTCGGGGGATGGATGGAACGCCAGGCTGCACTGGCACTCAGCGAGTAACTGGAGACAATAAACGATGAACGCGACAATGACGACATGGAAACCGGCAGTTAACGGTACGCGCCTTTTGAGACGCCTGTTGGCCAACGCCGCACTGCTGCTGGCCATGACAGGCATGCCGGGTATCTTCGCCACGGCACAGGCGGCCGATCCTCAACCGCTGAATGCACTGAAGGAAATCAACTTTGCCGGCCTGCCGGGCAACCAGGTGCAGATTACCATGGAGCTCAGCCAGGGCGCCGCCAATCCGGCAAGTTTCACCATCGACAACCCGGCGCGTATCGCCTTTGATCTGCCGGCCACCAGGAGCGAGCTGAAAAAGCGTTCACAGCCGATCGGTATTGGGCCGGCCAAGAGCATCACCGCGGTCGAGGTCAAGGGGCGCACCCGCGTGGTACTCAACCTGTTTGAAATGGTGCCCTACGAGACCCGGGCCGAAGGCAACAAAATCGTCGTAGTGCTCGGCAGCGCCGGCTCCACAACCACCGTGGCAGCGGCGCCTGCCAGCGCGCCCGCGGGCAGCGGCACGGCGCAGGCCGGCAGCCGCACCCCGAGCGTGACCGACGTCGATTTCCGGCGCGGTGACCAGGGCGAGGGTCGCATCATTGTCACCCTGTCCGACCCGTCGATTCCGGTTGATATGCACCAGGAAGCCGGCAAGGTCGTCCTGGACATGCACGGCGCGGAACTGCCCGAAGCGTTGCAGCGCCGCCTGGATGTCACCGACTTTGCCACGCCGGTGAAAACCATCGACACCGAGGCCACGTCCAGGGGCACCCGCATGGAAATCACTTCCATCGGAGAATACGAGTACCTGGCCTACCAGTCGGACAACCAGTTCACGGTTGAAATCCGCGCCACCACCAAGGAAGAAAAGGAAGAGCGCAAGAAACAGGAATTCGGCTATACCGGCGAACGCCTGTCGCTCAACTTCCAGGACATCGAAGTGCGCTCGGTACTGCAGCTGCTGGCCGATTTCACCGGCACGAATATCGTCGTCAGTGACACCGTCGCCGGCAACCTGACCCTGCGCATGCAGAACGTGCCCTGGGACCAGGCGCTGGATATCGTGCTGCGCACCAAGGGCCTGGCCAAGCGCCAGAACGGCAATGTCATGCTGATCGCACCCAGCGAGGAAATTGCCGCCCGCGAGAAGCTGGAACTCGAATCACAGAAACAGATCGAGGAACTGGCACCGCTGTATGCCGATTTCATTCAGATCAACTATGCCAAGGCCGCCGATCTCGCCGAGCTGCTGCAGAGCAAGGACAGCTCGCTGATGTCGGAGCGTGGCAAGGCCACCATCGACGACCGTACCAACACGCTGCTGGTGCAGGATACCGCCGAGAAACTCGCCGAGATCCGCAAACTGGTTGCACTGCTGGATATTCCGGTCCGCCAGGTGCTGATCGAGTCGCGCATCGTAATCGCCAACAACGACTTTTCCCGCGACCTGGGCGTCAAGTTCGGGCTGGCCGGCAACTCCAGCAAGGGCCGCGACTTCATCGTCGGTGGCGGTACCCAGCCCGGTGATACCGACTTCGGCTCCACGCCGGGCTTCGAAGTACCTGCCGGCAGTGGTAACTCCGGCCTGCTGGTCGACCTGCCGGCCACCAATCCCTCGGGTGCCCTGGGCATCGCGCTGGGCAAGGTCGGCAGCAGCCTGCTGCAGCTGGAACTCAGCGCCATGCAGCTGGAAGACCGCGGTGAAGTCATCTCCAGCCCGCGGGTGATCACCTCCAACCAGCAGCAGGCGACTATCCAGCAGGGTGTGGAAATCCCCTACCAGGAATCCACTTCCAGCGGTGCCACCTCGGTCAGCTTCAAGGAAGCCGTGCTGCAGCTGCAGGTCACGCCGCAGATCACACCGGATGACCGCATCATCATGGATCTGCAGGTCAACAAGGACAGTGTCGGCGAAATCTTTGCCGGTGTACCGAGCATCGATACCCGCAACGTCAACACCCGCGTCCTGGTAGACAACGGTGAAACCCTGGTGCTGGGCGGTATCTATGAACAGGAGCGCGGCAAGCAGACTGAGCGCGTGCCGTTCTTCGGCAGCCTGCCGGGTGTCGGCTGGTTGTTCAAGACCGAGTCCAAGACCGACCAGAAACAGGAACTGCTGATTTTCGTCACACCGAAGATCATCAAGCAGGGTATTGCCCTCAACTGAGAAACGATCATGGTCCACCCCGACGGGGGGTGGGCCGGGTACAAGGCGGCAATTTGACTTGTACCCCCGACCGGTTTCTGGCAAAACTGCCCGGATGAAACATCCGGGCAGTTTTTTTTTGGTCGGCCCCATGGGCGCCGGCAAATCCACCATCGGGCGCCAGCTGGCACGGGCAATGGATCTCGAGTTCGTGGACAGTGACCGCGAAATCGAGGTGCGCACCGGTGTCGACATTCCGCTGATTTTCGAGCTCGAAGGCGAGGCCGGTTTCCGCAAGCGCGAGCGGCAGGCCATCGACCTGCTGACGAAGCGTCAGGGTATCGTCCTGGCTACCGGCGGGGGCGCGGTGCTGAACGCGGAGAATCGTAAAAACCTGGCATCGCGTGGCCATGTTATCTACCTGCACACATCCGTCGACCAGCAATTGAAACGCACCGCCCGCGACCGGAACCGGCCGCTGCTGCAGACTGAAAACCCGCGGCAGAAACTCGAGGAACTGATGGCGATCCGGGATCCGCTGTACCGTGAAATTGCCGACCATGTTGTCGAAACCGATGGCTGCCGCGTGCGCGACGTGGTTCAGCAAATTGTTCGACACCTCGACGAGACCTGAAAAATAATGCCGGAAAATGGGGTGCAAAGGCCTCTTTTCTTGGCCACCACCCGCAAATACCGTTATTCTAGGGACAATGAAACGAACCCTGCAGCTGGATCTCGGCGAACGCAGCTACCCGATCCATATCGGTCCCGGGCTGTTGCCGGAAGCCGCGCTCTACCGTCCCCATATCCGCGGCCGCCAGGTCATGGTGGTCAGCAACGAAACCGTTGCACCACTTTATCTGGACTGCGTCAAACAGGCCCTGTCGGACTACCGGCTGGCCGAGGTTATTCTGCCCGACGGCGAGGAATACAAGACCCTGGACGTGCTCACACGGATTTACGACGCGCTGCTGGAAAAGCGATTCAATCGTAACTGCTGCCTGGTAGCGCTGGGCGGTGGCGTGGTCGGCGACATGACCGGCTTCGCGGCGGCCAGCTACCAGCGTGGCGTGGATTTCATCCAGATTCCGACCACCCTGCTGGCGCAGGTCGACTCCTCGGTAGGCGGCAAGACCGGTGTCAACCACCCGCTGGGCAAGAACATGATCGGCGCTTTTCACCAGCCGCGTTGCGTGCTCGCCGATATCGACACGCTGAACACGCTGGAAGACCGGCAGCTGTCGGCCGGCCTGGCGGAAGTCATCAAGTACGGCCTGATCATGGATGCAGGCTTTTTCAGCTGGCTGGAAAACAACATGGACCAGTTGCTGGCACGCGACGCCGGGGCGCTGGTTTACGCCATCGAGCACTCCTGCCAGTGCAAGGCCGACATCGTCGCCGCCGACGAACGCGAGAGTGGCAAACGCGCGCTGCTGAACCTCGGGCATACCTTCGGTCATGCCATCGAGACCGGCATGGGCTACGGCAACTGGCTGCACGGCGAAGGGGTGGCCGCCGGCATGGCCATGGCCGCTGACCTGTCGGCACGCCATGGCTGGATAACGCCCGCGGACGTTGACCGCATCCGCGCACTGCTGTCCCGTGCCCGGCTGCCGGTGGATGCGCCACCCGAAATCAGCCGTACCCGGTTCCTCGACCTGATGGCGGTGGACAAAAAAGTCGTCGACGGCGGGCTGCGGCTGGTGCTGCTGGATGCCATCGGCGCAGCCCGGGTTAGCAGCGATTTCGATGCCGCCCTGCTCGACCAGACCCTGAACAGCGGGTTGCCACTGACCGGCTCATGAATACCCAGCCACGCGATCTCGGCTTCGGCGACCGGCTGGCGGATTATGCCGTCGTCGACAGCGTGTCACGCGGCCGCCGCTACCCGGAACCGGCACCCAGTTACCGCAGCGAATTTCAGCGCGACCGTGACCGCATTATCCACGCGGCCGCCTTCCGGCGGCTGGAGTACAAGACCCAGGTGTTCGTCAACCACGAAGGTGACCTGTTCCGTACCCGTCTCACCCATTCGATCGAGGTCGCGCAGATTGCCCGTTCGATCGCCCGTGCCCTGCACCTCAATGAAGACCTGACGGAAGCCGTTGCGCTGGCACACGACCTCGGCCACACGCCGTTCGGCCACGCCGGGCAGGATGCGCTCAATGCGTGCATGCAGGACCATGGCGGCTTCGAGCACAACCTGCAGTCGCTGCGCGTGGTGGACGAACTGGAAGAGAAATATGCCGACTTCCCGGGCCTGAACCTCAGTTTCGAAACCCGCGAGGGTATCCTCAAGCACTGCTCGGTCAAACACGCAGCCGATCTCGGCGATGTCGGGGAACGCTTTCTCAACAAGCAGCAGCCCAGCCTGGAAGCCCAGCTGACCAACCTGGCCGATGAAATCGCCTATAACAGTCACGATGTCGACGACGGCCTGCGTGCCGAACTCATCAGCATAGAACAGTTGCGCGAAGTACCACTGTTCGGCGAACAGTACGACGAAGTCCGCCGGCTTTACCCGGATCTCTCCCAGCGGCGCGTCATCCATGAAGTAGTGCGCCGCCTGATCAACTGCCAGGTGGTCGACCTGGTACAGACCAGCAATGCACTGCTGACGCAGCACACCCCGGCCGACCTGGAGGCCGTGCGCCGGCAGTCGCAGCCATTGATCGCCTTCAGTGACAGCATGCGCGAACGTAACCTGGAACTGAAACGCTTCCTGCGCCGGCAACTGTACCGGCACTACCGGGTGCACCGCATGAGCGCCAAGGCACTGCACGTCATCCGCGACCTGTTCAATGCTTTCCATGACGACCCGCGCCTGCTGCCGGACGAGGCCCAGCGCAAGGTGGACAGGCTGCGCCAGCAGGCGGGCGAGGCGGGACAGGCGCGCGCCGTCGCCGATTACATTGCCGGCATGACCGACCGCTACGCGATCAAGGAACACCAGCGGGTTTATAATCCGGGGGAACTGACTTGACCGCGGGACTGCTGTCATTACCGACCCATGCGCATCTACATGCAAATACCACCCGGCGATACCGGCGCGCCGAAGTTCTACCACCTGCACCTGCAGGAAGACCTGCTCGACGGCTGGACACTGGTGCGTGAATGGGGCTTCCAGGGCGCAGGCGGACGCATGGTAAAAGACCATTACCCCGACCGGGAAAGCGCGCAGACCGCCATGCTTAAACACCGCGATGCACAGCTGAAGAAAGGCTATCAGGTCGTGTTCATGCAGGCGCAGTCATGAGTAATGTCGACCGGCTTGCCCCTGCCCCCGACTACCTGAAAGCCTATTCACTCACCTGCGAACCGTTTGCCAACGACCTCGACGGCCGCTTCTTCTACGCCGGCTCGGCACTGATGCAGCGACTCGACCTGCTGACCCACCTGACCCAGTTCGGGGACTCCGTCATCCTGGTTTCGGGTCCGCGCGGCAGCGGCAAAACCACGCTGCTGGGCCGCTTCGCCGGGCAGACCGGCAACCAGTGGCGCCTGTGCCTGATCAATGCCGACGAGTTCGGCCAGTTCCCGCGGCGCCTGGGTGACGCGCTGGGCATCGGTGATACGGACGACGAGCGGCAGATGGTGGAACGCTGGGCCAGTCAGACCGAGGCTTCCCAGCTGCTGGTCATCGTGATAGACAACGCGGAGCAGTTGCAGCCCGAGGCGTTCCAGACACTCTGCCGCCTGCTGGAGCCACCGCTGGCCGAGCGTGTCCGCCTGATCCTGTTCGGTACCCCGGAAGCCCAGCAGGCGCTGAAACTGGCCTTTGACCAGAAAGAGCTGCCCTGCAATGCCCAGTTGCTGGAAGTACCGCGACTCACGGAAGAGGAAACCGCCTCTTATTTGATGTACCGGCTCGCGGTGGCCGGCTACAGCGGCGAAAGCCCGTTTACCGCGACCGAGGTGCGCGCCCTGTGCAAGGCGGCGGAAGGCCGACCGGCGGATATCAACCGGTTGGCCCACGACGCCCTGCTGGAACACCAGATGCGCTCGCGCGGCAAACGTCCGCGGCCGAAGATAAAACCCCGCCAGGGCATGGGCCTGGCCTGGACCCTGTCATCGCTCGTGGTCATCGCTATTGCCATCTACGTGGGCCTGCACCGCCAGCAACCGGCGCCCAAGGCAACGCCAGCCGCTGAGCAGCCGACGGAAAACCTCGAGAAACGTCCCCTGGCCCTGCCGGAATCCCGCCCGACACCCACCGAAATCCCGCCACCGACGGTGGCCGGTAAAGCGCCCGAGACGGCCCGGGCACCGGTGCCCGACCTGCTGGCGGGCACGGACACACCACCGCCGGCAACTGCTGCCGTCCCGGCCGCAACACCGTCACCCGCCGCTCCCGCGCTACCGGCAAGCGGCCCGGAACCGGCACCCGGGCGGCAGACAACCGCGTTGACCTTGCCGCCGGCGCCAGCCGTCAAGCCGCGGCCGATGCGCCCACCAGCAGCCGAACCACCACCGGCGGCGACTGGGACTGAAGCGCCAGTCGCGGCCCAGGCACCGACAGCAACAGCGCAGCCGGTTACCGGGAGCGACACCAAAACCGTGGCTTCCCCGGCACCCGCCGCCGGCCTGCCCCACCGGGAGGCGTGGCTGTTACAGCAACCGGAACAGCGCTACAGCCTGCAACTGCTCGGCTCACGCAAGGCGGATTCGATCACGGACTACATCAGACAACACAAGCTGGCCATGGAACAGAGCGCCATTTACCGCGGCAAATTCCGGGGCGGCGAGTGGTATGTGCTGATGTACGGCATCTACCCCGACCGCCAGGCCGCGATCGATGCGCGGGCCGGGCTGCCGGCCGCGGTCCGGAAGGACAAACCCTGGCCGCGCACGCTGAAATCCGTGCAGACCGCTATTCACGACGCGCGCTGAACCGGCCGGCCGATGCACGCCTGTTACCTTTCCGCATAAAAAACAAGGTATAAGTCCTAAAATACTGGCGAAAAAGCCGCTTCTCCATTATCCTTTTCGCCCCAAATTTCAGAGTTCGGGAACCACCACCCCGCCAGGGCGTGGGTGGTTTCGTGCGCGTAAGTCGCACGATTTCCCAGATAATTTAAACAGTTACAGAGGTCGGACATGAGTCACGGCGCTTTTCCGCACAACCAGGGCCTGTATGCGTCCGAAAACGAACACGATGCCTGCGGGGTCGGGTTCGTTGCCCACATCAAGGGCGAGCAAAGTCACGCCATTGTCCGCCAGGGCCTGCAGGTCCTGGAAAACCTGACTCACCGCGGTGCCGTCGGCGCCGACCCGCTGGCCGGCGACGGCGCCGGCATCCTGATCCAGCTGCCCGACCGCTTCCTGCGCGAAGAATGCGCCACCCTGGGCATCGACCTGCCCGCCGCTGGCCAGTACGCCGCGGGCATGATTTTCCTGCCACAGGCAGCACAGACCCGCGCCGAGTGCGAGGCTCTCATCGAACGCACCATCGAGGACGAGGGCCAGGTGCTGCTGGGCTGGCGCGACGTGCCGACCGACAACAACGGCATCGGCGACAGCGTCAAGGCCGTTGAACCGGCGGTTCGCCAGGTGTTCGTGGGCTGCGCTGAAAGCTGCGCCACGCCGGCCGACTTCGAGCGCAAGCTGTTCGTGATCCGCAAGCTGATCGAGAACGCGGTGCGCGATTCCGACTGGGAAGGCCGCGGGAATTTCTACGTACCCTCACTCTCCAGCCGCACCCTGGTGTACAAGGGCATGCTGCTGGCCAACCAGGTGGACACCTATTACGCCGACCTCCGGGACGAACGCCTGGTGTCGGCGCTGGCGCTGGTGCACCAGCGTTTTTCCACCAACACCTTCCCGTCGTGGGACCTGGCGCACCCGTTCCGCATGATCGCCCACAACGGCGAAATCAATACCCTGCGCGGCAACGTCAACTGGATGCGCGCCCGCCGTCATTCCATGGCCTCGGAACTGTTCGGCGACGACCTGTCCAAGGTCTGGCCGCTGATTCCCGAGGGCCAGTCGGACTCGTCCTGTTTCGACAATGCCCTGGAACTGCTGGTAGCCGGCGGTTACTCCATGGCCCAGGCCATGATGATGCTGATCCCGGAAGCCTGGGCCGGCAACCCGCTGATGGACGACAGCCGCCGCGCCTTTTACGAATACCATGCCGCCCTGATGGAGCCCTGGGACGGTCCCGCCGCGGTAGCCTTCACCGACGGCCAGCAGATCGGCGCCACGCTGGATCGCAACGGCCTGCGGCCCGCGCGCTACCTGATCACCGACGACGACCTGGTGGTCATGGCATCGGAAATGGGCGTGCTGGCCATCCCGGATAACAAGATCGTCAAAAAGTGGCGCCTGCAGCCGGGCAAGATGTTCCTCATCGACATGCAGCAGGGCCGTATTATCGACGACACCGAGCTCAAGGCCGAATTGTCCGGCAGCCATCCCTATCAGGACTGGCTGGCCAGGACCCAGATTCACCTGAAGAACCTGCCGGCCAACGTCAACGGCCATGACGGTGACGCCGCCACGCTACTGGACCGCCAGCAGGCTTTCGGCTACACCCAGGAAGACCTCAAGCTGCTGATGACGCCGATGGCCGTATCCGGCCAGGAAGGCATCGGCTCCATGGGCGCCGACAACCCGGTGGCGGTGCTGTCGAACAAGGCCAAGCCGCTGTTCAATTACTTCAAGCAGAATTTTGCCCAGGTCACCAACCCACCCATCGACCCGATCCGCGAGGAACTGGTCATGTCGCTGGTGTCCCTGATCGGACCGCGGCCCAACCTGCTGGGCCTGCACTCGGGTGGCGAGCACATGCGCCTCGAGGTCAGCCAGCCGATCCTGACCAACAAGGACCTGGAACGTATCCGCACCATCGAAAAAACCACCGAGGGCGCCTTCCGCACCTGCACACTGGATATCTGCTACCCGGCGGAACAGGGCGCGGCCGGTATGGAGGCCGCCGTCGAGGCGCTGTGTGCCGCCGCCGAACAGGCGGTCAATGAAGGCCACAACATCCTGATTCTCTCCGACCGCGGCGTGTCGGCCGAACGGCTGCCGATTCCCGCCCTGCTGGCCACTTCGGCGGTGCACCACCACCTGGTCCGCCAGGGGCTGCGCACTGCGACCGGCCTGGTGGTCGAAACCGGCGCCGCCCGCGAAGTACACCAGTTCGCGGTGCTGGCCGGTTACGGGGCGGAGGCCATCAATCCCTACCTGGCGTTCGAAACCCTGGCAGCGATGCAGCACGACCTGCCCGAAGACCTCGACGTGGCCGAGATCGAGCGGCGCTACATCAAGGCCATCGGCAAGGGCTTGCTGAAAGTGTTTTCGAAAATGGGCATCTCGACCTACCAGTCCTACTGCGGCGCACAGATTTTCGATGCCGTGGGCCTCAAAACCGCGTTCGTGGAAAAATACTTCACCGGTACCGCCAGCCTGATCGAGGGCGTCGGCATCGAGGAGATCGCCGAGGAAGCGGTGCGCTGGCACCGTGATGCCTACGGCAACAACCCCATCTACGCTGAAGCGCTGGACGTGGGCGGCGACTACGCCTTCCGCATCCGTGGTGAAGACCACGTGTGGACACCGGATACCATCGCCAAGCTGCAGCACGCCACGCGTGCCAACGACGCGAAGACCTTCGCCGAATACTCGCAGCTGGTCGATGAGCAGAACGAACATCTCAAGACCCTGCGTGGCCTGTTCGAGTTCCGCTTTGCCGACCAGCCGGTGCCGCTCGACGAGGTGGAACCGGCGAAGGAAATCGTCAAGCGCTTTGCCACCGGCGCCATGTCCTTCGGCTCGATTTCGCGTGAGGCCCACACCACCCTGGCCATCGCCATGAACCGCCTCGGCGGCAAGTCCAATACCGGCGAAGGCGGCGAGGAACGCGAACGTTTCAAACCCCTGCCGAACGGTGACTCGATGCGCTCGGCCATCAAGCAGGTCGCGTCCGGCCGTTTCGGCGTGACCGCCGAATACCTGGTCAACGCCGACGACATCCAGATCAAGATGGCGCAGGGCGCCAAGCCCGGCGAAGGCGGTCAGCTGCCCGGCCACAAGGTCGACGCGGTGATCGCCAGGGTGCGCCACTCGACACCCGGTGTCGGCCTGATTTCACCGCCGCCGCACCACGACATCTATTCAATCGAAGACCTGGCGCAGCTGATCCACGACCTGAAGAACGTCAACCCGAAGGCTCGCATCAGCGTCAAGCTGGTCTCGGAAGTCGGGGTGGGTACGGTGGCCGCCGGCGTGTCCAAGGCGCACGCCGATCACGTCACCATTGCCGGTTACGATGGCGGCACCGGCGCTTCACCGCTGACCTCCATCCGTCACGCCGGCAGCCCGTGGGAGCTGGGCCTGGCCGAAACCCACCAGACCCTGGTGCTTAACCGGCTGCGCGGTCGTATCGCGGTGCAGGTCGACGGTGGCATGCGTACCGGTCGCGACGTGGTCATCGGTGCGCTGCTGGGTGCCGATGAGTTCGGCTTCGCCACGGCGCCGCTGATCGTCGAAGGCTGCATCATGATGCGCAAGTGCCACCTCAACACCTGCCCGGTGGGTGTGGCCACCCAGGACCCGGAGCTGCGCAAGCGCTTTACCGGCAAGCCCGAGCACGTGGTCAATTACTTCTTCTTCGTCGCCGAGGAAATCCGCCAACTGATGGCGCAGCTTGGCTTCCGCAAGTTCGACGACATGATTGGCCGTATGGACCGGCTCAACATGCGCCAGGCCATCGACCACTGGAAAGCACGTGGCCTGGATTACTCCCGTATTCTGCACAGGCCCGAGGCCGGCCCGGATATCGCCATTTTCAACAGCGAGGCCCAGGACCACGGCCTGGACAAGGCGCTGGACAACACGCTGATCGAGCAGGCCGGTCCGGCGCTGGAACGCGGCGAAGCGGTGAAAATCGAAACGCCGGTGTGCAACGTCAACCGCACGGTGGGCACCATGCTGTCCGGCCGCATCGCCGAACGCTACGGGCTCGAGGGTCTGCCGGACGATACCGTCCACATCAAGCTCAGCGGCGTCGCCGGCCAGAGCTTCGGTGCCTGGGTAGCGCACGGCGTCACCCTGGAACTGGAAGGCGAAGGCAACGACTATGTCGGCAAGGGCCTGTCCGGCGGCCGCCTGGTGGTGTACCCGCCCGCCGACTGCCCGATCGTGCCGGAGAACAACATCATCGTCGGCAATACCGTGCTGTACGGCGCCATTTCCGGTGAGTGCTACTTCCGCGGTGTCGCCGGTGAACGCTTCGCCGTGCGTAACTCCGGCGCCAGCGCCGTGGTCGAAGGGGTCGGGGACCACGGTTGTGAATACATGACCGGCGGCATTGTCGTGGTACTGGGCGATACCGGCCGTAACTTCGCCGCCGGCATGAGTGGCGGCATCGCCTACGTGCTCGATGAAAACGGCGACTTCAAGAACCGCTGTAACCTCGCCATGGTCGACCTGGAGCCGATTCCCGAGGAAGACGAGGCCCTGGAAGTCCTCGACCACCAGGGCGGCGACCTGGAAACCCACGGCAAGGTGGACATCAGCACAGACATGACCCGCTATGATGCCCTGCGCCTGCGCCGCCTGATCGAGAAACACGCCGGCTATACCGGCAGCACGGTCGCGCAGAACATCCTCGACAACTGGGGCAGCTACCTGCCGAAGTTCGTCAAGGTCATGCCGGTCGACTACCGCCGCGCGCTGGAAGAAATGAAACAGGCGCAATCCGAGCACCTGGCCGCGGCGGCGAGTGGATAGCACAGTACTGAATACTCCGTCATTGCGAGCGTAGCGTGGCAATCTCGTCACACGGCAGCAGCGTTCGGAGATTGTCTTGGCGCTGCGCGCCTCGCCATGACGGTGGTAAACCGGATTACATATCGATCAACAACGATTTTATAAAGTAAAAACTATGGGCAAACCAACCGGATTCATGGAATACCCGCAGCAGGACCGCGGTTACAAACCCGTTGAAGAACGCATCCAGAGTTTCAGGGAATTTGTCGTACCGCTGAGTGATGACACCCTGGCCATGCAGGGTGCGCGCTGCATGGACTGCGGTATCCCCTTCTGTCACCAGGGTTGCCCGGTGAACAACATCATCCCGGACTGGAACGACCTGGTCTGGAAAGGGGAATGGCAGCGTGCCAGCAAGGTATTACACTCTACCAACAACTTCCCCGAGTTCACCGGCCGCATTTGCCCTGCGCCCTGCCAGGAAGCCTGCACGCTGAACCTGACCGACGAACCGGTCACGATCAAGACCATCGAGTGTGCCATTGTCGACAAGGCGTGGGAAAACGGCTGGATCGAGCCGCGGATTGCCGCGCACAAGACCGGCAAAAACGTCGCCGTGGTCGGTTCCGGCCCGGCCGGCATGGCCTGCGCCCAGCAACTGGCGCGCGCCGGACACGCCGTCACCCTGTTCGAGAAAAATGACCGCATCGGCGGCCTGCTGCGTTACGGCATCCCCGATTTCAAAATGGAAAAACGCTACATCGACCGCCGCGTCGCGCAGATGGAGGCCGAGGGCGTGACGTTCAGTCCCAACACGCACGTGGGCGTCGATATCGACAGCCGGCAGTTGCTGGAGGACTACGACGCCGTCGCCCTGACCGGTGGCTCGGAACAGCCACGCGACCTGCCGGTTCCCGGTCGCGAGCTGGACGGCGTACATTACGCCATGCAGT
>CBEUNK010000070.1:0-13647 GCA_965544455.1 uncultured Thiogranum sp.
GCCTGCGGCGTGGCGGAACCACCAGGAGCGCAGGCCCCATGAAGCAACCGGAAATATGTTCGCAGGGAGACGTGATCCTCCTGCCGGAAGAGGCGACCATTGCCAGGTCGGCGGAGTTTTATGCACGCTTTTCGGCCGGCATTGGCCAGGGTGAGGAGATTGTCCTGGATGGTGGTGCCGTGACGCGCATCGACACCGCGTTTATCCAGTTGTTGTATCAGTTGCAGGTCGCGCTGGCAGCCGCCGGGCACCGCTTGTGCTGGACAGCGGCAAGCGAAGCAATCAGGCACTCGGTAGAGCTGCTTGGGATGGATGACGACCTGCTGTTACCGGATTGCGCCGACCGGACAATGCAGTAGACAGGGATACAGGCAATCATGGCGGCAATTCTGGCGGTAGACGATTCCAACTCCATGCGGCAAATGGTGAGTTTTACGCTTGCCGGGGCCGGGCACACGGTGATAGAGGCCGCCGATGGCGTGGAAGCACTTGCGCTGGCGGAGCAACACGACTTCGGGCTGGTCATTACCGACGTGAACATGCCGCGCATGGACGGTATCGCCCTGGTGAAGGCATTGCGTGCGCTGCCCGCCTACCGGTTTACCCCGCTGTTGATGCTGACCACCGAGTCAGGGCCGGAAAAGAAGCAGGCAGGCAAGGCGGCGGGTGCCACCGGCTGGCTGGTCAAGCCTTTCGATCCGGAAAAATTGCTCGCCACCGTGAACCGGGTACTGGGGTAGGGGTCGATGAGTATTGATCTCAGCCAGTTCCACCAGGTGTTCTTCGAGGAAAGCCTTGAGGGGTTGGCAGTGATGGAGTCGGCGCTGCTGAAACTCGGCCAGGGTGATGAAGACCCGGAACTGATTCACACGGTTTTCCGCGCCGCCCATTCCATCAAGGGTGGCTCCGGCACATTCGGGTTTACCGCCGTGGCGGGCTTCACCCATGTTATGGAAACGCTGCTTGACCAGGTGCGTGACGGCGAGCGCAGGATCGACAAGACAACGCTGGACCTGTTGCTCAAGTCCGGCGACGTCCTGCGTCACATGCTGGAAGCGGCACGCGATGGCTGCGAATGCGACCTGCAACGGGTAGGAGATACACAGTCACGCCTGGAAGCCCTGCTGGAAAGCCGACCTGTGGAAAGTCCTGGAGCCGGGGCGCAGAACGTCACGGGCACCGGCCATGACGGCTGGCAAATAGACTTCAGACCCTGGCCCGACCTGTTAAAGACCGGCAACGATCCTGTACGCATGTTCCGGGAACTGGCCACCCTGGGTGAACTGCAGGTCGAGGTCGCCACCGATCGCATGCCGCCGTTTGCTGAATTCGACCCCGAGCAGTGTTACCTGGCCTGGCGCCTGTCACTGCGGGGTGATGTACAGCGTGACCAGCTGGACGAGATCTTTGAATGGGTGGAAGGCGATTGCGAACTGTCCATCGAGCCACTGGCAGCGGCGGATGCGAATCCTGGCGGAACAGATTCCGGTCCGGGTGTTGAACAACAGGCAACCGGCGAAGACCCGGGGGCTGATACCGCTGCCCCGGTCCAGTCACCGCCGCCTGCAAAACCTGCCGGCGACAGCTCGATTCGCGTTGCAATCGGTAAAATCGACGAGTTGCTCAATCTTGTCGGTGAACTGGTTGTCACCCAGTCGATGCTGTGTCAGTCCGGCGATGCCGACATCGACGAGTTCGACAATCTGCGCCTGGAGGAGCTGCGCGCCGGTCTGGTGCAGCTGGAACGTAACACCCGCGAATTGCAGGAAGGTGTCATGCGGATTCGCATGCTGCCCATGTCGACTTCCTTCAACCGATTCCCGCGTCTGGTACATGACCTGTCCGCACGGCTTGGAAAGAAAGTCGAGCTGAAAATTTCCGGTGAGTGCACCGAACTCGACAAGACTGTAATGGAGAAAATCGGTGACCCCCTGGTGCACCTGGTGCGGAATGCACTGGACCACGGCATTGAAATGCCCGCCGAACGCGTTGCCGCCAACAAGCCGGAATGCGGCCTGATCCATCTCAATGCCTGCCACCAGGGCGGTCAGGTCATTATAGAGATTTCAGATGATGGACGCGGCCTGCCGGTGGAGCAGATTCTCGGCAAGGCTCGCGAGCGCGGCCTGGTGGCAGAGGACGCACAGCTCGAACACCATGAAATACTCGAACTGATTTTCGAGCCCGGTTTCTCCACCGCAGAAGCGGTCAGCGATGTCTCCGGTCGCGGTGTCGGCATGGATGTCGTGCGTCGTAACATCAGGGATATCGGCGGTGTTATCGATGTGGAATCCCGGCCGGGCGAGGGCTCCGTATCCACTATCCGCCTGCCGCTGACGCTGGCCATACTGGACGGCCAGTTGCTGACTGTCGGTGACCAGGTGTTTGTTATGCCGCTGGTTTCCATTATCGAGTCGCTGCAGGTGGATCCCGCCAGGGTGAACACGGTTGCCGGCGACGCCGAGATGTACCAGCTGCGCGAGGATTATGTGCCGATCATAAGGCTGCATGCGCTGTTCGGTATCGAACAGAGTATCACACACCCGGCGGAGGCACTGCTGGTGGTGGTCGAATGCGAGGGTCGACGTATTGCCCTGATGGTCGATGAACTGCTCGGTCAGCAGCAGGTGGTTATTAAAAGTCTCGAGACCAATTACCGGCACGTGGAGGGCCTGTCCGGCGCCACCATCCTCGGGGATGGCAACGTTGCGCTGATCCTGGACGTGGCCGGGCTGATAAGCCTGGGGGGCGTAACGCTGAAGCGGTGTCTGTCAAGCAGTGAACGGGCGGCCTGAGATGTCAAAGGTAAATGAATACGCCCCACTACAGGCAAGCAGCGACGAGACCGGGAACCCGGTGTTACCAAACGGGCATGAACAGTATCTGAGCTTTTTGCTGAATAACGAGGAATACGGGGTGGAAATCCTGCGCGTGCAGGAAATCAAGGGCTGGGACCGGGTAACACCGGTACCGAATTCCCCCGACTGCGTACGCGGAGTGATCAACTTACGCGGTGCCATTGTACCGGTAATTGATCTGCGCCGTTTTCTCGGCATGCCGGCGCTGGAATATGGACCGACAACCGTGGTTATTGTCCTGCGCATAACAAGCGGGCGGGGTGAGCGAATTATGGGCATGGTTGTTGATAGCGTGTTCGACGTGTATGCCATACCGGATACCGACAGGCAGGCGCTACCGGCAGAATTCGACGCGGACGTCATGAAGTGGGTAAAGAACCTGGCGACGGTTGACGGAAATATGGTCATTCTTCTGGATATAGACCGTGTGTTTAACAGTAGTGAGCTGGCTGTCCTGGATGACAGGCAGAGTGGTGACCTTATCAAAAGCAGGGCTCCGGAATGAAGATTTCTCCGGCGGCGGTGAACGGATCAGGAACAGACAGGATTAAACAATGACGACGAAACGTACTTCCGGGAAAAAGGGTGAAGGCTTCTCCGCTGGCGCCGGTCTCAAGGGTCTGGAACGCCGTACAGGCAACCGGCGCAAGAAACCGCGCCGCCAGCTGGACCGGAAGCTGAGCCCGCAGGAAGCCGCGGGCGTGGCCCGTATTGCCTTGCTGGAAAACTCCCTTGCACTGCTGGTGGCCCGACCCGGAAAACTGGCGAGCCGGTTTTTTACCCGGCTTTTCAGGCGTTATCCCGCTTTCGAGTCGATGTTCGAGGGATTCGAGCCGGTAAAACAACAGGAGGGACTGCTTGCCGCACTGGATCTGGTTATCGACAGCCAGCGCCAGCTCGAATCAGCGGAAGCCGCGCTGGACAAGTTGGGACGCAAATATGCCGAGTATGGCGCTGGCCCGGAACATTGCTATGCCCTGACAGCGACCCTTCTGGATGTCATGGCCGACGTCGCGGGCAGCGGCTGGAACGAAGAGATTGAAGTGGCCTGGCAGGATGCCCTGGACGCATTTGCCGAATGGGTGATTGATGCAGGAAAGCAGGAGAAGGCAATGGCTGTGAGCGGAAAAACGCTGAAGCGTGATGGGGCCGACCCGGACATGAAAGAGTTACTGGACTCGATCGGGGAAATGGCCAGGCAGCACGAGGCGGGAAACCTCGATTACCAGATTCCTTCGGACCGGTTCGCTGATGACACGGCACAGGTCGTGGATGCCGTGAATCACCTGGTGCAATCGCACATTGCGATAAAAATGCGGGTTGTCGATCTGGTCGCCGACTATGGCAGGGGGGATTTTACACCGCAGATGGAGCGTCTCCCCGGGCAGAAGGCCAGGATTACCGAGGCACTTGATAACGTACGAAACAGTTTTCTGTCGCTGAAAACCAAGCTGGACGAGGTGGCCCGTCTGCAATCCGCGATCGACGGTGCCCAGACCAACCTCATGTTGTGTGACCAGGATTTCAATATCACCTATGTCAATGCCGCTGTTGTCGCCATGATGAGCCGGCGGGAAGCAAAGTTACGGTCTGTTTTCCCGGGCTTCAATGCCAACGCACTGGTAGGCACCAATATCGACGTGTTTCACAAAAACCCGGCCCACCAGCGAGCGGTGTTGAGTGATCCGAAGAACCTGCCTTTCTTCGCCGAGATTAAAGTGGCCGGCCTGGAATTTACTGTCAATGCAACGGCCATTATTGACAGCCAGGGCAAGTGGATGGGCAATATGGTCGAATGGGTTGATATTACCGACCAGAAGGAGGCCGAGCGCCAGATAGAGCGGCTGATTGCAGCCGCGGCCCGGGGTGAATTCAGTGAACGGCTGGAGGTCGATCACTTCGAGGGTTTCGCCCGCAAGGTGGCGACAGGCATGAACGAACTGCTCGATGCCAGTACCGATCCGCTGCAGTCGGCGGTGGAGACCGTCACAGCGTTGGCGCAGGGCGATCTATCGCAACTTATGGAAGGCGACTACCAGGGACGCTTTGCCGAACTCCGGGATGCCGTGAACGGTTCCGTGGCAAACCTGTTACGCCTGGTGCGTGATATACGTGCCGCTGCCGACAATATCGCCAGTTCTTCGGGCCAGTTGGCGCGGGGTAATGGCGATCTCAGCCAGCGTACGGAGGAAATGGCCTCCAGCCTGCAGGAAACAGCATCGAGCATGGAACAGATGACGGGTTCGGTGTGCCAGAATGCGGACAATTCACGGCAGGCCAACCAGCTTGCTGCCGGAGCGCGTGAACAGGCCGAGCAGGGTGGTCAGGTGGTCGGGCGCGCGGTCGAGGCCATGGATGCGATCAATCGCGCCAGCAAGGAGATCGCCGACATTATCGGCGTGATCGATGAAATCGCCTTTCAGACCAACCTGCTGGCACTGAACGCGGCTGTTGAAGCGGCCCGTGCCGGCGAGCAGGGCCGGGGTTTTGCGGTGGTTGCCGCCGAGGTGCGCAACCTGGCACAGCGTAGTGCTGCAGCGGCCAAGGAGATCAAGAGCCTGATCAAGGATAGTGTCGACAAGGTGGAAGAGGGTGGCCGCCTGGTCAACGAGTCCGGCACCACGCTTAATGGCATTGTCACCGCGGTGAAACAGGTGTCTGACATCGTCGCGGAGATATCCGTTTCCAGCGAGGAGCAGTCGAGTGGCATCGACCAGGTCAACAAGGCTGTTACGCAGCTGGATGACGTTGCGCAACAGAACGCGGCCCTGGTCGAGCAGGCTGCCGCCGCCAGTGAGTCGCTGGATGAGCAGGCCCGTGGCCTGGCGCGTCTGATTAATGTGTTTAAAACAGACGACGAGGCGCCAGCCGCCCTGCCGCAAAACCCTGTCTATCGGGATGAACCGGCCGCCGGCCATACCCGGCCGTCGCAGCGCCGGGCCCAGTGGTCCTCCATGCACGGGTCCGATGACGAGTGGGAGGAATTCTAGCCTGCCCGGTCTGTAGGGAATCTTTTCTGCAGGCAGGCTGGAACAGCTCACATGCTGGCCAGGTCATCCAAACCGCGTGATCGCGAATTCGTTTTTACCACGGCAGACTTCAAACGGGTCTGCCGGTTGTTGTACGACTATGCGGGAATATCGCTGAACGAAAACAAAACCGACCTGGTCTACGGGCGTCTCGCCAGGCGGCTGCGTGTCCTGGGAATGCAGGCCTTCTCAGAGTACCTGGACTATCTCGGTACAGTTGACGGTCATAATGAGCGCGTGCAGTTTATCAATGCGCTTACCACCAACCTGACCGCATTCTTCCGTGAACCGCATCATTTTGAATTTCTCGCCGATCGGGTAGTGCCCGAAATGATGCAGCGACACACTGCCGACAAGCGTGTCCGCATCTGGTCGGCCGGTTGCTCAACGGGTGAAGAGGCGTACTCCATCGCCATGGTAGTGGCCGAAACCGCTTTGCGGAACCGGCCATGGGATTTCAAACTGCTGGCTACTGACCTGGACTCGGACGTCGTCGAGCATGCGCGGCGCGGTCGCTATACGCTGCAGCGGATCGGCGGCCTGTCGGCGATGCAAAGCCGCAAGTGGTTTCGCAGCATACCGGGAGATGCAGCCGTGCAGGTGGATGCGGCCCTGCAGCGGTACATTACCTTCAAGCAGCTCAACCTGGTGCAGGAATGGCCGATGCGTGGACCATTCGATGTCATTTTCTGCCGCAACGTTGTGATCTATTTCGACAAGCGCACACAGCAGCACCTGTTGGAACGCTACGCAGACTTTCTGGAAGACGGGGGTTACCTGTTCCTGGGCCACTCGGAGACCACGCACAATCTGTCGAACCGCTTTGAGCTGGTCGCGCAGACGATATACCGGAAGCGGGGTTAGGGTTGTGGGCAAGCCACCGGTCCTCCAGGGTTTCGAGCACATACGCCGCTACTGGGATCATTCACAGCAGTCCTTCGTCGCCAAAATACTACCGGGTGAATTTTACGTGACGCGTGGCAATGAGGCGGTCATTACATCGCTGGGTTCCTGCGTGTCCGCCTGTATCCGCGACCGTGTACACGCCGTGGGTGGCATGAATCACTTCATGCTGCCGAAGGCGGGTGACTGGCGCGGGATATCGGGCGATGGTCCGTCTGAAGCCGCGCGTTACGGCTCATTCGCCATGGAACAGCTGATCAATGCGATCCTGAAGGCGGGTGGCCGGCGCGAGTACCTGGAAATCAAGCTGGTCGGTGGTGGACACGTGCTGGGCGATCTGAAGATTGACATTGGAGAAAAAAATATCCGTTTTGCCCAAGAGTATATCGCCAGCGAAGGTTTGCCGGTCATGGCGGCCGACCTGGGTGGTAACTGGCCGCGGCGCGTCGTTTACTTTCCCGCGTCCGGCAAGGTGCGCGTCAGAAAGCTCCGCAGTCAGCAGGTGCTGAGTCGGGAGCGCGCCTACCAGGAAAAACTTGGCCGCGAAAATATTCACGGCGAGGTTGAATTGTTCTAGGACCGGTCAGCGATGGAGTACAGAACAACCGTGGAGAAAGAGCGGCAGATACGCGTACTGGTGATTGACGATTCGGCGCTGGTACGCCAGATACTGACAGAAATACTGCAGCAGGACCGGGCAATCGAGGTCGTGGGTGCGGCACGTGACCCGTACGAGGCGCGCGATAAAATCAAGCGGCTGCATCCCGATGTGCTGACCCTGGACGTGGAAATGCCGAAGATGGACGGCCTGACCTTCCTGCGCAACCTGATGCGCCTGCGGCCCATGCCGGTGGTGATGGTATCGGCCCTGACCCAAAAAGGCAGTGAAACGACACTGGATGCGCTGGCCCTGGGGGCGATCGACTTTGTTGCCAAACCTACCGGCGCCGCGGCCGGGGGCCTGGGTGATTACGCCGAGGAAATTATCGCCAAGGTGAAAATCGCTTCGGCGGCCCGTGTTCGCGAGCAGTTGCCGACCTTCACGCAGGGTCACGAAAAAAGTGCCAGGCGGTCTCTGCAGAGAGGGCAACGCCGGGACAGCGGCCGGCTGGTTGCTATCGGTGCATCGACCGGTGGAACCGAGGCAATACGGGAAATACTCGAACACCTGCCGGCCGACAGTCCGCCCGTCGTCATTACCCAGCATATTCCCGCGACATTCAGCCGGACCTTTGCAGAACGCATGAACCGCTGTTCAGCCATGACGGTAACAGAGGCGCGGCAGGGTGAGGTGATCCTGCCGGGGCATGTGTATATCGCTCCCGGGAACCGGCACCTGCAGGTGGTTCGCCAGGGTGACGGCCTGTACTGCCGGCTTGCCGATGACGCACCGGTCAACCGCCATCGGCCCAGTGTCGATGTCATGTTCCATTCGGTGCTGGAAAGTGCCGGCCACAAAGCGGTGGCCGTGCTGTTGACCGGCATGGGGCAGGACGGAGCCAGGGGCATGCTGGCGTTACGCCAGGTGGGTGCCTGTACCCTGGCGCAGAATGAAGCCAGCAGCATTGTCTGGGGTATGCCGGGCGAGGCGGTGGCGCTTGATGCCGTGGATGAACAGGTCGACCTTTCCCGAATGGCTTCACGCATCCTGCAGGCGCTGGAAGTGGGGTAGCGGCCATGACAGGAGGTTCGGACAGGGCTGTGTTCAGCTGGTTACGGGCGCTTTTGCCGGGCAGTGTGCTGACGTTTGCAGTGATGGTTTCCGCATTCGGCGGTCTGATCCCCCCGGACCGGCCAGTGGTGTTTTTACTGGTCGCCCTTGGCTGGCTGGCCGGTATTGCCTGGGCCGGGCGCAGGATAAACACTGACAGCAGTGCCGCGGTCGTGCCTGGCCGATCGGGTGATGTTGCCGAACTGAAAAATACAGGACTGTTGCTGAGGCAGTGGATGAGCAGCGACATTGCTGCAACACGCGAACAGCTTCAGGCATCCCGCAGAATCGTACTGCAGGCTGCCGCCACGCTGACAGCGGGATTCGAAAAGCTGACCGCCGGCACACAATCGGAAAAGATGCGTGGGCTGGAGAACCAGGATGGATTCCCCGGCGCTTTTGGTGACGTGGTGTGCGGCCTGCAGTTTGAAGATCTGGTTATCCAGGCTATGGCGACGGCAGACGATAAGCTGCAGTCGCTGCAGCGGGTGGAGAGTTTGTTGGACCGCCTGCTGCAGCTTTGGCCCGAGACCGATACCGAGGCATTCGTCGAGCTGAAACGTGAAATAGAAACCCGTTCCGCGGCCGCAGGCGGCGCTCCCCCGCCTGTCATTGCGGTGTCCTCGTTGAGCAGTAGCGATGTGGAGTTGTTTTAGCTGTTGGAAACCTCCTGCTGTTGCCGGCTTCCCGGCGGGTAAATCCAGGGAAAACAATCCGAAAGTTTCAGTGCCTGTCTGGTGGCAGCGTGGTGTTTGTACGCAGTTGTGCGGATGAGCTATAGTCACAGCATGAACCTGCCGCGCCTGTCATTGTTCCCCTTGCTGGATGCGACCGAGCCGTTACGCAAGCGTGCGCCGGCGGTGGATGAAAACGGACGGGCGCTGTCGGATTTCATGGTTATCATTCCCAACCTGCGCGAGCGGCCGCAGATCCGCATCCAGCAGACCATGCAGGATATTCATCGCATCCTGTCGGGCTTCGGTGACCAGGTGGTGTTTGCCGAGGTTAACCTGGCGTTGAACCTGTTGTGGGTGTCTATACGTCCGGTCGACGGTATCCGCTTTGAAATTACCGAGGCGCTACGGAGCACCATTCCAGACGTGCGGCTGGTCTCACATATCTGACCATTATTTTTTCAGGCTTTTGCTGAACAGCTTCGCGACCTGTACGCGCGCATGGCGTTTGCTGTTGGCCGGTATCAGGTGCCAGGGTGCCTGTTTGGTCGAAGTCCGTTCAACCATCTCGTTCACCGCGCACACGTAGGCTTCCCACTTGTCACGGTTGCGGTAATCTTCATCGGTAATTTTGTATTTCTTGTAGGGTGTCTGTTCGCGTGCCTTGAAACGCCGCAATTGCTCGTCGGGGTCGATGTGCAGCCAGAATTTCTGAACGTTGATACCGTGTTCCACCAGCTGGTTCTCGAAATCATTGATTTCACTATAAGCCCGCTGCCACGCTGTCGCCGGGGCGTAACCTTCCACGCGTTCGACGAGTACGCGCCCGTACCAGCTGCGGTCGAAAATAATGACCTTGCCTGCGCGTGGAAGACACCGCCAGAATCGCCATAAATACTGGTGGGCCAGTTCTTCGTCGCTGGGTGCCGCGATCGGGACGATAAGGTAGTCGCGCGCCTGCATGGCAGAGGTCAGGCGACGAATGACACCGCCCTTGCCGGCAGCATCCCAGCCTTCGAAAACCAGCACGCTGGTCTGGCCACGCCTGGCGGCTTTCAATGTGCGGTGCTGGATTTTACGCTGCTGCCGACGCAGTGCGGTCTTGTAATCCGCATAATCCAGGGTGGCGGACAGATCGACCTGGTCAAGCGCACCACAACAGGGTTCCGCCACAGTATTTTCCTGGTCCACCTGCTGCGGCGCAGCAGGCCGGTCCAGTCGGTCACGGATCGCCTGCAGCAGCTCGCGGGCGATTTGCAGCTCGCGGTAGTGTTTGTCGGTGCTTTCCACCAGCCGCCACGGCGCGCAGTGGGTGCTGGTTGCCCGGATCATCCGTTCGCACAGCGGCAGGGCTTTATCCAGGGTTTTGTAGATCTTCCAGTCTTCATCGATGAACTTCCAGTACCTGGCATCACCGTTACGCGCCTTCACTGCCCGTTTCCGGTGTTCCTTTTGGGGCAGGTGCAGCCAGAATTTGAGCAGCAGGGCGCCATCGTCCACCAGCGTTTGCTCGAAGCGCCGGATCTGTTCAAGGCGGCGCTCGAACCGCGCCTTGCTGTCCCTGCCGGCCAGTCGCTCACTGACGGGGCTGGTCGCCCATGCGCCGATAAACACGCCGATCTGACCCTTGCCGGGCAGTTCGCGCCAGTAACGCCAGGCGCGCGGGCGCTCGCGTTCCTCCTCGCTGCGCCGGCCGAACCAGTGCATACCGATGTAGCGGGCATCCATCCACTCGTTCAGCGTGTCCACCAGTTCGTCCGCCGCGATGCGGTCGTCCGCGCCGATCAGGACGATAACGGGAAAATCGGCCTGCCGCAGTTCGTACTGGGCATTGATCAGATCGACCCGCAGGTCGGGCAGGCTTTCTTCGTAGGTCTGTTTGTCGATGCGGGCACCGGTTTCGGCCTGGTCAAACAGCATGTGTATACCTCTGCCTGGCGAATGGATACGCTTAAATAGTAGGAGTCTTCATCCCGGGTGTAAATGCGTCACTATCCGGTTATGCTGGGCCGTATGAAAACGGGACAGTTATGTGCGGCCGCTACAACCTGATCACTGACGCGCAGGCGCTGGTCGATTTCTTCGATATTGGTCAAAATCTGTTTGATACCGGTGACCTGTCACCGCACTACAATATTGCGCCCGGTCAGGCCGTGCCGATCGTGCGCCAGGGCGACGCCGGCAGGGAACTGCTGCCGGCAAAGTGGGGGCTGGTGCCGCACTGGTCGAAGGAAGCAAAACCGAAATATTCCACCATTAATGCCCGTGCCGAGACGGTGGCGGAAAAGCCCACCTATCGGGATGCTTTCAAGCGTAAGCGCTGCCTGATTCCTGCCACCGGGTTCTACGAGTGGAAACGCGAAGGTGATAAGAAAACGCCGTATCATATCCGGATGAAAGGCGGTGAGCTCTTCGCCTTTGCCGGGCTTTGGGATCACTGGGATAAGGAGGGGAAAGGCTTCGACAGCTGCTCCATCATTGTCACCGCGGCCAATGCGGCCATGCGGCCGATCCATGACCGCATGCCGGTGATCCTTGACCCGGCACAGTACAACAGCTGGCTGAACCCGGCACATTTCAACCGCGCGCGGCTGGAATCACTGCTGGTGCCCTACGCCGGCCGGCTGGAAACCGGCCCGGTCAGCCGCCGGGTGAACAGCCCGACAAACGACGGGCCTGAGTGTATCGAGCCGGCCTAGGGCCAGATGCCGCGCATCAGTGTCGCCCGGGTGACCCGTTCGATGGCGATAATGAGTGCGGTGGTTCGGAAGTCCGGCGAATGGTTGATGCGGGGTTCATCGCCCACGACGAAGCATTGCCAGCGCTTGAACACGGTATCGACGGCGCTGTGCATTTTCGCTTTTAGTTTTTTATTGACCTGTTTCAGGTCCCACTGTTCATTGGAATGGTTCTGTACCCATTCAAAGTAACTCACAGTAACCCCACCGGCATTGACCAGGATATCCGGTAAAACATGGATGCCTTTTTTACTTAAGATATCGTCGGCGGCCGGGGTGGTGGGGTTGTTCGCCGCTTCGACAACCAGTTTGGCCTTTATATTGTTGGCGTTACCCTCGTGGATCTGGTTGCCGAGGGCCGCGGGAATGAGAATGTCGCACTCGAGTTCCAGTAGTTCGTCGTTGGTGATGGTCAGGGTGTCTGCCATGCCGACAACCGTGCCGTTCTTTTTCTTGAATTTCCTTACCTCGTCCGGATCGAGACCATCTTCCTGGTATATGCCACCCTGGCTGTCGCTGATCCCGATTATCCTGGCACCCTTGCGGAAGAAAGCCTGTGCGGCCACCGAGCCGACATCGCCGAATCCCTGGATCACGACCCGCGCACCAGCGAGTTCCTGTTGCTCGGGGATCAGGGCTTTCGACAGGAAACGTTCGGTGGCATACAGGCAACCGGTGCCGGTTGCGTCGTGGCGACCGATGGAGCCACCCATTTCGATGGGCTTGCCGGTGACCACGGGCCGGTTGTTGAATCCCGGGTGCAGGATGTCGTAGGTATCAAACAGCCATGCCATGGTCTGCTCGTCGGTGTACAGGTCGGGGGCGGGAATATCGGTATACGGGCCGATGACGTCAAACAGCTCGGTGGTGAAACGCCGGGTGATGCGGCGTAACTCGCTTTCACTTAAACGTTTAGGGTCACAGACAACGCCACCCTTCGCGCCACCGAAAGGAATCTCGACCAGGGCGCACTTCCAGGTCATAAGCTTGGACAGGGAGATGACTTCCTCGATCGTCACCTCGGGGTGGTAGCGGATGCCGCCCTTGCCGGGGCCGAATACCCGGTTATGGACCACGCGGTAGCCCTGAAAACTGCTGACCGAACCGTCGTCCAGCTCGATCGGGAAATTGACGATCGTGGTGCGCTTGGGTTGTTTGAGGAAATCGATCAGGCCCCGCTTCAAATCCTTGATATGTCGCGTGGCGCGATCGAACTGCTGTTCGCTGATAAATACCGGGTCGAGGTTCTCGGCTTTGGGATCCGGGTGACTTGAGGTGTCGGCTGATTGGTCTGACACGGGCCTGATGTTCTTGTCCTGGAGAATGTGGTGGAGCCGGGGATGGGCGAACTCCCGACCTTCGCGTTACGAATGCAAAGCTCCAACTACGATTACTTTAACATCAGCAGGTTACGCGCACAAGCACGGTAGAAATGTGACTGAATGTGAGCGAAAAGGACTGGTGTGATCTGCAGTGAGTCACGATCTGGTCACAAGCCGCGGATAATCCGTTGACGTGACATGAAAAGGGCATTTATTCGACCTATACTCCCGGGATTTCAGCGTCAATAATTATTGATTGCTTATGACAGCGCCTTCAATTCATATCAACGGCATGCCCTATGTCCCCGGAATCACGCGTGGTCCGATCCGACCGGGATTGATGAATGCGACAGCCGACGACATTGTGGTACTTTTACAGTCCGATATTGGTCCGTTCAACATACAGCCGGCG
>CBEUNK010000071.1:0-13432 GCA_965544455.1 uncultured Thiogranum sp.
CCTGTAGCTCATCCAGTCCCCGGGCCTGCAGCTGCGCCGCGACCTCATCCGGCCGGTACGCCGCACACAGTGAATTGAAAAAGTCCTGGCGCAATATATCGGCCTCGTCCGCCGCGTAGTCATCGACCAGCCGGGCGGCCTGTGCTGTGGTTTCCGGTCGCAGCAGGTCCATCACCAGCACCTTCGTGCCGGCATGACCAAAATGCCGGATGCTCTGCCACAGCGTGTCGGGGTTCGGCAGGTGATGCAGCAGGCTGTTGGAGATGATGGTGTCATAGTGTCGCTGTGGCAATTCCGCCGTAGGCAGGTAGGCTTCGATGAACCGGATGCGTGTTGCCAGGCCGTGCCGCTCGCTGTCGCGCCGGCCGAGTTCCAGCATGGCGCGGGAGGCATCAACCGCGTGCAGGTGGCAGTCGGGGTAAGCGCGCGCGAAGCGGCGGCAGATGTCGCCGGGGCCGCAGCCCAGGTCCAGCACCGTGGCGCCCAGGCGGTCGCCGAAACGTTCGCGGAAAAGGGCCACGAAGCGGTCGTGCGGTTCACTGAAATCGGCCTCTGCGTAGGCACGGGCCTGCTCGCTGCCCGCCATCAGTTCCGGTTCGGGGATACGCCGCAAGGCCGGGACTCACAAGTCCGGAATGGCTTCGCCGTGGAACAGGCTGTCCACAGACTCGCGGGCCCGCACCAGGTGCGCCTTGTCACCGTCCACCAGTACTTCCGCCGCGCGCGGCCGGCTGTTGTAGTTGGAGCTCATGGTGAAACCGTAGGCGCCGGCGGAGCGGACGGCCAGCAGGTCGCCGGGCTGTATGGCGAGATGGCGCTGTTTGCCGAGGAAGTCGCCGGTTTCGCACACCGGTCCGACGACGTCGTATTCCCGGGCGGGTGCATCGCCCTGCACTACCGGTACGATGTCCTGCCAGGCACCGTACAGCGACGGCCGCAACAGGTCGTTCATGGCGGCATCGACAACGGCGAAGTTACGGTCCTCGCCCTGTTTCAGGTATTGTACTTCGGTCACCAGGATACCGGCGTTGGCGGCAATGGCGCGGCCGGGCTCGATAAGAATCTCCTTGTCGCTGCTGGCCAGCCGGGCCAGCAAAGGCCGCACATACTCTTCCGGTGTGGGCGGGTGTTCGTCGCGGTAGGGCACGCCCAGGCCGCCACCCAGGTCGATATGCTGCAGGTGAATACCGGCCGCTTCGAGACGGCCAACCAGGTCCAGCACCCGGTCCAGGGCATCCACAAAGGGGGCGATCTCGGTCAGTTGCGAGCCGATATGGCAGTCAATGCCCGTGATCGCCAGGTTAGCCGATGCGGCCGCCTGCTGATAAGCCTCCAGTGCCGTCGCGACGCCGATACCGAACTTGTTTTCCTTCAGCCCCGTGGAAATATAGGGGTGGGTGCGTGCATCGACGTCGGGATTGACGCGCAACGAAACCGGCGCGCAGGCACCGTGTGCGGCGGCCACCGTGTTCAGGCGCTCCAGTTCGGCCGTGGACTCGACATTAAAGCAGCGGATGCCGGCTTCCAGCGCCAATGCCATTTCGGCAGCGGTTTTACCGACACCGGAAAACACGATGCGTGCTGCCTCGCCACCGGCGCGCAGTACCCGCGCCAACTCACCGCCGGAGACAATATCGAATCCCGAACCGAGGCGTGCCAGCAGGGCCAGCACCGCCAGGTTGGAGTTGGCCTTCACCGCATAGCACACCAGGTGGGGGTGGGTGCCGAGTGCGCGGTCAAAGGCATGCCAGTGGCGTTCCAGCGTGGCGCGTGAATAGACGTACAGGGGGGTTCCCTGTGCCGCGGCCAGCTGCTGCACATCCACATCTTCGGCCATCAGGCGGCCATTTCGGTAGTCGAAAAAATCCACGCTGCTTACGGGTCCTGTTGTTCCTGTTCCTGCTCACGGTCGTCGGCCTGCGGCTGGTCTGCCGGTGGCACAGGCGGCTGTTCGGCAGGGGCAGGTTCGGGCAGGTAGAGATCGCCATACTGCCCACAGCCGGGCAAAAGGCCCGCTACACCCGCCAGCAGCACCAGCCGGGCGGTGAATTTACAGACAGAAGCGATTTTCATGCTCGGGCCCTGTATCGATATGAGAGCGCAGTATACGAAGCTGTTGCGCAAAGCCCAAATCAAGGCGTGCCCGGCGTCGCGTGAACCGGTACCATGCGCCGGACGGGCCGGGGGAAAACCATGCTGGAAAAGATTGAAATCGAACCGCGCGTGGCTGCGCGCTGTGCGGTCATCTGGCTGCATGGCCTGGGCGCCGACGGTCATGACTTCGAACCGCTGGTGCGGCAATGGGGGCTGGCCGACGAGCTCGGTGCACGTTTTATCCTGCCGCACGCGCCGGTACAGGCGGTGACGCTGAACGGCGGTATGCGCATGCGTGCCTGGTACGATATTTATGACCTGAGCTTTGACGGCCGGGAAGATGCGACGGGTATCGAACGTGCGCGTGATCACCTGTTGGCGCTGGTCGAGCAGGAGCAGGCACGGGGTGTGCGCAGCGAAAATATTCTGCTGGCCGGGT
Organism: uncultured Thiogranum sp.; assembly: GCA_965544455.1. GTDB lineage: Bacteria > Pseudomonadota > Gammaproteobacteria > DSM-19610 > DSM-19610 > Thiogranum. The sequence goes on from CBEUNK010000071.1 coordinate 2,534, forward strand.
TCTCCCAGGGCGGTGCCGTGGCATTGCATACCGCGCTGCGCCATGCACAACCGCTTGCCGGGGTGCTGGGCCTGTCGGCCTACCTGCCGCTGCGCGGGCGCCTGGCGGAGGAAAGGCGCGCTGATCCTGCACGGTTGTCTATTCGGATGGATCATGGCCTGCAGGATACGGTGGTACCCTATACGGCGGCACAGCAATCGGTTGATTTTCTGCGGGCTGAAGGCTTTCAGGTGGATTTTAATACTTATAGAATGGAGCACAGCCTGTGCCCCGAACAGATTGACAGTCTGCGTGACTGGATCAGGGCGCGTCTGTCGGCACCCCTTTGACCCACATCAAAGCGTATCGCATTGACACCCGGCAAAATGCCCGACCATGAATAGAATGCTATTAATCCTTTTTTGTTTTATGGGTATAAGCCTGACCGCGAGCGGGGCGGCATCCGCCGCGGACGGTGCGTTGCTGTTCCACCAGAAATGCGCCGCCTGTCACGGTGAAGGCGGCGACGGTGGTGTGGGCGTGCCGCTCGACCTGCCCGATTTCCTGGCTGTCGCCAGCGACGACTATTTTCGCAGCACAATCCGCAACGGCCGTCCGGGACGGGTAATGCCGGCGTTTCCGCGCCTGCAGGACAGCGAAGTCGACGCCATCATCACCTACCTGCGCAGCTTTTCTGATGCAGCGGCTCCCAGCTATTCCAAGACGCGAGTGGCGGGCGATGCCACGCGCGGAAAAGTTCTGTATACCGACCATTGCGTTGCCTGCCATGGTAAGCGGGGTCATGGTGGTACCGGTACCGGCGTGACATTTTCGCGGCCGCGCGGTGCCGCGGTGATGGCGCCGTCGCTGAGTAACGCCGGTTTCCAGGCCGCGGCGAGCGACGCCATGCTGAAAGCCACGCTGCTGCGCGGCCGGCAGGGAACACCCATGCCCTCGATAAAGTCGCTGGGCCTGAAAGACGCCGATGCCGATGATATTGTCGCTTACATAAGAACGCTGAATGATCGCCGGGCGTTGACCACCGAAATGGACAACGAACCCATGCTGCAATACGAATCGTCCTATGATCTCGAGCAGACGCTGGCCAATTTGAAGGAGTCCGTCGTTGGACACAACTTCCGTGTGATACGGGAACAGAAACTGGAGCAGGGGCTGGCGGAAGCCGGTAAAGAGAACCCTCGTGCCGTGATGTTGTATTTCTGTGATTTTGGATTCCTTAACAATGCCCTGGCCATAGATCCGCGTGTCGGTGTGTTTCTGCCCTGTCGCGTGACGGTCCTCGAAACCGGGCAGGGCGTGAAAGTGATGAGTATCAATCCAAAGAACCTCAGCCACCTGTTCAATAACAGCGAGCTCGACAAGGCCTGCCAGAAGATGCACGACCTGTATGCCGAGATCATGGAGGAGGCCACGCTATGAAGGCGGTCATTACCGGCTTATTGTTACTGGTCTGCAGCGTGGCCGGTGCCGAAGACCTGTACATGGTGCGTACTACCATGAGCTTCCCCGAGGCCATGGCTTTTCTGCAGCAGACGATAAAGGCACAGGGCTACCAGGTGTCGCGGGTACAGCGCGTGGATATCGGTCTGACCAAATCCGGCTTCAAGACCGACAAGTACCGGGTGGTGTTCTTCAGTACCCTGGAAGACGTACAGGAAATTACCGGGAAATACCCCGACCTCATCCCCTATCTGCCGCTGAAAATCGCCATTTTCGCCGAGGGTGACGACACCCTGCTGGTTGCTGCCAGCTTCGAGCACCTGCGGCCTTTCTATAAAGATCCCGCCCTGCGGGCCAGCTTTGACCGCTGGGAAGCGGCTATCCACGATATTCTGGAAAAGGTGCGTAACGCCGAGTAGCCTGCCGGGCCAACGGAGCTCAGTCGGCAGCTTCCGGTGGTTTCATGTTCTGCAGGGCTTCATTGAGCAGGCTTTCGATACGCTTCTTGTAGCTGAGAAAATGTATGGTTTGCACGCCGTCGGCCTTGCTGCCGCCGAGCATGGCCGGGTTGACGTCTATATCGGTGATGTAAATCGGGTAACAGCTGCCACTGCTGCGCTTGCGAGTGATGTGACCGGCTACTTCCTGGAACAGGCGGTCGCCGTATTCCAGCGCCGAAAATTCACGGTTGCCGCAGAAAATACTGAATGATCCGTGTCGCTCGTCATCCAGGTCGCCGATAACCTGTACATCCATGAACCCTGACTTGCTCGTATAGGATGGTGCCCTGAGTACCTCCAGCTGGTAATTGTCCTGGTTGTCACGTGTCACCTGGTGGTACTGGAAATCCTCGTTGTCCACCAGGCTGCTGGGCAGGCTCATGTTACGCAAGCGGTAGCGGACCGCGTCGAAAAACTGCTGGAACTGCCCCAGCAGTGTCTGCCGGTCGTGAAAGGCAACGGTCTGGTGGAACAGCGAGCCGCGCTCATCAAGCACATAGACGTGTGCGCGTGGTCCCTGGACCCTGAAAAACAGTTGCACCACACCTTCACGATTGTGCTCAAGTATCAGCGGCAGGGGCGAATCATCCAGGGTCTGGCTGTCGATCCTGACGGGGCTGAAAGCCGATTGCGGGCTGGCCAGGTAATTAAGCAGCGTATGCTGTGAATCAAACTCGCAATATCGGGGCACATCGTTTTCACACTGCAGCACATAGTAGTGCTGCCCGATGCGCAGGGCATAGCGGGCATGTCGGCGCCAGTAATTGCGGTAGAAAAACTCGGTGGTTTCGTTGAACAGCTCTTCCAGACGCCGGGCAATAATCGCACCACGGGAAGAGGAAAAGCTGGAGCAGGGTACTGGCGGCGGCACCGTACCGGAATTCACCGGTGACCAGGCGAAGTAGTCACACAGGCAGTCGAGCAAGGCGGCGCGCCCGGTATAGCGAAACGTCAGCACCTCGCCCCATGATGTGACATTGATCATTTCGAAGCTGACGGCAAGGTTTTCCCACTGGCCGCCGTAACTCAGCGGATCGATGCGTTCGCTGACCAGTTGCATGCCGTTACGTGTCAGTTTGGACATGGGGTCGCGGGCAAGATTGATGAACAGGCCGGCCTGCCGGACGACTGCTTTTCCGGCCAGCGCCTGCATGTCGCTCTCGGGCGTTTTGCCGCGCGGAAACATCTGCTGCAGGCAGTCGAGCACACAGCGCAGTTCCCACTGGCCGAGGCTGGCATCCGGCGGTTGAATACTGATGGTCGAGGGATTGCGGTTGACCAGTCCGTTGAAGTGACACCAGGCGAGCAGTTCCAGCAGTCCCACGCTGCGTTTCAGCGGCGTGTGTTCGTCGGCATCCCCTGGCAGTACGGTACCACGGTACATGATCCAGCTGCGTTGTTCTTCCTCGTCCACCTGGTGCAGCGACAGCCGTTCCTCGGAAAGGTCGCGGGATATGCCGGGATTGATCATTTCCACCTTGCCGGCCTTGCGCTCGAAGGCCACGTACAGTTTGCGGCCCAGCAGGTTCAGGTCATCCGAGCGGATGGTCAGCTCGTTGTTCTGTTCGCGGCCGAACTGCGACAGGGCGCGGTAACTGCGTGTCAGTTCGTCGACCAGTATGTGCCGCTCCTCCAGCACCCGCTTTATTTTCCACTGGTCACGCTGGTCGAGTGAGGCGAGTTTGGCCTGACCCCAGCCCCAGGTGTCCACCAGGTCGCGCATGGCTTCCCGCCGCCAGGATTGCTCCCGGCTCCTTTCGGGCCGGCTCATCGGTTCATTGACCTTGAAATAGAAGCAGCGGCGCGCCAGGTCCAGGCGTTCCAGTTCCTTGCGGCCGAACAGATATTCCTCGACGGTGTTGCACATCAGGACATAGGGGTCCAGCTGGTCCAGCTGGACATCACCGTGGTGTACGGCTTTCTTGAAGCGCATGGCCAGTATGTCGATATCGGGGTACTGGTTGGCATACGCCTCCATCAGCAGGATCTTGATAATTGACTTGTAGGGTGAATCCACGGCCTTGTAAAGTTGCCACAGGGTTGCGCCAAAAAATTCCTCGCTGGGCAGGTGAGACAGGCCGCCGAAGTCGACGATGTCATTGGGCTTGATAAAGCGGTTGAGAATCAGTTTTTCAACGTATTTGTCATAGTGGCATTCGTATTCGGGCGGTACCAGCCACCATACAGGGAAGCGACCGGCGACCAGCAGCCCGGTACGGTAGAACTCGTCGAGCAGCAGGTGGTGCTGCGAACTGCCGGCATTTTCATTGGACAGCTGCTGGTGTTCCTGTTCGCGAAACGAGACGTCATCCATCAGGAAGAAATGCACTTCAAGTCCCAGCGATTCGGCCCAGCTCTGCACGCTGTCGGCCTTCTCACGCAAGGCCTCGACCTGGTCTTGTGGCAGCCCGGGGCGGTGACAGACCCAGATATCGAAATCACTGGCTTTCGAATAGGCGATGGTGCCGGTGCTGCCCATCAGGTACAGCGCGTGGATCGAGTAACGGCGCTGTGCCCGACGCTGGTAGCTGAAGCTCCTGGCCAGTTTGCGGGCCGCCTGGATACAGCGCTTGCCGGGTGCATAGTCTGAAATGCCGCAGGGAGTTTTATTCGACAGGTAACCCGGCAGCATGGGGTGATTGATATGGAACAGCAACGGCAGCAGCTGGATGAATGCCCGCTGGCGCATTTCCAGCGAATCCTGGACGCGGCGCAGGCGATCGGTATTCAGCGCGACAAAACGGCGCTTGACCGCGCGCATTTCCAGCGCGTCGACCTCGATGGTGATTTTCTTGCCTGCACTGAAGTCAGCCTTGACGACCCGCTCGTCCGCTGTTTCCCGCGGGGTCGCGGGGTTACGCTTGTGGGAACGTGGTTGTGCCAAGTGCTTGCCCTGCTTACAGCGCAATCGGTTGCGAGGTGTGCTCGGAGCGGGCGCGTGACAATGCCATGGCCGCCCGCTTCAACAGCGTCTCGGCGTTGTCGCTGCGGCGCCAGCCGGTGACGCCGTAACAGGTGTCGACGGTTTCACTGCCGAATTCCCGTTCGGCCAATTCCTGCAAACGTTGCTGCAGTTTTGCCGCCAGGCGAAGTCCGGCTTCCGGGCTGGTCTCCGGCAGTACCAGCATGAATTCACCCTGGTCATTGCAGCCGATCAGGTCCGCCCAGCGTAACTGGTCTTTCAGCAGGTGCGCCACCTGCAGGCGCACCGCGTCGATGTCGGACCGACATTGCACGTCCATCATGATGACCGCCATCGGGTTGTTGTAGCGGCGCGAGCGGGCAACCTGTGGTTCGAGTGCCAGTGCCACACCGCGCTGGTTCAGCAGGCCGGTTACCGGGTCAGTGAGGGTGTGCCGTTTGAGCTCCTCGTTGAGCGTGTCGTGTGCCTGCTCAAGCGCCACCTGACGGCTGATATCCATAAACAGGCGGGCCTGCGCGAATTCCTTGCCCGGCAGATCGATATGCTCGATTTCGAAATGGTGCGGCGTGTTATTGCGGTCCGTCCAGCAAAGGGAGGTTTCGGCCCCCAGCAGACTGCGGGCCGGGTGGCTCCCGATGTCGGTGATGCTGTGGCCTTTCAGCTCAGCGGCCTGGGCGCGGCCGACCAGACGCTCGAAGGCCTGGTTATAACTGACGATACGGCCACTGATATCCAGGACCAGCAAGGCAAACGGGCAGTGTTCCACAATCGCCAGGGCGTGTTGTGCGGACAGGGTTTCCGTCATCGGGGTGACTCTCCAGACAGGTAAATGAAAATCGGTTGACGCTCTGTCTGGATAGCGGAATCTGTGACGGATTCTTTATATGATCCGTGGACGGGATCACAGATCGCCGGGTGGTGTCTGCGGCAGTGGAATCAGTCGTAGTCGGCGGCGCGCCCGGCCTTTCCACGTACTTTTTCAACCGGGTAGCGGCGTTCATTGATGGCTATTTTGTCGCGGGCGGCGGCGACCAGGTCGATATTCAGCTGGTCGGCCGTGCGCACCAGGTAGATCAGGATATCGGCCAGCTCCAGCCGTACTTCGGCCAGTTTGCCGGCGGGCAGCCCCCGGCTTTCGTCTTCACTAAGCCATTGAAAATGCTCAACTAGTTCTGCCGCTTCCGCAATCAGGGCCATGGCCAGGTTTTTCGGCGAATGAAACTGCTCCCAGTCCCGGTGACGGGCGAAGGCGGCCAGTTGGTGGCGCAGTTGTTCCAGGCTATCGGCGTGGGTGTCGGTCACGGACTCATTAAATCACAGTCCTGGCCGCTATGCCTAAGACCGGAATTCTGGATAACACCAACCGCCGATGAACAACGGTAAGGCCAAGAATCTGATCGCTTTTGCCTGTTTGCTCGCCGTGCTGCCCGTGCTGCAGCTGGCCGCGGCCGAGGTGCGCGGTACCGTCAGCCTCGACTACCAGGGGCTGTTCGGCAATGGCGGCACCACCCGGGCCGGCCGGATCTCGGTATCGCTGTTGCCGGCCGAGGGACAGCACACGGTGCCACGCCGGGCGCGGCGACAACGCATTGAAATCGTGAATAACCGCATGCGACCGGCATTTCTTACCGTGCAGAAAGGCGACGCGATCGAGTTTATCAATCGCGACAATGTCTACCACGAGCTGTTTTCCCTGTCGCCCGGTGAGCCGGTGAAGGCACGTGTCGGAAAAGTCGGTGATCCGGGCAGCTCCCGGACTACCTTCAAGCTCAACCAGACAGGTACGACACATTTTTTCTGCCGCATTCACAACAAGAGTTACGCCCGCATTGATGTTGTTGGAACGCCCTATCAGCAGATGGTGGAGCCGGGCGGCCGGTTCCACTTCGTCGGGCTGGCGGCGGGGCACTGGCGGCTGCGGCTGGCTGCGCCGGCGGCTGAAACGAAATGGCTGGACGTCGTCGCCATGACGGCACCGCCACCCCTGGAACTTACGCTGCTGTCACACGGTGGCGGTCAGGCTGCCACCGGCAGCGGACTGAGGTCAGGTGCCGACGTTGGCCAGCTGTACCGGCGCCGCGGTGACCCCGGGGGTGAGCCGTGAACCTCGAACAGAAAAACACCCTGTTCATTATCTCGCTGGTGCTGGTGGTGCTGCTGGGCGTTGCCGGCGCAGCTTTTCTGCTGGTGCGCGATCACGTCGGGTCCAGTATTCACGACGACCTGGATCGTGCCCAGACAGTTTTTGTGCAGGCACAGGAGAACCGATTCGAACAGCTTTCCGCACTGGCCATCGGCGCGCGCGATGAGCCCAGCCTGCTGGCTGCAACGCTGACCGGTGATATCGGCACGGTGCGGGGGATGCTGGATGACCTCTATCCCCGGCCCGGCATCGAGTTCATGGCCGTTTACCTGGATACCGGGCCCGGTGGCGTAGCCGGCGCCGGTGACAAGCCGCACTATACGTCACCCCAGGTACTCAGCTCGCCGGCCCTGCTCGGCCTGATCCGGGAGCTGGCCAGCGGTCAGTCGGTGACTTACGGCAATGCCCTGCTGTACGACAGCTGGTTACAACTGGTGGCGGTACCGATCGAAAGTCCGCTCGGCGGCAGGGTCGGTGCCCTGCTGGTCGGCAAGCGCTTTACCCAGAACGATCTGAATGAACTGCGCAAGCTGGTCTATGCCGACCTCGCCATTTTCAATGGCAGCCAGTTGCTGGTCAGCAGTATCCAAAATCTGCAGGGGGCGATGAATGTGCTGAACGGTGCCACGCCGGCCGGTGCGGATGCTGTGGTTAATGTCGACGGGCAGCGTTACAGCATGCGCATCCTGCCTGCGTTGCACCGCATCGGCAGCAACGATGCCTCGGTGAAGGTTATGTTGGCGGCGCCGCATGATCGTTACTGGGCGCCTTTCAGAATACTGGGCGAAAATGCCCTGTACTTTTCCGCCATCATCCTGCTGCTGGCGGCCCTGCTCGGTATCGCTATCAGCCGGCGTTCACTGACGCGTCCCATCCAGTTGCTGGCGCGTGCCACCCAGGCGATTTCCAATGGTGATATGCACCACAAGGTATCAGTCGGGCGCAGCGATGAACTGGGTCAGCTGGGCAATTCGTTCAATGCCATGCTGGGGGCGCTGAATACATCCCGCTCCGAGCTGGAGCGCAACCGGCAACGCTTCCGCGATTTTGCCGCCAGTTCCTCCGACTGGTTGTGGGAAACCGATCGCAGCGGCCATTTCACCTTTGTCTCCAGCAGTGTTTCCGAGACGCTGGAAATGCCCGCCGAGCGCTGGCTGGGACGGACCCTGTCCGAGGTGTTCCCGGGCGCCAGCCTGGGTGAACTGATGGGCCAGCTGCGCGCTACCAACACACCCAGGCCGCGCGGCTTCAAGGACAGTGAAATCTGGGTCCACGCTCCGGGCGGTGAGCAGCACTGCCTGCGCCTGAATGGCGTGCCGGTATTCAACGACAAGGCCTTCAAGGGTTACCGTGGCTCGGCGCGGGATATCACCAAGGCGAAACAGGACGAAAAGCGCATGGTGATACTGGCCAACCAGGACCATCTCACCGGCCTGTCGAACCGGCGTCGCTTCCTGCAGGATATCAGTCATGAAATACGCCGGGTCGAACGCCAGGGCCAGCTGGGCGTGTTGCTGCTGCTGGACCTCGATCACCTCAAGCTGGTGAACGACACCGCCGGGCACGCTGCCGGTGACCAGATCATCGTGCAGGTCGCCGGCCTGCTGAAGCGTGCGTCACGCGAACAGGACTTCGTGGCGCGTATCAGCGGTGATGAATTTGCAGTCGCCTATGCGGCCATGAGCGAGGAGCAGGGCATGGAGAAAGCGCACCAGTTGCTGGAACGCATCAACGCGCTGAAACCCCGTTACGGCGGCCGTACCCTGAATATTACCGCCAGTATCGGCATGGTCATGTTCCCGCAACAGGGCAAGGTGCCGGTCGAACTCATGGCGAAGGCCGACGCGGCCATCTGCGCGGCCAAGAGCGGTGGCCGGAACCGCATCCACCGCTATGATGAAAGCGACATGATGCGCGAGCGCATGGATAACCAGATGGTGTGGAAGGACCGGCTCATGGAGGCGCTGGAAAAGGATACGCTGGTGCTGGCGTTCCAGCCGATCGTTGGTGTCAGCAGCACCAGGGTACATCACTACGAAGTGCTGGTGCGCATGCGCGAGTCCAACGGTGCGCTGATTGCGCCGGGCAAGTTCATCCCGGCGGCCGAACAGTTCGGCCTGATCCAGCAGGTGGATCGCTATATTGTCACCAAGGCCATACGCCACCTGGCAGATCTGCCGGCGGAAATGGCTGATATCGGTTATTCCATCAACCTGTCCGGTCTGTCGGTCGGCCGGCAGGACATGTACGAACTTATCGAACGTGAAGTGCGTGAAGCCGGCATCGAACCCACGCGTATCACTTTCGAGATCACCGAGACGGCTGCCTGTGAGCAGCTCAACAACGCCATGGAGTTTATCCAGAAGGTTCGAGAGCTGGGCTGCCGGGTGTCACTGGATGACTTCGGCGTCGGCTTCTCGTCATTCTCCTACCTCAAGCACCTGCGTGCGGATATTCTGAAAATCGATGGCAGCTTTATCCGCGACATCCACAACAACACCGCCGACCAGCTGTTCGTCAAGGCGCTGGTCGACGTGGCCCGCGGCATGGGCATGCAGACCATTGCCGAGTTTGTCGAAAACGAGCAGGTCTACCAGCGCGTGCGGGGGCTGGGCGTGGATTACGTGCAGGGCTACTACCTGGGTAAACCGCAACTGACACTGGCGACAGAGTCCAGCACGGCCGAAGCCGGTTTTTCAGAACGGGAATCGGTCGCTTGAATCCGTAGGAGTGGCCTCCTGACCGCGATAAAACAGAGCCCGCATACGATTGAATCACGGCCAGGAGGCCGCTCCTGCAACAAGGTCAATCCAGCCGTTTCCGCGCCCGCTGAATCGCCTCGCGTACCTGCCGCGGTGCCGTACCGCCGAAGTGATCACGCGCTGCCACCGAGCCTTCTACCGTCAGTACATCGAACACGTCCGCCTCGATGGCCGGTGACAGGGCCTGCAGTTCGGTAAGATCCATCTCCGCCAGGTCACGCCCGCTGTCGATACCGAGCCGCACGGCGGTGCCGACGATTTCGTGGGCATCGCGGAAGGCCACGCCCTTGCGCACCAGGTAGTCGGCCAGGTCGGTGGCGGTGGAGTAACCGCTGGCCGCCGCCCGGCGCATGTTGTCGGCCTTGACCTGCAGGGCAGGCACCATGTCGGCAAAGGCGCGCAGGCTGCCGAGCAAGGTGTCGACAGTGTCGAACAGCGGTTCCTTGTCTTCCTGGTTGTCCTTGTTATAGGCCAGCGGCTGGCCTTTCATCAGGGTGAGCAGGCCCACCAGGTGGCCGATGACGCGCCCGGACTTGCCGCGTACCAGTTCCGGTACGTCGGGGTTTTTCTTCTGCGGCATGATGCTGGAGCCGGTACAGAAGCGGTCAGGCAGGTCGATGAAATCGAACTGCGCCGAGGCCCACAGGATCAGCTCTTCGGAAAAGCGCGACAGGTGAGTGAGTACCAGCGCGGCAGCACTGCAGAACTCGATGACGAAGTCACGGTCGCTGACCGCGTCCAGCGAATTTTCCGCAGGCTTGTCGAAGCCCAGCAGCTCGGCGGTGTAGTGCCGGTCGATGGGAAAGCTGGTGCCGGCCAGCGCGGCGGCGCCCAGCGGCATGATGTTGACCCGCTTGCGGGCGTCGAGCAGGCGCTCGCGGTCGCGCTGCAGGTTCTCGAACCAGGCCAGCATGTGATGGCCGAAGGTCACCGGCATGGCCACCTGCAGGTGGGTGAAGCCCGGCAGGATGGTGTCGGCCTCGCGCTCGGCGAGCGTCAGCAGGCCGCCCTGCAGGCGTGTGAGTTCGGCGCAGGCGGCATCGATCTGGTCGCGCAGGTACAGGCGCAGGTCGGTAGCGACCTGGTCGTTGCGCGAGCGGCCGGTGTGCAGCTTCTTGCCGGCCTCGCCGA
>CBEUNK010000072.1:0-13417 GCA_965544455.1 uncultured Thiogranum sp.
AGGTTGCTCAATGAAAATAGCCGCAGAACAGGTTGATGTTAACTGTCCTGAAACCGACATATACCATCGCCTGTTGTCACTGGATCATAAAAATATTCTGGAATTAGGCTGTGGTAGTGCAGAGATCACGCGTGACATTGCGACCTCCGGTGTGGGTCGAAAAATTACTGCATTGGAAGTTGACGAAATCGCCTATGAAAAAGCCCGACAGATAACCGACTTGCCGAACGTCACCTTTGGGCTCGCCGGGGCGCAGGAAATCCCACTGGAAGATGAGTCTGTCGATGTGGTGTTTATGTTTAAGTCGTTGCACCACGTACCACTTGACCTGATGGATCAGTCGATGCGGGAAATCAGGCGGGTTTTGAAACCGGGTGGCCTGGTTTATATATCCGAGCCGGTCTTTGCCGGTGATTTCAATGAAATTCTGCGGTTGTTTCACGATGAGCAGGCGGTTCGTGAGGCCGCTTTCAATACAGTCAGAAAGGCCGTCGATGAAGGCTTGTTTGTCCTGGTCGAAGAAACGTTTTTCAATTCGCCGATGAAGTTCGATAGTTTCGAAGATTTTGAAACCAGAGTGCTCAATGTTACGCATACCGACCATGCGCTCGATGACGAGGTGTATCAGCAGGTTAAACACCGTTTTGAGCAACACCTGGGCGATGATGGCGCCCATTTTCTTATGCCGATCCGAGTGGATTTATTGCAGCGCCCAATTTGATTGGCCAGGTTATACATGGGAAATTGGGGTCAGAGCAGATTTTTCTCCTCTGGCTGCATTTATTTCTCTTAAGGTCACAAATTGTGGCCTTGAAATACGATCACTGAGAAAAGGGGTCTGACCCCTTTTTCCGTCCCCTTTACCCCTGTTTACCCGCATCAAGCCCCCGGCGCGCGGGTCGATACAAACGGTATCGTACCCGCTTCACCCCGAGGACCCCATGAAAAAACCAAATATTTTCAAGGCTGTTGCCGTTTTCCTTGCCGTCTGTCTGGGTGGCTGCGCGACCACGCAACCAACCTCCCGGCTTCCGGATTTTCTGCAGCAGGCGCTGGACCGCGAAGCGCCACTCTCGGGCGAATACGCGGTGACGCCTGAAGACGGCTTTTTCTCGGCGAAGGTCGCTGGCAGTGCTGATCCGAAAATCACTCCACGTGACGGGGTTTATCAGGTGACCGTCCCGATCGCGACGGATACCCCGGCCGAGTGTTTTGTCTACCATGATGCGCTGGATGCGGCCGCGACGCTCAGCCAGTTGATCGAACGGCCGCTCAGCGATATGCCCAGGACTGAGATTCTGAAGATCGATGCGGGTACCTTCGGCCAGGTGCCGTACCTTTACCAGGAGAGGCTTTACCTCACCGAGCAAAAAGCGGCCGGTGTCCTGAAGGGTATTGTCATTCCGTTTGAGTCGTCCATGCTGGCTTGCCTGCACGATGAGGCCGGCTACAGCGAGACGTTCCAGCAGATGGCCGCCAGTTTTGCGACCACGTTGGTGCTGCGCCATGCCCCGCGGGAAAACCTGCTGCACAAGGAAGTGCTGCTGTGGCAGTTGCGTGACATGAACATTGGTTATACGGTGAACCGTGCCGGGCGTGATTCGGAGGGCGACATCAGGAGCACGGTGGAGTCGGCCATGCTGTTACCGCGTTCCGCCAGCGATACCATGGCGCGCGACGAGTACAACGTTATCTATGAACAGGGGAATGGTGATCTGATCAGCGGTCGCTACGCCGAAGCGGAGAATGGTGAGATCAAGCTGTCGATCAACCTCGACCGGATAGAGCAGGGCGGCTACCGGGTCGCGGGCACCTTCCAGGGCAAAGCGATTGACGCACCATTGCAATCCACATCGGGTGTGGTCGGACCCTATCACCAGCACCGGGAGATGATCCGTGCGGCGAATCCGGCCAGTGGCCAGCCGCGTGGCATGAGTATCGACGCTTACGTCCCGTCCGCCAACCCGCTGCAGACGGTCACCTTTGATTTGAACCCGACCGGCGAACGGGTCGACGGTCTGCCCGAGTATGAATTGTCGTTCTCGGGCGTGACGGGAACCGGCGTGGTCGACGACAAGGGGCAGAAGTCCATGACGGTCAAGATGGGGCCGCTGGAACTGCAGTTGTCGCGGGCCTACGTTAACAGTCAACCATGACGGGGCGCATTGATTTCATGTTGAGTGTACGCGCCGGCTTGCTGTGGTTGGCCCTGTTCGTGGCCGGGCCACTCGAGGCGGCGGACAGCAACCTCTTTATCGGCCAGATCCGGGTGGAAGATACGCGTGCGGCGTCGGCCAACTCGCCGGTGTTGCATTACCGGATCCTGCACGAGGATCCTGCCGGCCTGCAGGCGCGACTGGCTCACTGGATCGATCAGCCGAAACCTGTCGAGGACGGTGTCGCCTTCAACCTGCGTGCCTATCCCGTGGCTGCTGCACCAGCCGTCAACGAGCACCACCGCGCCGCCAGTTTTCTGATTGATTACACGGAGCCCGTAATACAGGCCCTGGCCGGACCCATCGAACAGCGTTACGGCAAGCAGCCGTCGCCGGGCGAACTCGAACAGTTCGTGCACGACTACATCGTGGACAAGAACAGCGCGCACGGCTTCGATGTGGCCTCGATGGTGGCCAGGACACGCGCCGGCGATTGTACCGAGCATGCTGTCCTGCTGACCGCATTGCTGCGCATGTACGGCTATCCGGCGCGTACCGTGATCGGGCTGTATGTCTCACTGGAGGAACCGGTGCTGGCCTACGGCCATGCGTGGGCTGAATACTATGGTGATGATGGCTGGACTGGGCTCGATGGCACCCGCATCAGTCATGGTGTCAGTGCGCAGCATGTCCCGCTGGGCGTGGTCGAGGATGAGAGTATCGCTTACGCTATGGGGCTGATCGGCAGCTTTCAGATGCTTGCCATCGAGCGGGTCATCGTCGAGTAATAAATAGGGTCAGAGAGCAATATTCTCTAATATTAGAAACAATTGCTCTCTGACCCCAATTTCTCCTGTATTCAAGACCTGTGACGGAAGTTGATGCGGCCCTTGGTGAGATCATAGGGTGACATCTCGATGGTGACTTTATCGCCGGTTACCACGCGGATGCGGAATTTCCGCATCTTGCCTGCGGTGTATGCCAGAATCTCGTGGCCGTTTTCCAGTTTCACGCGATAACGGGAATTGCGCTGTACGTCGGTGACGGTACCTTCCATTTCAATCATGTCTTCTTTAGCCATGGGGCGCTATTACCTCTTGCTGCTCGACAGCCGGGGCGCCGAGCGATGTATGCTGCGGTGGCAGGGTATTCTGTTCGAAGGCGGAAACAGGGGATCGCCTTCATGGTGTGGATAAAAGCCCCGCTGTCGAGCGGGGCTTTTGGTCTGATCGCTGAATGATCAGCGAACGTTATTGCGGGATAACGTTGACAGCGCTGAGACCTTTCTGGCCACGTTCGGTTTCAAACGTTACCTGCTGTCCTTCCGCCAGGGATTTGAAACCAGCGGCCTGGATGGCGGAATGATGAACGAATACGTCATCACTACCGTCAGACGGACTGATAAATCCAAAGCCTTTACTATCGTTAAACCACTTTACTGTACCTGTAGACATACCGGTTACCTCTTTTAAAAGTTAATAAACAATGAAATAGCAAACAGCTTGATGCCGAGAAATCACGGGAGGGTCTGCTGGTTACTGCGAGAGATACAACCGGAACGACTAAGATGAAACTGTTACTAAAAGCCATTGTACAGGATAACCGACAGATAAGCCATCATTATTGATCAATAGGGTCAGACTCGGTTGATTCCCGGCTTCTGCGCTGAGCGGGCAGTTGTCATTTGGGTGTACACTAAGCGCGCAGTAGCGCGGATTACGCAAAGCGGCGAAGAAGTCCCGGCAGGAAACTTCGATGTTTCTTCATGACTGGCGGATGCAAAAGGGATAATTATGACGAAAATGATGGTGCAGAATTTATCATCACGTACGACCGTGGAAAGCCTGAACAAGCTGTTCTCGGAGTTTGGTGACGTCAGATCTGTCGACCTGGCTACGGATGTAATGACGGGGCGTTGTGAAGGCTTCGGTTTTGTGCACCTGGACGAACAGCACACCGGCGCTGCCCTCGATGCGCTGAACGGGCGGTGTCTTGGCGATCGCATTCTGCGCGTGACCTTCGAGAAAAAACGGGATATCCAGGGTACTCCCATCCAGGGCAACCGGAACGGCCGATAAGGCGCTGACATCGACATGGCATGCAATTCAAGCCCGGGGTATGACCATCAAAGCTGCCAACCTGCCTGATACCGCGGTTTCCTGTCTAAGCTGCGAGGCCTGCTGTTGCCGTTTGGAAGTATTACTCATCACCGATACCGGCGTGCCCGATCGTTATATCGAGGTGGATCAATGGGGCGGGAGGCGCATGGCGCGGCTGGATGATGGCTGGTGTTCGGCCCTTGACCGGGACAGCCTGCTTTGTTCGATTTACGCGAAGCGGCCGGGGATTTGCCGTGAACTTGAGATGGGTGAATACGAGTGTCTTAACGCGCGAGCCGCCAATCTGGTGTAAAAGGGGTCGGTGACAAATCACAATCGTTATCATTTGTCACCGACCCCTTTAATTCTTTAATTCTTTAATTCCTTTAATTTGAAGTTGATATCTTTGACCTATACGGCAAAGCCGTATAGTATGTGTCTTCCAGGGAAGGAGCGACCAGGGATATGGTCTTATTTGAATCACCGGTTTTCAGCCGGTACAGGGAGGGGTATCTCTCGGATGACGAGTACCTGCGTCTGCAACTTGCACTCATCAGCCGGCCGACCGCCGGTGATGTGATTCCCGGCAGTGGTGGTATACGCAAGCTGAGGTGGCGGGGATCGGGGCGCGGCAAACGCGGCGGTATGCGTGTGATTTATTATTACATGGCTGCAGACGTCCAGATTTATCTGTTGACCCTTTATGCCAAAGCCGAGGTCAAAAACCTGACTCGTGAACAGATACAGGCACTGCGCAAACTGGTTGAGGCCGAACTGAAATGAAACGCGATCTTTACAAAGAGCTGGAAGAAAGTATCAAGGCTGCTGGCAGTCACCGCCGTGGCCAGCGCACGCTCAAAGCCGTGGAGCCGATTCCGGCCGGTATGATCGATGTACGGAAAATTCGTGAACGACTCAACCTGTCGCAGGCGAGCTTTGCTGCGCTGATTCGTACCTCGAAACGCACTGTACAGGATTGGGAGCAGGGTCGCCGGGAGCCGGCGGGCCCGGCACGTGCGTTGCTGCGCATTGCGGAGAAACGGCCGGAAGTGTTGTTAGAGGTGTTGGCTGACTGATGACACAAAACACATTGTACTGGCACGATTACGAGACCTTCGGGTTGGATCCGATGCGGGATCGGCCGGTGCAATTTGCCGGGGTCCGTACCGATGAGGACCTGAATATCATCGGCGAGCCGCTGAATATCATGGCGCGGCCGGCGCCGGATACGCTACCGCACCCGATCTCGTCGCTGATCACAGGCATTACCCCGCAGCAGGCGCTGGAGCAGGGCCTGCCGGAAGCCGGGTTTATTGCGCGTATTCTGGCCGAGCTTGCACAGCCGGGTACCTGCGGGGTGGGTTACAACTCATTGCGCTTCGATGACGAGGTGACGCGCAACACCCTCTACCGTAACCTTCACGATCCCTATGGCCGTGAGTGGCAGAACGGCAATTCACGCTGGGACATGATCGACGTGGTGCGTGCCTGCCATGACCTGCGCCCGGAGGGCATTGTCTGGCCACGGCGCGACGACACCGACCGCACCAGCTTCAGGCTGGAGGAACTCACCGTTGCCAATGGCATTGCGCATGAACAGGCGCACGACGCACTGTCGGATGTGTACGCCACGCTAGCGATGGCGAAGCTGATCAGGGAAAAGCAGCCAAAGTTGTACGCTTTTCTCTACAAGCTGCGGCGCAAGCAGGAAGTCCTCAGGTACATCGACCTGAAGGAGATGACGCCGATCCTGCATACCTCCGGGATGTATGGCAGTGACCACGGCAATACCCGCCTGGTGGTGCCGCTGGCCGCCCACCCGACCAACCGAAACAGTATCATTGTCTTCGACCTGGCCCAGGACCCGGCGCTGCTGCTCGAGTCCGGAGCGAAGACGCTGGCCGAGCGGCTCTATACCGCAAGCGAGGATCTCCCCGATGGCGTGGAGCGCCCGGCACTCAAACAGCTTCTGGTCAACAAGTGTCCGGTCATCGCCCCCACCTCGACCCTGACCGGGGACGCGGCAAAGCGGCTCAAGATCGATCTCATGACGGGTAAGCGAAACCGCCAGACGCTGCTCAATGCCCGCAAGGCGATCCAGGCGAAGATCGCCAAAATTTTCGCGGCGCGCGAATTCGAGCCGGTGCACGATCCCGACCTGATGATCTACGCCGGTGGCTTCTTTGATGACAAGGATAAGAAACTGATGAACGCCGTCCACGACAGCGATCCGCAGGTGCTGGGGGCGCAAAGCTGGAACTTCACGGACAAGCGCCTGCCGGAGATGTTGTTCCGGTACCGGGCACGCAATTATCCTGAAACACTCAATGCCGAGGAGCAGGCCCGGTGGCTGGAACATTGCCGTGCCCGTTTGATCGAGGGCGAATCGGGGCACCTCACGTTCAAGGCGTTCCACGCTGAAATTGAGCAGCTACGCAGCGAGATGGAACCGGATACGCCAAAGCTGCGGCTGCTGGATGAGGTGGCGGCGTTTGCTTCCGAGCTGGAGTTATTTGTTCAATCAGATAGTGGAAGAGTGTTGTAGCATGCTATCGCGGCCCCCTGGCCGCGATGATGTTCCACAATTCTGCCTTACATCACACCCAGCAGCGTCAACCCCAGCACCATCTGTGCGCCGAAGCCGGTGGCGAAGGTCAGCACACGTAACAGGGGGATACCGAAGGTGAACACCAGGTAATGCGCGGCGCGTGCGGCAAAGTAGACGGCACTGGCTGTAACGGTGGCATCGGTACTGATAGACAGCGCATGCAGGGTCAGGACCAGCGGGGCAAAGATCACCAGGTTCTCGGCCGCATTTTCGTGCGCCCGCAACATTCGCAGGGCCCAGGCTGCCCGCGGTGTGCTGTGGTCGTAGTCGCCGGGATCCCAGACCGCCTTGACCACGCCTTGTTCGACCATCCAGTTGATGATGTAAGGCACCCAGAACAGGGCCGTCATCAGGGTGGTCAGGGTCAGCCAGTACAGTTCGGGTGAAAGCGTGTGCAGTGGCATAAGCGGTGCTCCGTTGTTGATGTGAGGTTGTTATTGCAGGGGTTCACGGGGGCAGGCAGGGCGTTGTTTCAGGCGCTCGAGATAGGCCGGCAATACCGCGCATCTGGCCAGCTGCTCCGGAAACCAGGGCAGCAGATAGCCCACCATGATATCGGCTGCACTGAAGTCACTTCCCAGCAGATAGTCCCGGCCGGTCAGGGCGTGATCGAGTACCCGGAGCGCACGCTGATATTGCTGTGTCGCGAACGGAATGATCGATTTGACCGCGTGTTTCTCAGGCAGGATGTTGCCGTGCAGCATCATGTTCCAGGCCGGCCCTTCCAGGCTGGTTGCGGCGAAATACATCCATTGGTCAAAGGCGCGCCGCGCCGGGTGATCCACGGGTGGCGCCAGGCGGCTGCCCGGTATGGCCTCGGCCAGCCACTGCAGAATAGCCCCGCTTTCAAACATCGCCTTACCATCGACCAGCAACGCCGGTAATTGTCCCAGCGGATGAACGGCCCGATAGTCAGCGCGGTTGCCTTCGCCCTTGAACAGGTCGATCCTTTCAATCCGGTAGTCCAGCCCCAGTTCGTCGAGCGTCCAGCGCACCCGTTCAGATCGTGTACCCGGCATGTAAAACAGCGTCAGCTCCATGCCCCCTCCAGCGACTTGCAAAACGAAAGTGACTAAAGCCTAGACCAGTAACTTCAGAATTGCAAGTTAGTGGTATACTGAATTTATGAAAGGGAAAAAATCCGCCAAATCGGAAAGCTGCAAGCGCTCCATCTGCCCGGTGGCCTGCACCCTGGACCTGCTGGGTGACAAATGGACCCTGCTGGTGGTCCGGGACCTGTTACTGGGTAAACACACCTACAAGGCGTTTCAGGATTCACCCGAGAAGATACCCAGCAACATCCTGGCCGAGCGGCTGAAACGGCTGGAACACGAAGGTGTCGTGCGGCGCGAGCTGTACCAGGAACGACCGCCGCGGTACAGCTACCATTTAACCGAAAAAGGCCAGGATCTCGCGCCGGTGTTACAGGCCATGCTCACCTGGGGCAACACCTATATTCCGGGAACCCTGGGCAAGGAAGAGATCGAAAGGCTTTTTGAAGGCTAGCGTCAATAGGGGACAGATTGATCTGAACTCCGGGGAGGAAGGCATGAATACAACACTGACGGGCAGTTGCCTGTGCGGCGCTGTCCGCTACGAAGTCACCGGCGAGGCCCAACGCTTCTATCACTGCCACTGCCGGCGCTGCCGGAAATCGACCGGTACCGGCCATGCCAGCAATCTGCTGGTCACGCCGCATACCGCCATTCGCTGGCTGGAAGGGGAGGACCTGCTGTCACACTACAAGGTGCCGGAGGCGGAGCGCTTCTATACCTGTTTCTGTCAGCATTGCGGCAGCCCGATGCCGCGGGTGTTCCCGCAGATCGACGGCGTGATCATCCCGGCAGGTTCACTGGATACACCGGCACCCCTGCCTGCCCAGGCGCGCATCTTCTGGGACTCGCGGGCGGAATGGTCCTGTTCTGATGATCTGCCGGTGTTTGCCGAGTATCCGCCGGGTGTTTGAGTGCTGTCGGACTAAAGGGGGTCAGAGAGCAATTGTTTCTCAATGGTAGAGCATATTGCTCTCTGACCCTCGGTTTCTTGCTCGATTTCTCGAATCGTTAATCGCGGCCATGAGGCCGCGATGGGCGCTATTCCTCTCCGTTCATGAAGCCGAGCAGGTGCAGCAGGCTGGTGAACAGGTTGTAGATGGCGACAAACAGGGTGACGGTGGCCATGATGTAGTTGGTCTCGCCGCCGTGAATGATATTGCTGGTCTCGTACAGGATCAGTCCCGCCATCAGCAACACGAACATTGCCGAGACGGCCAGCGACAGGCCGGGCATTTCGAAAAACACCGCACCCAGTCCTGCCAGGAACGCCACCAGGATGCCGACCATGAGAAAGCCGCCCATGAAGCTGAAGTCCTTGCGGCTCATCAGGGCGTAGCCCGACAGGCCGAAGAAAATCGCGCCGGTCGCACCCATGGCGGTCATGACGATCTGGCCGCCGTTCGGGAGGCTGAGATAGGCACTCAGGATCGGCCCCAGCGTGTAGCCCATGAAACCCGTCAGCGCAAAGACAAACACCAGCCCCAGGCCGCTGTTACGGAACTTCGTCGTGGCGAACAGCAGGCCGAAGTAGCCGACCAGGGTCAGCAGCAGGCCGGGGTGGGGCAGGTTCAGCGCCAGCGAAACACCGGCGGTCGCGGCGCTGAACAGCAGCGTCATCGACAGCAGCAGGTAGGTGTTGCGGATCACCCGGTTGGTGCTCAGCACACTGGTTTGCGATCTGCCGGCTGAATTCAGGATGTCGGTATTCATGTGGTGTGTCTCCTGGTGAGCGTAAAAGTCAGTAGGAACCCTGCAGGTGTGGGGTGCCGCCGGCCAGTTGCCGGTCGCCCGGTGACAGCATGCGGTTTTTATCACGCTGCCGCCCCAGCCGGCGCGTCAGCGTGCGGCGGGCACGATCGCACGCGCGATCGATGGCGACATACAGGTCGGATTCGGTATCTTCAATGACCATCGGTGCCTGTCCGGGCAGGATCACCTGCACGTGGCAACGTTTATCGCGGCCGCCGCGCGGCCCGTTGATATCGGACAGCCGCACGCGAACATGATTGATGACGGCGTAGCGATCGCTCAGTGCAAAATTCAGGCGGCGCTCCATGTAGCCGCGCAAGGCCTGTGTCAGGGTAAAACCGCGTGCCTGTATTTCCAGCTGCATGCCTGCCTCCTCGTTACCGTATCGGTTGAGTTCGAGAGTTAGCCTAGTGGGCTTTTAAACCCAGTAAAAGTCGAATATTATTGTATTAACATTCGAAAAAACCGAAGAGATAAACAGCCATGCTCAATTACAAGCATCTGCACTATTTCTGGATGGTGGCCAAACAGGGCGGTATCGCCCGCGCCAGCGAGCGCCTGCACCTGACGCCGCAGACCATCAGCGCCCAGGTCAGCCTGCTGGAAGACAGCCTCGGCGAGGCATTGTTCAGCAAGGCGGGCCGTAACCTCGAGCTCACCGAAGCCGGCCGGCTGGTGCTCAGCTACGCCGACGAGATGTTCTCGCTGGGCGGCGAACTGGAAGAGGCCGTGCGCAACCTGCCGTCCGGCCGGCCCGTGGTGTTCAAGGTGGGCGTCGCCGACGTGGTGCCCAAGTCCATTGCCTACCGGCTGCTCGCGCCGGCGCTGGACTTGCCCGATCCGGTGCGCATCGTCTGCCGGGAGAACAGCCTCGACGCCTTGCTGGCCGAACTGGCGCTGCACCGCATCGACATGGTGATCGCCGACGGCCCGATCCCGCCCGGCCTGAACGTGCGCGGCTTCAATCACGCGCTGGGTGAAAGCGGTATCAGCTTTCTGGCCGTGCCGAAACTGGCCAGGGGCCTGCGCAAAAACTTTCCGCACAGCCTGAATGGCGCGCCTTTGCTGATTCCCAGCGAAACCAACCTGGTGCAGGCCCGACTGTTCCAATGGTTCGACAGCCTGCACATCTATCCGCGTATTGTCGGTGAATTCGACGACAGCGCACTGATGAAAGTCTTCGGCCAGGCCGGTGCCGGCGTTTTCATGGTGCCCACGGCCATCGCTGCAGAGGTGGCCAGGCAGTACGCGGTGCAGGTCGTTGGCAACACCGGGGACGTGCGTGAGCAGTTCTATGCGATATCCGTCGAACGCCGGATCTCGCATCCGGCGGTGGCGGCAGTGACGGAAACGGCACGGGAATGGTTGAAATAGACAGCCGTACCACGAATAGTGAACAATGAAAGGCCGATGATTCACGGTAATCCACCATGACCCTGTTGTTTGCCTATCTGGCTGTCGCCATCGGCGTGTCATTTCTGTGCTCGATACTCGAAGCCGTGCTGTTGTCGGTGACACCGAGCTTTGCCGAGCAAACGCTGTCGGATCGACCGCGTGCCGGGGAAATGCTGAAACGGGTCAAGGCACGCCTGGATGAATCCCTTTCCAGCATCCTGATCCTGAACACCTTTGCGCACACCATGGGGGCGGCCGGTGTCGGTTCGCAGGCCTTGCAGGTGTTTGGCGCCGAATGGGAAACATTGATTGCGGTGCTGCTGACGCTGGCTATCCTGTATTTCTCGGAAATTATTCCGAAAACCCTGGGCGCGACCTTCTGGCGGCAACTGGCCATACCGTCGGCTTTTGTCATTGCCTGGCTGGTTAAGCTGGTCTATCCACTGGTGTGGATTTCCACGCGCCTGACCAGGCTGTTCAGTCGCAGTAAAGAGATAGGGATCACCCGCGAGGAAATCATCGCCCTGGCCTCATTGGGGCTCAGGGACGGCACACTGATGTCACAGGAGAACGAATACCTGGCAAATGTCCTGAAACTACGTGAAGTTCGCACCGAAGAGATACTGACGCCGCGCACCGTGGTGCACATGCTGGATCAGAACCTGACGGTGACCGAAGCACTGGATCAAGTGGAAACGCGCCAGTTCACCCGAATGCCTATCTTCGGTGAAGGCATCGATGACATCACGGGCAAGGTCATTCGCGCGGACCTGTTTGAAGCCGAACGCGCCGGGCGGGGTTCAGAGCCTATCAGGAAAATTGCCAAGAAGATTACCCGGGTGTCCGAAAAGCTGCCGGTCCCGCAGCTGCTCGACCTGTTTATCAAGAACCGTGCGCACCTGTTCCTGGTGGAAGACGAGTTCGGTCAGACGGCGGGCATTGTCACCCTGGAAGATGTCATCGAGACCCTGCTGGGCCGCGAGATCCTCGACGAACGGGATACCGTCGAAGACATGCAGGCGCTGGCCCGGGCAAAATACCGGCGGCGGCTGCGCGAAGAAAAACAGGAATCGGAGAAGTAACGCGTGAAAAATGAACAGGGCAAGATAAAGGGACCTGGTACACCCGGTGGTGTTCTTGCGACCGGGGTGGAATTAAATGGGGTCAGAGACCAATTTGCTCTAATATTAGAAATAATTGCTCTCTGACCCCGTTTAATACAAACAGCGCATGTTCATCATCGACCGACTCGCCGAGCAGAAAATTGCCGAAGCCATAGAGCGCGGCGAGCTGGACGATTTGCCGGGCGAGGGGACGCCGCTGGACCTGGGGGACGAGGCGCTGGTGCCGGAGGAATTGCGTGCCGGCTACCTCCCGCATGACCTGCAGTTGCGCAAAGAGATTCGGTCAGTTGAGTCATTACTGATTCAGGCCCGTTCTCTGGAGGAGCGTAACAACCTCTCGAAGCACTTGCGTTACCTACTGCTGCAGTTGGGTCTCTCAAGCTCTGATGCACCGCTGTTGGCCGAACCGTTCTATCGGGACAAGATAGGCGGAGATGTCTGTGATCCCACTTAAATTGTTTGATCGCGGCCTCATGGCCGCGATGGTTTATTAATATGCCTGAACACTACTCGAGGATTTTCCTGCTGAGCCACATGCGGGCTTATACCAGCCTGGCGGGGCATATCCTCGGTTCACATCCGTGGATCAATGGTTATTTCGAGATGCACATCAGCTACGAGGATGCCGCCGCCCTGGACAGGCAGCTGGAGGTGCTGCAGCGCTATGAAGCGCTCAAGGCGGGCAGCCACTATGTGTTCGACAAGCTGTTGCACAATGATTACCGGCTGTACCCTGAACGGCTGGGCCCGGTCGAGCTGAAACTGCTGGTGTCCCTGTTGGCGCCGGAGCAGGCTATAAAAAGCATTGTCGACCTGTTTTCCAGGAAGGCGGCGGACGAACCCTATGCCTCACCGGCAGGGGCGACGACGTATTACATCGAGCGGGTGCAGGCGCTGGCCGATTTCTGCCAGTCAGCGGGGCGGCCCTATTACTATTACGATGCGGAACTGTTGCAGGCCGCGCCGGAACAGTTGTTGCCCGGGCTCACTGACTGGCTGGCGCTGGATACACCGTTAAGCGAGCGCTATCAGCTGTTCAGCCAGACCGGCAGGGCCCGCCTGGGTGATACGTCCGACAGAATCCGCAGCGGACATATCGAGAGAACGCCGACCGATTATTCGCAAATTCATCTTCCCGGGGATGAACTGAACCGGGCGCGGGTGGTTTACCGGGACTGCCGTGCGCGGATTGTTGCCAATGCGGCTGGTTCCCTGACGGCATACCCCCGTC